>DASXRN010000480.1:0-3688 GCA_036506595.1 Polaromonas sp. | reverse complement strand
GCGCCAGATGCCGTCGGGCGGCAGCGGCGCATGCGTCAGCACGGCCTCGCGCGAAGGCCCGCCGGACTTCCAGTGGCGCGGCGTTTCCTGCTGGAACCACTGCAGGCGATCAGCCACGCCTTGCTGCACTTCATAGGCTTGTCCGGCGCTGGTCACGCCCTGAGTGGCCTGCGTGATATCGACAGGGCGCTGATGGACACGCGCCTGGACCAGTGCCTCGACGGCTGACTGGAAAGGGGTTTCGGTCATGGAGAGATATCCTTTTTGAGAGCGTTGGGTACGCGTCGATTTTCGATGTCGACCTTTGCGTGGACAAGCCTTTTTTGCGTCAGGGTTGTCGTGACCCCGGCAATCACAATTGCTGCCATGCGCAAATGCCTGGCGCGAACATCACGCCAGGAGCCAGCTTCACCCCGACTTCACACAAGCCTTTTCGCCTCATACCGGCTTCACGCGGCCTTTGCACACTCCCCTTCGTTGTCACAACGAAAGGACCCAAAGTGAAGTCAAAATTAATTTCCATCGCACTGGTGCTGGTGCTGCTGGTCGCCGCCCTCATGCAGATCAGCGGCGTGGTGCATGACCGCCAGAACTACCGGCAGATTGCCATTCAAAGCGTGGCGCAAAGCCTGGCCGGCGCGCAAACCCTGACGGGGCCCTTGATCCACCGGGCCTGTACCGAAGAGTGGGATATCACCGTGGACAAGCAGGTGCGCACCGAGCGGCGCGAGTTTCATCTGCAGGCCGCCCCGGCATCGCTCAGCGTGCGCGGCAGCAGCCAGCTGGAGCCGCGCGCACGCGGTTTGCATGCGACCCAGGTGTTCAACCTCAAGGCGCAGCTCACGGCCCAGTGGGCCGATCTGGCGGCCCTCAAACCTGTGGCCGAGCACGCCAACTCGCGCATGAACTGCGGCCTGCCGCTGCTGATGCTGGCGGTGTCTGATGCCCGCGGCATTCGCCATGCCAGCCTGAAGATCGGCGAGCAGTCTCCAGCCCTCAAGCCCGGCACGTTTTATGGCAGCTATCCGCGCGGTGTTCATGCCCCGCTGCCAGCCGCCTTGCTGGGCTCGGCACCGCTGGAGGCCCAGCTTGAACTGGAACTGGTGGGCACGGAGAGTATTTCCATCGTGCCGCTGGGCGGCGACACGCGGGTGTTGCTCACCTCGAACTGGCCGCACCCCAGTTTTGGCGGGCAGTTTTTGCCGGTCGAACGCAAGATCACCGACCAGGGCTTCGAGGCCAGCTGGCGCGTCAGCTCACTGGCCAGCACGGCCCAGCAAGACGTGGCCCAGCGCAAGGGCGTGTGCAGCGCGGCGGGCGATGCGGCGCCCCATGCTTCGGGCGCCTGCGCCGAAGCCTTTAGCGTGAGTTTTATCGACCCCGCCAACACCTATGCGCTGAGTGACCGTGCCACCAAGTACGGCCTGTTGTTCATCGGCCTGACCTTTCTGGCGGTCGGGCTGTTTGAGTTCATGAAGTCGCTGCGCGTGCATCCGATCCAGTACTTTCTGGTCGGCGCCGCCATGAGCATGTTCTTTTTGCTGCTGGTCAGCCTGTCTGAGCACATGCCTTTTGGCGCCGCCTATGCCGTGGCCGCAGCCGCCTGTGTGTTGCTGCTGACGGTGTATGCCTGCTACATGCTGCAAAGCTGGGCGCGCGGCGTGCCCTTTGGGCTGGGCATAGGCGTGTTGTACGGCATGCTGTTCGTGTTGCTGCAGATCGAGCAGACGGCCTTGCTGGTGGGTGCCGTGGCCTTGTTCGCCGTGCTGGCCGCCATCATGCTGCTGACCCGTCGGGTGGACTGGTACGCGCGCTTTACGCAAAGCCCTTCCGCAACTGGCGCAGAGGCGGCTAACGCCTCCGGCCTGGTACCTCAGAAATAGAGTTCAACCCGCAAACCCGGTTGCGTGTTGCGCACCACCATCTTGCCGCCATGCAGCAGCATGATCTGCCGCACAATCGCCAGCCCCAGGCCAGAGCCTTTGCTCTGGCCATCGGGGCGAACGGTCGAGAAAAAGCGCTCGCCGAGCCGGGGCAGGGCGTACGCCGCCACACCGGGTCCGCAGTCCTGCACGGCCACCATGCCGTCTTGGGCTTCCACCGTGATGACAGAGCCCGCGGGTGCAAACGAGCGGGCGTTTTCAAGCAGGTTGCTCAGTGCCAGCGCCAGCAGGCCGGGCTCGGCGTGCGCGCTGGCGTGTGCAGGGGTTGCTATTATTTCGATAGCTGGTTGCGCACTATTTACCTGGGCTGCAGCACCAAAATGCCTGAGAAAATGCGCCAGAAAGTCGCTCCAGGCGATGGTTTCACGTTGCACGCTGGCGTGGCGCTGCTCCAGCTTGGTGAGCTCCAGCATGCGGTCCACCATGGCTTGCAGCCGCCCGGCCTGGCCCAGTACATGGCCGGCAAATTCCCGCCGGGCGCTTGCGGGCAGGTCTTCTTGCAGCAATTCACCGGCACCGCGAATGGCCGCCAGCGGGCTTTTGAGTTCATGCGTCAGCGCGCGTACATAGCTTTCGATGTAGGCATGGCCTTCCAGTTTGAGGCGCATGGTGTCCATGGCCGTGGCCAGCTCACCCAGCTCACCCGGTATTTGCGGCACGGCAGGCTGGCCGCCTTGCCCGACGGCCAGGGCATAGTGGCGCAGCTTGCGAATGCTCCAGACCACCCAGAGCGTGACGGCCACCCCGATCAGCAGTGACAAAAAGAGCAGCAGCACGCCGCTCCAGAATATCTTGCGTTCGGCCCGGTCAATGAAAGCCTGAATCGTGGCCACCGGCTTGGCGACCGTCAGCACGCCAATGGTTTTGCCGTCCCGTGTGATGGGCGCCGCCACGTACATGACGGAACTGCGGTCATCGTGCTGCACCTCGCGGGTGGCGCGGGCGCCGTACTCGCCGCGCAGCGTGCGGGCGACGTCGCGCCAGCGTGAGTAGTCCTGGCCGGTGGCGACGTTGCCCGAGTCAAACAGCACGGTGCCGCGGATGTCGGTCACGTAGACGCGAAAGTCCAGCGACTGCTTGGCCAGCCCCCAGATCTGCACATCAATCGGGCGGCGGGCGTAGCTGCGTACATGTTCCGCAAAGCGGCTCGTCGCCATGTGGCCCGTGGCCAGGTCGTCGCTGGCGAGTTCGGCCAGGATGTTGGCCGTGTCCACCATCATGTCTTCCATGACCTCGCGCACGCTGGGCTTGACCTCGGCCATGAAGACGCGCAGCACAAAAAATGCCGCCAGGCCGGTGATCAGGAAAAAGCCGAACAGCAGCCGTATACCCAGGCGCATATCAATCCAAACGCACGTCAGGCCTCGACGCAGTAACCCATGCCGCGGTGCGTCACGATGTGGTCGTGCTCGGGCGCGGCCTCCTGCAGCTTGGCGCGCAGGGTCTTGATGTGGGTGTCAACGGTGCGGTCGGTGCTGTCCGAGTCGCTGCCCCAGACGGCGCTGAGCAACTCGTCGCGTGAGCGGATGCGGCCACGGTGCTGCAGCAAATCGAGCAGCAGGCCGAACTCGCGGCGCGTCAATGGCAGCGGTTTTCCCTGGAGGCTGATGCGTTGTCCGCCCAGGTCGATGTCGAACGGGCTGGTACCGCTACTGGGCCTGGCTGTGGACCGCGGCATGCGTGCGCGCCTGAGCATGCTGCGCACGCGCGCCAGCAGCTCACGCGGGCTGAAAGGCTTGCCCAGG
>DASXRN010000479.1:0-17347 GCA_036506595.1 Polaromonas sp. | reverse complement strand
CCTGCTTTCATCGCTCAATCAGGCTGTAGCTGGCGATTTTCCTGCGCAAGCGGCTATTAAATTCGCAGCAAGTTTGCGTGGCGCCGAAGCCGCTGAAGGCTTGGCTGCATTTGCGAAAAAGCGGAAACCCGGATGGGCCTTATGAAAATTCAATGCCTGCTGGTGGCCAACCGCGGCGAAATTGCGCGCCGCATTATGCGCACCGCTCGCGCCATGGGCATCAAAACCGTGGCGGTGTATTCAGAGGCCGATGCCCAGGCCTTGCACGTGCAAGAGGCCGATGTCGCCTGCGCGCTGGGCGGCAACAGCTCGATCGACACCTATTTACGCATCGACAAGCTGATTGCCGCCGCACGGACAAGCGGGGCCGATGCGGTGCATCCGGGCTACGGTTTTTTGAGTGAAAACGCTGGATTTGCCGAGGCCGTGCTGGCCGCCGGTCTGCGCTGGGTCGGTCCGCCACCTGCCGCTATCCGGCAGCTGGGCAGCAAGGCGGCGGCCAAGCAATTGGCGCAATCGCAGGGCGTGCCCTGTTTGCCGGGCTACCAGGGGGAAGACCAGTCCGATGCGCGCTTCCAGGCCGAGGCCGGGCAGATCGGCTATCCGATCATGGTCAAGGCCGTGGCGGGCGGTGGCGGGCGCGGCATGCGGCAGGTAGCGCAGGCCGCGCAGCTGCCTGCGGCCTTGCAAAGCGCGCGCTCCGAAGCCGCCTCAGCCTTTGGCAGCGCCGAGCTGTTGATCGAAAAAGCCTTGCTGAAGCCGCGCCATGTCGAGGTGCAGGTGTTTGCCGACGCGCAGGGCCACTGTGTTCACCTGGGCGAACGGGACTGCTCGGTGCAGCGCCGGCATCAAAAAATCATTGAAGAAAGCCCCAGCCCGGCGGTGGACGCCGCCCTGCGCGCGCGCATGGGCGGCTGTGCCGTGGCGCTGGCGCAGGCGGCTGGCTATGTGGGCGCGGGCACGGTGGAGTTTTTGCTCGATGAACGTGAATTGAGCGCCGCCGGGCCGCCCCAAGGCGCGAAGGCCCTCCCGGAGGGCAGCGCCTTACACGAAGTGGCAAGCGTGGGGGCCAGTTTCACCGCCGGGCCGCCCCAAGGTGAAACAGCCCCCTCGGGGGGCAGCGTATTACACGAAGTGAAAAGCGTGGGGGCCTTCTACCTGATGGAAATGAACACCCGGCTGCAGGTGGAACACCCGGTGACCGAAGCCGTGACCGGGCTGGACCTGGTCGAGTGGCAGCTGCGCGTGGCGCAGGGCGAGCCCTTGCCGCTCACGCAAGAGCAAGTGGTGTTCAGCGGCCATGCCATCGAGGTGCGGCTGTGCGCGGAAGATGAACATTTCACGCCGCACACAGGCCAGGTGTTGCGCTTTCGCGAGCCTGCGGGTGTGCGCTTTGACCACGCGCTGTTTGCGGGCCTGCAGGTGCCGCCGTACTACGACGCCCTGCTGGGCAAGCTGGTGGCCCATGCCGCCACGCGCGAGGCGGCAATTGACCAGCTGGCCGCCGCGCTGGACCACACCGAAGTGCTGGGCCTGCCCACCAACCGGGCTTTTTTGGCGGCCTGCCTGCGCCACCCGCGCTTTCAGGCCGGGCATGCGCTGATTCCATTTTTGGCCGAAGAGGGTGATGCGATTCGTGAGGTGCTACAAAAAAAGGAGCTGCTGGCGCTTGTATCTATTGGGCCAGCGGCACTTTTTATTCATGAAAATGGCTCAAGACCCGCCGCCGGCGTGTTGCCGTGCTCCTTTCCCAGGCCGGTGCGCTTGCGCCATCGCGAGGTGCTGACGGATGTCGCCGTGAGCGGCGTGCCTGCCATGCCGCAGGGCGCGCTGGCAGTGCGCGTGGGCAGCCAGCGCTGGCATGTGCAGCAGGGTGGCGTGGACTTGTTTGTGGAAGACGCCTCGTTTGAAGCCGCCGCTGATGCGGCGGGCACGCTGGCCGCCCACGAGCTGCACGCGCCCTTCAATGGCAAGGTGCTGGCCGTCAAGGCGGCCCCCGGCATGGTTGTGCGCAAGGGCGACACCTTGCTGGTCATTGAGTCGATGAAGCTCGAACACAGCCTGGCCGCCACGCGCGATGCCACCGTCAAAGCCGTGCTGGTCGAGCCCGGCCAGCAAGCCGCCACCTTGCAGCTGCTGCTCACCTTTGAAACCGCCTAATTCCATTTCTACTTCAATGCGATATGTCGTTGCCCCGCCTTGCCGTGCTACAGCACTGCCAGCGGCGGTGCGCCTAATCTCGCATTGAATTAGAAATGGAATAAACACACATGAACACAGAGCAGCAACAAGACATCATCGCGCTGACCGACAGCGTCAAGCGCTTCACCCTGGCCCGCATCGCGCCCCATGTGGCCGGGTGGGACGAGGCCGGTGAATTTCCGCGCAGCTTGTACCGCGAGGCCGCAGCGCTGGGCCTGCTCGGGTTGGGCTACCCCGAAGCGCTGGGCGGCACACCTGCTTCGTTTGCGCTGCGCAACGCGGTCTCCATGACGATGAGCCGCTACGGCGGTAGCGGCGGCCTGCTGGCCAGCCTGTTCTCGCACAACATCGGCCTGCCGCCGGTGTTGCGCCACGGCCTGCCTGAGGTGCAGCAGGAAGTGGTGCCGCCGGTGCTGCGCGGCGAGCAGATTGCGGCGCTGGCCATCACCGAGCCCGGCGGCGGCTCTGACGTGGCGAGCCTGCGCACGACGGCGCGGCGCGATGGTGGCGACTGGGTCATCAACGGCGAGAAGGTCTTCATCACCTCGGGCATGCGCGCCGACTGGCTCACGATGGCGGTGCGCACCGGCGAGCCGGGTAGCAAAGGCGCGGGCGGTATCTCGATGCTGCTGGTACCCGGTGACGCCGTTGGCCTGAGCCGCAGCGCGCTCAAGAAAATGGGCTGGTGGTGCTCGGACACCGCGCAGCTGCGGCTGGACAATGTGCGCGTGCCGGCCCGCTATCTGCTGGGCGAGGAGGGCGGTGGTTTCAAAATGATCATGGGCAACTTCAACGGCGAGCGCTTGAGCCTGTCGGCCATGGCGCTGGGCTTTGCTCAGGCTTGCTACGACGAGGCGCTGGACTGGGCGCGCCAGCGCAAGACCTTTGGCGCGGCGCTCATCGAGCGCCAGGTGATTCGCCACAAACTCGTCGACATGCAAATGCGCATCGCGTCTACCCAGGCCTGGCTAGATGCCGTGACGGCGCGCGCCGATGCGGGTGAGGAACAATCGGGCAGCGCCGACTGGATCGCCCAGGTCTGCATGCTGAAAAACCACGCCACCCAAACCATGCAGTTCTGTGCCGATCAGGCGGTGCAGATTCTGGGCGGCATGGGCTTTATGCGCGGCACCACAAGCGAACGTATTTACCGCGAGGTGAAGGTCATGATGATTGGCGGCGGTGCCGAAGAAATCATGAAAGACCTGGCCGCACGACAATTGAACCTATGACCAAAACTTTGACCACCCCACCGCCTTCAGCCGTTGAATTTGAAGAAGAGTTCATCCGCGGCCTGAAAAGTATTTTTGAAGAAAAAATTGTGTTCAACCAGGTGCTGGGCCTGAAGATCACCTCGCTGAAAGCCGATCGCGTGACGGCGCGTATCAACATGCAGCCCCAGCTGGTGGGCCACTATGCCTACAACCGCATTCACGGCGGCGTGATCAGTGCCGGGCTGGACGCCATGGGCGGGCTGGCCGTGATGGCGGCCATTGGTGCGCGCCACATGGATGAAGCTCCGCTGCAGCGGCTGCACCGCTTTGCCAAGCTCGGCACGATTGACTTGCGGGTGGATTATTTGCGCCCCGGTATCAGCGAGCATTTCGAGCTGCGGGCCGAAGTGCTGCGCCTGGGCTCGCGCGTGGCCAGTACCCGCATGGAGTTTCTGGGGGCGGACGGCACGCTTTTTTCTACGGCGGCCGCGGCTTACATCGTTTCCTAGTTTGCTCCTCAAAAACTAGGCTTTACTGCCTTCACCCAGCGCGTCCAGAAATGACTTGCGCCACCAGTGCACATCCTGCGTCCGGATATTTTCAAGCAGTTTTTGATGCCGCTGCTGCCGCTCTGACAGCGGCATCTGCAGAGCCTGCTGGATGGTGTCGGCCGTGCCGTCACTGTCGTAGGGGTTGACCAGCAGGGCCTGCTTGAGCTGCTCCGCCGCCCCGGCAAAGCGCGACAGCACCAGCACGCCGGGGTCGGCCGGGTCTTGCGCGGCGATGAATTCCTTGGCCACCAGATTCATGCCGTCGCGCAGCGGCGTCACCAGCGCCACGCGCGCCACGCGGTAGAGCCCCGGCAGGCGTTTGCGCGCCACGTTGCGGTGAATATAGCGAACCGGCATCCAGTCGAGCTCGCCAAAGTCGCCGTTCGTTGAGCCGCACAGGCTCTCCAGTTCCTGCAGCAAATCGGTGTAGGTGCCCATGTCTTCGCGGCTGGGCGAGGCAATCTGTATCAGCGTGGCGCTGCCCAGGTTTTCCGGGTATTTTTGCAGCAGTTTTTTGAACGCGCGCAAACGTTGCGGCAAGCCTTTTGAATAATCAAGGCGCTCCACGCCCAACAGCAGCTTGCGGCGCGAGTACTCCTCTTTCATGCGCTCGTACATGTCAACGCCTTCCTTGGCATGCGTGAGCGCGGCGAACTCGTCCACGTCGATGCCAATCGGGAAGGCGCCCGCCCGTACGGTGCGGTTAAAGGCCCGAAAGCGGTGCTCACCCAGGTCCTCGGCGCCGGCCTCGGCCTGCACATAGCGCGAAAAGTTTTGCAGGTCGGCCTCGCTCTGAAAGCCCAACAGGTCGTAGTCAAACATGGCACGCATTAGCCATTCGTGTTGGGGGATGGCGGCCAGCACCTGCTGCGGCGGCAGCGGAATGTGCAGGAAAAACCCGATGCGTTGGGTAGCGCCCATGGCGCGCAATTCGGCGGCCAGCGGAATCAGGTGGTAGTCGTGCACCCAGATGATGTCGTCGGGTTTGAGCTGCGTCATCAGCTTGCGCGCAAACAGCTGGTTGACGCGGCGGTAGGCGTCGATAAAACCCGCATCAAAACGCGCCAGGTCCAGCCGGTAGTGAAACACCGGCCAGAGCACGCCGTTGCTGTAACCCAGGTAGTAGCCCGCATGGTCTTCGGCGCACAAATCCACCGTGGCCAGCGTGACCTTGCCCGCCTGCTGCACATGCAGCTCGCCTTCGCCGGGTGCACCGCCCTCCACCACGGTGCCGCTCCAGCCAAACCAGAGCCCGCCCGTGGCATTGAGGGCATCGCCCAGCGCTACCGCCAGGCCGCCGGCCGCCGCCGCCTTGCGCGGGTCGGCCACACGGTTGGAAACCACGACAAGGCGACTCATGCTGTGTCACCTCTGATAAAAACAGAAGCAATCCCGTCCCAGCCAGCAGGGGCCACGGAACCGGCTTTGCCGGGCCGCAGGCGCCGCCCCCTGAAAGGGGGGAAGGGGCTACACGCAGTGAGCCGCCGACGGGGGTTAGCCCATAACTTGCCCCCTGCAAGGGGGGAAGGGGCTACACGCAGTGAGTCCTCAACGGGGGGGGTCATATCTGTGATTCCCACGGCGCGGACAGACGCACCGCCGCATTGATGATGCCGACCATGGAATAGGTTTGCGGGAAGTTGCCCCACATCTCGCCCGTCACCGGGTGTGTGTCTTCGGACAGCAGGCCCAGGTGGTTGCGCGCTGCCAGCATGGTCTCGAAGATATCGCGTGCCTGCGCTTTGCGGCCAATGCGGGCCAGCGCATCAATGCGCCAGAACGTACAAATATTGAAAGCGGTTTCGGGCTTGCCAAAATCGTCAGAGGCTTCGTAGCGGCGCATGTAGGGGCCGTCGCACAAATGGATTTCCAGCGCATCCACGGTGGCCACGAAGCGGGGGTCTTTCGGGTCGATAAAACCGACTTCAATCATCAGCAGCACGCTGGCATCGAGGTCGCGCCCGCCAAAACTTTCGGCAAAGGCCTGGCGTTCCTCGTTCCATGCCTCGCGCAAAATCCGCTCGCGCATGGGCTGCGCATGGCCCTGCCAGTAGGCCGCGCGTTCCGGCAGCCTCAGCACCTGTGCAATCTTGGCCAGCCGGTCGCAGGCGGCCCAGCACATCAATGCCGACGAGGTGTGAACTCGCGCGCGCGTGCGCAACTCCCACATGCCGGCGTCGGGCTGGTCGTAGATGCGCGCCGCCTGCTCGCCGACGGCTTCCAGCCGTTCGAACTCGGCCTGGCCGGCACGGTGCAGCAGCCGGTGGTCATGAAAAGCCTGGGCCGCACCCAGCACCACATTGCCATAGACGTCATGCTGGAAATGCTCTTGTGCCTGGTTGCCCACACGCACCGGCCTCATGCCCCGGTAGCCGCCCAGATGCTCCATCACCGATTCGGGTAACTCGCGCTCCAGGCCAATGCCGTACAGCGGCTGGATATGGCCGCCATTAGCCTGCACCACCACATTGCTGAGCCAGCGCAGGTAGTCCTCCATGGTGCCTACTTCCGACAGGCCGTTGAGCGCACGCACCACAAAAAAGGCATCACGCAGCCAGCAGTAGCGGTAGTCCCAGTTGCGCTGGCTGCCTGGCGCCTCGGGAATGCTGGTGGTCATGGCCGCCACGATGGCGCCGGTGTCTTCAAACAGCGAGAGCTTGAGCGTGATGGCGGCGCGAATAACGGCTTCCTGCCATTCCAGCGGAATGTGCAGGCGCTGGCTCCACTTGCGCCAGTAGGACACGGTTTCCTGTTCAAACAAGCGTGCCGTGTCGGAAATGCCTTCCGCCAGCGACTCGTCGGCACCCAGCAAAAAGTTATGCTCGCGCGTCAGCACAAAGGGCTGCCTGGAGAGCAGGTGCGACAGCGGCGCGTCGGTGGTCAGCCGCAGCGTGAGCGCATCGCCCACATAGCGCAGGTGGTTGCTGCCCCGGGTCACCAGCGGTGCGCGGCGGCCCCAGTCAAAGCGCACGTCCAGCGACACGCGTATGCGCGGCGCGCCGTGCAGGGGCCGCACACGCCGCACCAGCGTCATGGGCCGAAAAAAGCGCGAACGGCTGAAAAAACGCGGCGCGAAGTCGGTGATCTCTATGCCCTGGCCGCTCTTGTCAAACAGCTGGGTGCGCAGCACGGCGGTATTGGGTTCGTACCACTGCCGCGACTCGGCGAAATCCTCAATCTCGATGGAAAAAGCGCTGGGCTGGGCGTTGCCATCTTCTGTTTTTCCCATGCCCGGCTGCAGCAGGGCGTTGAACACCGGGTCGCCGTCAAAGCGCGGCAGGCAGCACCAGACAATGCGGGCTCGCGCATCAATCAGTGCGCTGAAGGCACAGTTGCCGATCACCCCCATGGCGAGCGAAGGATCTGCGGGCGGTGCAAAGCGCGCCGAGTCGTCGTGGGCCGTCATGTATTGATTCCTCCCATGTTTTTCCCCGTGTCATTGGAAGCGGATGCGAAGGCCTGTTCATGGCCGGCTGCCCGCAGCCATTGAAACAGTGCCGCTGGCGTTGCGCAGCGGTAGTTAGCCAATGTCGCGCCTTCGCCCACCTTGATGCCATGACCACCCAGGCGCTGTACGGCAGAAAAGCCGGCCTCATCGGTCACGTCGTCACCGGCGAACAGGGGCAGGCGGCCCGCAAAGGGCGGGGCCGTCATGAAGGCTTCAATCGCGCTGCCCTTGCTGATGCCGGCCGGCTTGATTTCAAACACATACTTGCCGCGCAGCAATTCGAGCTGGGGTGTGCTACCGGCGGCTTCAGTCATGGCCTGCAAGGCCAGTGCTTCCAGCTCGGGTGCGTGGCGGTAGTGCAGGGCGATGGCTGCTGACTTGATCTCGACGCGCAGGCCGGGATGGCGCTGTGCCAGTGCCGTGGCACGCTGCGCCACTTCCTGCAAGTCGGGCGCGGCCAGCTTGACAATTTCGCCAGAGGCCAGGCGCTGCTGCGCACCGTGTTCGGCGGCCACAGGCAGTTGCAGGGGCGCGAGAAAGTTGTCCAGGTCGCTCAGTGGGCGTCCCGACACAATCGCCAGCGCCCCGTTAAGCCGCACCGCGAGCTGCGCCAGGGCAGGTATCAAGTCTGGGGGAACCAGCACGGCTTCGGGCTGCGCCGCCAGCTCCACCAGCGTGCCGTCGAAGTCCAGGAAAAGCGCGCTCTGCGGGCCAATCAGCGGCAGGGCCTGCGGCCGGGATTGAGGCCCGGCTGGCGGCAAGGAATCTGTGCCACTACCTGAGGTCGGAGCTGAGGTTTTCATCGCCGCCTACCTTAGCAGGGCGCTTGCAAAATGGCTGTAGGCCGGTTTCGCTTGTTGGCCCCTGCTTGTTGACCCTTTTACCGTTTAATCAGACCGTTACACCGCCTGGCTTGCAGTGAAGCCGGGGCTTTGGCTCACCGCCGCCACCCGCGCCTGGTGAATCAGCTCGCCAATCTGTTTGCCGCTCTGCCCCGCAGCCTGCGCCTCAGCCGCAACCTGATCCGTTGCAACAGATTGAGCCGCGGCCAGCGCCTCCAGCAGCTTCTGGCGCTGGGGGTAGGGCGCATCCTCAAAGCCGAGGCGGCCGCGCGCATCGCACTCGCAGGCCAGCAGCACATCGGCAAAACGCTGGGGCTTGCGAAACGCATCGCAGCGCTCCAGCAGGCGCACCACGGCTGCCGCGTCGAATTCGGTGCTGCGGTGAATATTGCCGTGCTCGCGCGCCACCACGTCAGCCAGCTCGCGGCAGTCGGTAGGCACGCGCAAGCGCTCGCACACGTTTTTGAGCAATCGCGCACTAAGCGCTTCATGACCGGTATGCCGGGGCAGCACGTCGGCCGGGGTTTCCCCCTTGCCCAGGTCGTGGCACAGGCAGGCAAAGCGCACGCGCAAGGAAGCGTCGAGCTTCGCCGCCATGTCCAGCACCATCATCAGGTGAACGCCGGTGTCTACCTCGGGGTGGTAGTCGGCGCGCTGCGGCACGCCCCATAACTTGGCCACCTCGGGCAGCAGCTTGTGCAGGGCGCCGCATTCGCGCAGCACCTCAAACAGGCGCGAAGGCTTGGCCTGCATCAGGCCGCGGGCCAGCTCCTGCCACACGCGTTCGGGCACCAGCGCATCGACCTCACCCTCGGCCACCATGTGCTGCATCAGGGCCAGCGTTTCGGGGGCCACGGAAAAATCGGCAAAGCGGGCGGCAAAGCGGGCCAGGCGCAGTATGCGCACCGGGTCCTCGCGGAAGGCCTCGGTCACATGCCGCAGGACCTTGGCCTGGATGTCCTGCTGGCCGCCGTAAGGGTCGATCAAGGCCTCAAAATCAGCTTCAAATCCGGTATTTGCCCTTGTGCTGCGGGCGGGAGCAGCTATCGAATTGATAGTGAGGTCGCGCCGCGCCAGGTCTTGCTCCAGCGTGACGTCGGGCTCGGCATGCACCACAAAGCCGTGGTAGCCGCGCGCGGTTTTGCGCTCGGTGCGCGCCAGCGCGTACTCTTCGCGGGTTTCGGGGTGCAAAAATACCGGAAAGTCCTTGCCCACCGGCACAAAGCCCTGCGCAGCCAGCTCTTCTGGCGTGGCCCCGACCACCACCCAGTCGTGGTCTTGCACCGGCAAGCCGAGCAAGGCATCGCGCACCGCGCCACCGACCATGTAAATCTGCATGGTGGCAGTTTAGGGTACTTCCAGAAACCCGGTTCTCGGGCGCATGGCTGCGTTGTGCGGTGCTCGGAATCCTCATGGGTTATTGGGGTCAGACACCAATTTCGCTGCGGTGCATCGCACCGTACCCTTTGGGCGAGCCGAAGGCTCGGCGAATTTGGGCTTTGACCCCAAAAACCCTCTGCGCTCCGTACGCCTTGCCCTGCATCCCGGCAACCGGATTCCTGGAAGCACCCTTCGCTTCTGCGGGTATTCCGGGGGTCAGGAGAACACGGGGCGGAAAAAGCTGCGCTCGTAGCTGATGATGCAGCGGGTGTCTTCCGCGTACTTAAAGGCGGCCTGGCAATCCGCGTCTTCAAAAGAGCGCTGGCGGTAGCTTTCGTAGGCGGCCAGGCTGTCAAAGGTAAACAGCGCCAGCGCGATGTTGTTCGCCCCTTCGCTGGGCATGAAATAGCCGTGGTGCTTGCCGCCGAATTTTTCGACCAGCGGAATCCACAATTTGCCGTAGTGCTCAAACTCCTTGAGCTTGCTGGCATCGAGTACGTAGCGCAGGTAAATGGTGACCATGAGGCGGCTTGCTTTCTGCGGCTCAGCGCTTGATGCGGTAGGGCTCTTCAAAATCGCGGAAATCGTTTTCGGCCAGCGCGTCGTCGATCCAGGCCTGGACGCCGGGCAGGGCGCTCACGCGCAGGATGTAGGCGGTGATGTCTGCGGGTACCGGCAAGGCATAAGTTTTCAGGCGCATGCACACCGGCGCAAAGAATGCATCGGCAATGCTGAAGTCGCCAAACAGCATGGGGCCCTTGTATTGCGCCAGCAGCTCAGTCCACATGGCGACGAGGCGCTGCACATCGGCGCGCACGGCCGGTTTGTCGCGCCAGATCAGCTGGCCCACTTCGGGCAGGCTGGCTTCAATGTTCATGGGGCAGGCCGAGCGCAGGGCGCCAAAGCCGCTGTGCATTTCGGCGCAGAGGCTGCGTGCCCGGGCGCGTGCCTGCATGTCTTCGGGCCAGAGCTTCTTGTTCGGAAAGCGTTCGGCCGCGTATTCGGCAATTGCCAGGGTGTCCCACACCACGAAGCCGTTGTCGTCCAGCGCAGGCACCTTGCCCACCGGGTTCACGTTGCTGATTTTTTGCTTGAAACCCGAGCCGGCGTCAAACGAGTCGAACCGCAGCTTGACTTCTTCGAAAGGAATACCGGCCTGCTTGAGCAGGACCCAAGGGCGCATGGACCAGGACGAATAGTTTTTGTTGCCGATGTAGAGCTTGAGCATGGGATCCCTGTCTGCTGAGGATGAAGGTCAAAATGAAACGACTTGCGATCCTACAGCGGACCAGGTCCGCCATTGATGCAAAAAGATCGCCGAATTGATGCTACACGCAGCGAGCAAGCGAGCGTGGGGGCCAACAATTTTCCGCCGGGCCGCCCCAAGGAAAATTAGCCCCCTCGGGGGGCAGAGAGCGACACGCAGTGCGCGAACGTGGGGGCTGGCAATTTCCCGCCGGGCCGCCCCAAGGAAAATTAGCCCCCTCGGGGGGCAGCGCATTGCACGAAGTGAAAAGCGTGGGGGCTAGTTAAAACCTTCTGGCCATTTTGCGCGTGGCCATGAGGCCGCTGCGCAGGCCTTGTGCCCCCAGGTAAGAGGGCGCGATGGCGGCAAGTGAGGCGGGTGCAATGCCCAAGGCCTGCAAACCGGGCAGTTTGCCGCTGGCGATGTTGTCGGTTTGCATGGCGGCCAGGTTGTCGCGGCTCATCAGCGGTTGGCCGGGAGCGAGCTCCATCAGCCGGGCCTGCAGGCGCGCCAACGGTGCGGGTAGTGCAATGACAATGCGGCCTTTTCCCTCGTTGATGCCGGCGTAGCGACCGGCCAGTTCCACCAGTTGCCGCAACGTGAACACTTCGGGCCCGCAAGCTTCAAAGGTTTCACCGATGGTGTTGCTGTCCTGCAGGCAGCGCACCACCGCACTGGCCACGTCTTCTACCCAAACGGGTTGAAAACGCGCCTGGCTGGCGGCCAGCGGAACCAGCGGAAACAGCCGCTGCAGCCGGGCAAAGGTGTTGAGGAATTTGTCTTCGGCACCAAAAATAACGCTGGGGCGCAGCACCGTTACATCCAGCCCGCAGCTGAGCAAAACCGCCTCGCCGCGCGCCTTGCTGCGCTGGTACATCGATGACGAGCCCAGCGAGGCCCCCAGCGCGCTGATGTGGACGATGCGTCGCAAGCCGCTGGCTTCGCAGGCACGCGCCAGCGCCAGGGGCAGTTGCACATGCACTTTTTCGAAGGCGGCTTCAGTGCCGTGCAGGATGGCTATCAGGTTGACAACAGCATCGTGCCCTGCCAGCAAGGGGGCTAGCGACACACTGTCATGCGCATCGACCTCAACGACATCAACCAGCGGCAGCACTTGCAGATGCCGCGCGTTGTCGTAACGGCGCGTGGCGACGGTGACGCGGCATTGCAGCTGGGCCAGCTTTTCGCAGACATGCCGGCCAACAAAACCGGTGCCGCCGAGGATAAGAACTTTTCCCATAAAGCAGAATTTAGCGCGTTTGAGGCGCTTTGCCTTGAAAAAGGCAGTTTTCACAATGATTATTGTCTGTGACCCATATTCCATGGGTGCATGCAGCTATTAATTCAGTAGCAATTTAATCGCCATGGTTGCGCCAACGCCGAAGTTTCAGGCGAGTTCGCCAAACTTCAGCAGGTTGCCATGCGGGTCGATCACGTACAGCTCCCTCATGCCCCAGGGCCTGATCTCTGGAGGTTTGACCTCGACACCGCGCCGCTTGAATTCTTCATACAGCGCCTGTGTGTTGCCTGTTCGCACATAGCAGGACGTGTTTTCGGCAATGTGCCGCTCTTCGCAGGCATAAAAATGAATTTCGGCGCCGTCTCTGCCCACTATGGCGTAGTTCTCCATCTGGCTCAGTGGCACAAAGCCGAGCTTGCCGGTGTAAAAAGCCACGGTTTCGTCGAGGTTGAGCGACGCCAGAATGGGGACGGTGCTTTGTATCAGCGCTCTATTCATGGCCTATCTCCCTGCAGGTTGAAATCTATCCGTACCAAGCGACTGTAAGCCGCTTGCCGTAGCGTTCAGGGATGGATTTTTTCGCTCCGGCTCAGCATGTCAACAAACTGCATTAAGCGGCGCTCGCGTGTCTCGCTTTTCCTGGCCGTCTGAAGCCTGAACAAAATGGCGTAGCGATTGCGTGAGTCCAGCGCTTCAAAGAAAGTCCTGGCCGCAGGCTGCCCGGCCAGCAGGGTCGCCAGATCCTCCGGGATTGCCGCGGTGCCTTGTGCGTCGTAGGCCGCATCCCAACGGCCATCGGCTTTGGCGCGTTCGACTTCGGCGAGACCTGCCGCCTGCATCTGACCGGCGGCCATCAGCGCCATGGCCTTGTCCCGGTTGACTTTGGACCAGATACTTTTTGGCCGGCGCGGCGTGAATTTCTGCAGCCAGCTTTGCGCATCCAGAGTTTTCTTCTGGCCGTCTATCCAGCCCTGGCAGAGGGCCGCCTCAAGTGCCTCGGGGTAAGAGATGGACGCCAGTCCTGATTCCTTTTTGGCGATCTGCAGCCAGACCCCGGGACTGCCGGCGTGGTGCCTGGCCAGCCAGTTCGTCCAGCATTTTTTGTTTTTACAGTGGAGGGTCGCGATGGCGTCGGCAGGCATGGGCATGATGCTATTTTGCGCGACCGCAATGGCAGCGGTAAACCTCATGGGCAAGTTTTTCCCGAGGATATTGCTATTAAAATGATAGCTGAATGCGCCAATTTTGACTGGGCTACAGGCATTTTTTACATAAAAAAAACCGCCCCAAAGGGCGGTTGTTATGCGGTGCCGATGACCACCGTTTACTCGGTGATGTAGTCCGACACCACCCTCCAGCGCGCATCCTGCAACAGCGACAAGCGCGACTGGTTGTTGCCCAGGCGTTTTTGCGGACCAAACTTGCCTTCCGCGCCACCGAAAATGTCGGGTGGAATCACCATGGTGTCCATGGCTTTGATGAAGCTTTCAGTCGACAGGCCTGGACCGGCTTTTTGCGAGGCACGGATGAAGGCGTCAATCACGCTGTAGCCGTACACCGAAAACACCGTGGGGTCTTCGTTAAATGCGGTCTTGTACTTGTTGGCCCAGAAGCGGATCGGCTGCGAAGCTTCATCCAGGTAGGGGTTTTGCACCGTCATGGTGGCGTAGAGTCCGTCCATGGCCTTGCCGCCCAGTTTGTGGATCAGGTCGGTGTAGGCCGCGCTGGAGCCCAGGAAGGTCGGGTTGTAGCCCAGCTTGCGCGCGGTGGCGATGCCGCCAATGGTTTCGCGGATGATGGTGCCCAGCACCACCAGGTCGCATTCAGAGGCCTTGAGCTTGGCGATTTGCGACGAGAAGTCGGTGGCCCCACGCTTGAATGAAGTTTTTTCGGTCATGGTCATGCCGATGGATTTGAGGCCATCGTCAGCGCCGCGCTGCACCTCCAGGCCGAACTCGTCGTCCTGGTACATCGAGCAGACTTTCTTGGCGTTTTTTTCCTTGACCAGCTTGGGAACGGCGGATTTCATCTGGTCGTAGTAGGTGGCGGCGAATGAGTACTTGAGCTTGTGAAAGGGCTCGTACATCTCGCGCGCTGCCGTCACCGGGAAGAAATTGAGGACATTCTTTTCAAACTGCACCGGCATGGCGGCAAGGTTTTGCGCAGTACCCAGGTGGCCGACCATGGCAAATATCTTGTCCTGGTTGACCAGCTTTTGCGCCGCCAGCACGGCCTTTTTGGGGTCGTAGGCCGAGTCTTCCACGATGAGTTTGATCTTGCGGCCATTGATGCCGCCCTGCTCATTGAGTTCATTGACGCGCAGGGTCATGCCGTTGCGGATCTGCTTGCCAAAGCCCGCCAGTGGCCCCGACAAATCCTGAATCGAACCCAGCGTGATTTCGGTCTTGCTAATACCCTGGCTTTGCGCATGGGCCAGCGGCGCGCACAAGCTGCCGGCACAGGCCAGCGCGGCCAGAACAGTGGTTGACTTCAGTTTCATGGTGTTGTCTCCTGTTGAATTTTTTTAATACATCGCTTCAATTTGCGGGGCGTATTTCTTTTCCACCAGCTTGCGTTTGAGCTTCATGGTCGGCGTGAGCTCTTCGTCTTCCGCCGAGAGTTGGGTGTCCAGCAGGAAGAATTTCTTGATTTGCTCAACGCGCGCAAACTTCTTGTTGACCCGGTCAATTTCGGACTGGATCAATTCTTGCACCTCGGTGGCGCGCGTCAAGCTGGCGTAATTACTAAAGGGTATGTCCGCATCCTGGGCAAATTTCTCGACGTTTTCCTGGTCAATCATGATGATGACCGTGAGGTAGGCGCGCTTGTCGCCGATGACCACGGCATCGGTGATGTAGGGTGAAAACTTGAGCTCGTTTTCCAGCTCGCTGGGCGTCACGTTCTTGCCGCCAGCGGTGATGATGATGTCCTTCATGCGGTCGGTGATCCTGAAGAAACCTTCTTCGTCCATGGTGCCCACGTCGCCGGTGTGCAGCCAGCCTTCGGGGTCTATCGTTTCGGCGGTTTTCTCGGGCTGGTTCAGGTAACCCATGAAGACGTTGGTGCCGCGCACCAGGATCTCGCCGGTGGCCGGGTCCAGCCTGATTTCGTTGAAGCCGGCGGCCGGGCCAATGGAGCCGGGTTTCATGCGGCTGGCCGGTACGCCGGTGGCCGCGCCGCAGGTTTCCGTCATGCCCCAGACTTCCAGCATGGGAACGCCCAGCGCCATGTACCACTTGACCAGCTCGGGCGAGATCGGGGCCGCACCGGTCACGCAAAAGCGGGCGCGGTGAATGCCAATGAGTTTGCGTGTGTTGTTGAGCGCCAGCCAGCGCGCCAGGGTGAATTGGGCTTTGAGCCCGGCGCTGACAGGTTGGCCTGCCAGCACCGTGTCGGCAATGCGCGTGCCCACGCCTATGGCCCAGGCATAAGTGGCCTGCTGCAGCCAGCTGGCCTCTTTCAGCGCAATCATCACGCCGGAGTAAAACTTTTCCCATACGCGCGGCACGGCGGTGAAGACGGTGGGGGCAATCTCGCGCACGTTCTCGGGAATGGTCTCGGGGTTCTCGACGAAGTTGAGTTTGGCCCCGGTGTACAGCGAAAAATACTCACCCCCCATGCGCTCGGCAATGTGGCACAAGGGCAGAAAACACATGCGCTCATCGCGCTCGTCCTGCGCCACCAGCGTGTTGTAGCCGCGCGCGCTAAAGACCAGGCCGCGCTGGCTGTGCATGGCCCCCTTGGGCTTGCCGGTGGTGCCCGAGGTGTACACCAGAATGGCCAAGTCGTCGGGCTGGCAGGCGGCTGCGTGTTCTGCCACGGCGTCCGGCTGGCGGGCGAGATAAGCGCGTCCCAGTGCGCGCAAATCGCCCAGGCCGATCACGTCCGGGTCCGTCAGCGCATGCAGGCCTTCCATGTCAAAAACAATGATCTTGCACAGTAGCGGCAGCCGGGGCCGCACTTCCAGGGCCTTGTCGAGTTGCTCATCGTCTTCGACGAACAGCACCGTGGTGCGCGAGTCTTCGCAGAGGTAGTGCACCTGCGAGGCCGCATCTGTCGGGTAAATGCCGCTGCAGACGCCGCCGCAGCTCAGCACGGCGAGATCGGCCAGCACCCATTCAATCACGGTGTTGGCGAGGATGGAGGCGCATTCGCCGCGCGCAAAGCCAAGGCTCAGCAGGCCCGCGGCAATTTCACGCACCGCATCGCCGGTTTGCGTCCAGCTCCAGGGGCGCCAGACGCCGAGTTTTTTCTGCCGCATCCAGACCTGGTTGCCGCGCTTTTCCACCGCGTTCCAGAACATCGCGGGAATGGTGTCGCCCGGCATCACGATGCCGTGCGTGGGCTGAATATGGCCTAAGTCCCAAAGATTAGACATGGGCCCCCACGCTTGCCACGGCATGCATGGCGCGGCCTCTCGAGAGGGCATTCGCTTGCTTGAAGCGGTGGTGCGCTGCGTTCATTGTTATCTCCAGGTCTTTTTCTTTTTCCAGCGCCGCTCGCCGCGCACGCCGCTTTCCTTCATGCCGAGGTAAAACTCCTTGATGTCGTCTTTTTCACGCAGGCGGGCGCAGGTGTCTTCCATCACGATGCGGCCGTTTTCCAGCACATAGCCGTAGTCCGAGGCGTTGAGCGCCATGTTGGCGTTTTGTTCGACCAGCAAAATCGTGGTGCCGCGCTCGCGGTTGATGCGCACCACGATCTCAAAAATTTCCTTGGTGAGCTTGGGACTGAGGCCCAGGCTGGGCTCGTCGAGCAGTATCAGGTCGGGCGAGGCCATCAGCGCACGTGAGATCGCCAGCATCTGCTGCTGCCCGCCCGACAGCAGGCCCGCATCCTGCAGCGCGCGTTCCCGCAGGATCGGGAAATAGCCGTATACCGCCTCCATGTCTTGCGCCACGCCGTCGCGGTCCTTGCGGGTGTAGGCGCCCATCAGCAGGTTGTCGCGCACGCTGAGCAGGGGGAAGACTTCGCGCCCCTCGGGCACATGCGACAGGCCTTGCTGCACGATGTGGGCCGGGTCTTGCGCGGTGATGTCTTCGCCCTTGAAGTCGATGGAGCCCTTGCGCGGATCGATGATGCCGGAAATGGTCTTGAGAATGGTGGACTTGCCCGCGCCGTTGGAGCCCAGCACGGTGGCGATTTCGCTTCTGCGCACCTGCAGGCTCACGCCGCGTATGGCCTTGATCGGGCCGTAGGAACTCTCCACATTCAGAAGTTTCAG
>DASXRN010000478.1:0-4390 GCA_036506595.1 Polaromonas sp. | reverse complement strand
GATTTGCGCCCTTGCCGTCATGCATGAAGTGTTCCAGCCAAAAAAGGGTAGCGCAAGGCAGTTAGCAAACGTGGGAGCTCCAAAGTGCGCAGCGCAGGGCCGCCCCAAGCAAGCACAGCCCCCGCGGGGGGGCAGAGAGTTACACGCAGTGAATGAACGTGGGGGCCACAATGTCCGATGGTTAAAATTGCACCACTATGTCTGGCAGTACTTTTGGCACTCTCTTCGCAGTCACCAACTTTGGTGAATCCCACGGTCCGGCCATTGGCTGCGTGATTGACGGTTGCCCGCCGGGCCTGTCGCTCAGCGAGGCGGATATCCAGACCGACCTGGACCGCCGCCGCCCCGGTACCAGCCGCCATGTAACGCAGCGCAACGAGCCGGACACCGTAGAGATTCTCTCGGGCGTGTACCAGGGCAAAACGACGGGCACGCCGATTTGCCTCTTGATTAAGAACACCGACCAGCGCAGCAAGGACTACGGCAACATCCTGGAGACCTTCCGGCCCGGTCATGCCGATTACACCTACCTGCACAAGTACGGCCTGCGCGACCCGCGCGGCGGCGGCCGCGCTTCGGCCCGCCTGACGGCGCCCATGGTGGCGGCCGGCGCGGTGGCCAAGAAGTGGTTGTTTGAAAAATACGGCACCCGCTTTCGCGGCTGCATGACGCAGATTGGCGATATCGCGATTCCCTTCGAGTCGTGGGCGCATGTGCCCACCAACCCGTTTTTTGCGCCCGTGGCGGATGTTTCCAGGCTGGAAACCTATATGGACGAGCTGCGCAAGGCCGGTGACTCCTGCGGCGCGCGCATTCGCGTCACGGCCTCTGGCGTGCCGGTGGGCTTGGGCGACCCGCTGTTCGACAAGCTCGATGCCGACATTGCCTTTGCCATGATGGGCATCAACGCCGTCAAGGGGGTTGAAATTGGCGCCGGCTTTGCCAGCGTCACGCAGCGCGGCACCACGCATGGCGACTCGCTGTCGCCCGAAGGCTTTCTGTCCAACAACGCCGGTGGCGTGCTGGGCGGCATCAGTACCGGGCAGGACCTGGAGGTGTCGATTGCCATCAAGCCGACCAGCTCCATCATCACGCCGCGCCAGTCCATAGACACCAGTGGCCAGCCGGCCGAGGTGGTGACCAAGGGCCGGCATGACCCCTGCGTGGGCATTCGCGCCACGCCCATTGCCGAGGCCATGCTGGCGCTGGTGGTCATGGAGCATGCCTTGCGCCAGCGTGCGCAAAATGCCGACGTGCAGGTCAGCACGCCGGACATCATGCGCGGGTCGTAGCTGCTGATTCGAGCGCGCCAGCGACGAGGCGCTTGCAGGCTCAGGGTTCGGGCGGTGCGCCTTTGAAGGGATTAAACCCGGTGATGAGTGCCGTGGCCGCCAGTACCAGCAGGCAGCCGGGCAGCATGGCCAGCGTGACGGTTTCGCCCAGAAACAGCGCGCCCCAGGTCACGCCAAACAGCGGAATCATGAAGGCCGAAGAGGTCGCGGCGCTGGCCGGAATCTCGCGCATCAGCCGCATGCTGACCCAATACATAAAGCCCGAGGTGATGGTGCCCAGCACCGCCACGGCCATCAAGGCGCCAGAGCTCGGATGGGCTGCGGGTGCGGTGAGGCCGGCCGGAATCACCAGCATGAGTGTCGCGGTCACATGCACCGTGGCTGACGCCGGCAAGGCTTCATGCGCCAGTGTGGCGCGCCGCATGAAAATCGCACCAAAGCCATAGCAGCCTGCCGCCGCCACGCAGGCCAGGGCGGCCAACACCACCTGCGGCGTGACGGCCACCGGGCCGAGTTGCACCAGCAAGGCAACGCCGGCAAAACCGACCGCACAGCCCAGCAGGCGGCGACCCGTGAGCCGTTCTTCACGCACGGCAGCAGCGCCCAGCACGCCAAACAGGGGCGCCGTGGCGTTGAGCACTGCGGAGTAGCCGGCGGGAATCATCAGCGCGGCCCAGTTGTAAAGCACAAAGGGCGTCACGACAGTGGCAAGCGCCAGCAGCGCGAGACCGGGCCAGGCCTGGCGCTGGGGCCAGCGGCCGCGCAGCCCGTGCAGCAGCGTGGCCAATACCACGGCAGCCAGCACGCAGCGCAGCCCGGCCACCAGCCACGGCCCCAGGGCCGGGCTGGCGATGCGAAGAAGGGGAAATGAAGCGCCCCACAGGGCAGACAAGGCGATGAGCTGGAGGAAATGTCGGGTTTGCATTTGAAGTGCAGCGATTGTCGGGGATTCGCGCAAAAGCTGCAGCCGCGTGATTTTTCAAAAATGCAAGACAAACTGGCCTCTAGGCCAATCAGGGTGGGCGCAAGGGGCTATTAAATCGATAGCGTCTAAGGGCGTCTTTGCGCGTTCAGATCAGGTTGCGCATGGCCTGCGCCGTTTCGCGCAGCACCTGCAGCACGCGTGCCACCGCATCTTCGCTGGACTCGTGGCCCATGGGCATGGTCACGCTCAGGGCGCCCACCACATCGCCATGCCGGTCGCGCAGCGGCACGGCAATACCGCGGTAATTGAGTTCGAGTTGCTGTTCGGAAATGGCCCAACCCTGGGCCCGCACGCGTGCCAGTTCGATGCGCAGGCGCTCCTTGCTGGCGATGGTGTAGGAGGTGTAGGCCTTGAGCTCGTGCGTCGCGAGCCAGTTCTCCTGCCAACTGGTCTCGCGCATCGACAGCATCAGCATGCCCGAGGCCGTGACCTGGGCCTGCACGCGTGCGCCGAGCACATAGCCGGTATTCATGGCGCGGTTGGAACCATTGCGTGCGATGTAGACGATGTCGTCACCATCCATCACGCTGACGAAAGCGCTCTCCTGCGTTCCCGCCGTCACCCGTTGCAAAAAAGGCTGCACTATGCGCGGTAATCGCGCAGATTCAAGATAGGACTGGCCCAGCCTGAGCACACGCGGGGTCAGCCAGAACAGCTTGCCGTCACTGGCCACATAGCCCAGGTGTTCCAGTGTCAGCAGGTAGCGGCGGGCGGCCGTGCGCGTCATGCCGCCACGCGCGCCGGCCTGGCTGGCCGTCAGGCGGGGATTGGCATCGTCAAAACATTCAATGATGGACAGGCCTTTTTCAAGGCCGGCGATCCAGTCGCGCTTGTCAAGCTCGGGGGGGGAGGCGGTTGGTGGTGCGGGGCTGGTCATGGAGCAAGTATTGCGAGGGCGGTTGAGCTAAAACGTGGGTGAAACCCTTGTTTCGAGCGATTATCGATCATTAATGTGCGTTAATCGCTCAAATTGCGATTTATGGCTTTGATGTGGGACATCAAACGACTAAAGTTCGAGCGAAATTCAGCTTGTTTTATCGATTATCGAACGTCAACACTTAATTCAACACTTAACTCCGACATGCTTTCCACCATTCAGGGCGCAACCGATGTGTATTTGATCTCCGGCGATCCGGTGGAGCAGGTGCGGGCGCCTGAGGTGTTCAACCTGATCTTCAGGACGCTGGGTATCAATGCCGTGCTGGTGCCTGTGCATGTGGCGGCCCAGGAAATCGAGGTCTTCGTGCGCAGCGCTTTCCTGGCCAAAAACATCAAGGGCATGTTGCTGACGATTCCGCACAAGTCGCAGGTGATGGGCCTGCTCTCGCACTGCAACGACACTGGCCGCGTGGCGGGCGCGGTGAACGGCATACGCCGCAACGCAACCGGCGAGCTTGAAGGCGCGCTGTTTGACGGCCAGGGTTTTGTTGCCTCGCTGGACTACTTTGGCGTGGCCTATGCGGGCAGGCGCGTGCTGATCCTGGGTGCCGGTGGCGCAGCTTCTGCCATTGCCGTCTCGCTGGCGATGGCGGGTAGCCGCACACCGGCCGAGATTGCGCTCTACGACCCGGCATCCGGCAAGGCGCAGGCCCTGGCAAGCCGGATTGCTGCGGCCGCGCAGATGCCCATGACCAAGATCGTGGCCGCAAGCAGCAGCGACCCGTCGGCCTATGACGTGGTGGTGAATGCCTCACCGCTGGGGCTCAAGGCTGGCGATGCCCTGCCATGCGATGTGTCGCGCCTGGCACCACATGCTGCCGTGATGGACATCCTGATGAAGAACCAGCCGACACCGCTGATTGAGGCGACACGCGCACGCCATCGGGTCGCGCAGCCCGGCTTCGAAATGCTGATTCAGCAGGCGCCGGATTACCTGGCGTTTTTTGGTTACGCGGAGGCGGCGCAAGTCGTTCGCGATGACGCCACCTTCATTCGCGAACTTCTGTATCCGGCCGCCATGCTGGGTGAGATCAGGCGCCCAGGCAAGCTCATCCCTACCCTCAAATCTGCCAGCGTTCCAGTCCCGGGAGTCGGGGAATCACGACTCGTATCCCCTTGATTTTTGTACTGATTTTTAACCCTTAGAGGAGACAACCATGAAAAAGCGATTTGC
>DASXRN010000477.1:0-5319 GCA_036506595.1 Polaromonas sp. | reverse complement strand
TCCACGGTGATTGCCTGGGGCCGCGAACCCCAGGCGCTGATCCGCCTGACCCAGGGGGAGCCGATCGGCACGCTGCTGGTGGCGCAAACCCAAAAGATGCAGGCCCGCAAGCAATGGATGGCCGATCACCTGCAGATGCGCGGCTCGGTCACCGTGGACGCCGGTGCCGTGAGCAAGGTAACAGGCGAAGGCAAGAGCCTGCTGCCGATTGGCATGACCTCCGTGCAGGGCGATTTTTCGCGCGGTGACGTGATTGCCATCAGGGATGCCAGCGGAGCAGAAATTGCCCGTGGCCTGGCCAACTATTCGAGTTCGGAAGCCCGGCTGATTTGCCGCAAAGCCTCATCAGAATTCGAAAAGCTGCTGGGCTACACCGGTGAGCCGGAGATGGTTCACCGCACCAACCTGGTGCTGAGCCGCTAAGAACGGGCTGGCTGCCCGGCAAAGCCTTTATTCCGTAATTCTGAAGTTCGGGTTTTTCAGCCGGGCCACCAGCACATCGACCGAAGGCGCCGGCGCCGCGCCGTCGCATGCCCCGGCCTTGGCAAATTGCAAGGCATGCCTGGAGGGCATTTTGCCAAACATGGTGCGCCATTCGGCGTTAGCCACAGTGTTCCAGCGGCCATCCGGGGAATAACGGGCGTAGGTCTTGAATTCGCCTGTAGCGCAGCGTATGCCCTCGTACATCACGTTTCTTGCGCCGCTGGCACTGGTCGCCACCATCACATAACGAACGAGACCATCGCTGTTGGAAATGCGGATGGAGGCTGGATCCACACCGTAGGTTAGCGACGAGTTGGTCGACACCTCAAACGTAATGAGCTTGCTGACATCAAATACCGGCGGCACAGGTACTTCGGACTCTTTCCAGTCGGGGCCATCCTCTGTTGACTGGGCCCAAGCGGCGCAAGTCACACCGAGCGCAAGCGCCAAAAATACCGTAAAAACCGGTTTGAACTTCATGTTTTTGTTGTCGTAGGGCCCGCGCCCAAACTGGTCTGCGGATCAGGTTCAAAGGTGGCACCAGGCGGCAGCTCAAACGAGGCACCGAATCGGCTCGTTTGGCACGCAGAATCGGCGGCATGGCCGCCCGCCTGATCGCGCTGGTGCAAGCCCCCGCGCAAATAGCGGTTGCGATGGTCCGGGCGTGACTCAAACCGCGCGTCATAGCGCGGCACAAAACGCGCCAGCTCTGTCAGCGCCATTTCGTACACGCCGCGCTTGAATTCCACCACCACATCCAGCGGCACCCAGTAGTCGTTCCAGCGCCAGGCATCAAACTCGGGGTGGTCTGTCGCGCGCAGGTTCAAGTCCCAGTCGTGACCGACCAGTTGCAGCAGGAACCAGATTTGTTTCTGGCCTTTGTAATGTCCGCGCGCATCGCGGCGGATGAACCGGTCAGGCACCTCATAGCGCAACCAGTCTCGGGTACGGGCCAGCACATGCACGTGCCGTGGAAACAATCCCACTTCTTCGTGCAATTCGCGAAACATGGCCTGCTCGGGATTTTCGCCCCGGTCAATGCCACCCTGCGGAAATTGCCACGAGTGGGTACGGATACGTTTGCCCCAAAATACCTGACTTCTCTGGTTGAGCAAGATGATGCCGACGTTGGGCCTAAAGCCGTCCCGGTCAAGCATAATCAAACCTCAAATTTTTAAACTGAGTCCATTATGCACAGCGCAGGCCCTGTCGCCAAGCTTGTGCCAAGCGCACAGCCCGACTCCAGCCTTTTCCAACCCAGAATTCCAGAAAAATAGCCCATGAAAGCCTCCCAGTTCTTCATTTCCACCCTCAAGGAAGCCCCTGCTGACGCAGAAGTCGTCAGCCACCAGCTCATGACGCGGGCGGGCATGATCAAGAAACTGGGTGCCGGCGTGTACAGCTATATGCCCATGGGCCTGCGCGTGATCCGCAAGGTTGAGGCGATTGTTCGCGAGGAAATGAACCGCTCCGGTGCGATTGAAATGACCATGCCGGTGATCCAGCCGGCCGAGCTCTGGCAGGAAACCGGCCGCTTTGAAAAAATGGGCCCGGAGTTGCTGCGCATCAAGGACCGCCATGGCCGCGATTTTGTGGTCCAGCCGACCAGCGAAGAAGTCATCACCGACGTGATGCGACAGGACATCAAAAGCTACAAACAGTTACCAAAAAACCTGTACCAGATCCAGACCAAGTTCCGCGACGAGCGCCGTCCGCGTTTTGGCCTGATGCGCGGGCGCGAGTTCCTCATGAAAGACGCTTACAGCTTTGACCGCGACCAGGCCGCTGCCAAGGCCAGTTACCAGGCCATGGCGCAGGCCTACCGCCGGATTTTTGACCGCTTTGGCCTGACCTACCGGGCCGTGGCCGCCGACAGCGGCGCGATTGGCGGCGACCTGAGCGAAGAGTTCCAGGTGATTGCTGCTACGGGTGAAGACGCCATCGTGTATTGCCCCGGCAGCGACTACGCGGCCAACATGGAAAAGGCGGAAGCATTGGCACCACAGGGCGCGCGCAAGGCCGCCTCGCAGGCCATGACCAAAACGCCGACCCCCGGCAAGGCCACCTGCGCCGAGGTGGCCGAACTACTGGGCATTCCGCTGGAAACCACCGTCAAGTCCCTGGTGCTGGCCACTGACCAGACCAACGAGGCCGGTGAAGTCACCAAGACGCAGGTCTGGCTGCTGCTGCTGCGCGGCGACCACGACATGAACGAGGTCAAGGTCGGCAAGGTGCCGGGGCTGGATGCCGGCTTTCGCTTCGCGACGCTGTCCGAGATCGAAGATCACTTTGGCTGCCAACCCGGCTACCTCGGGCCGCTGAACCTTCAAAAACCGGTCAAACTCGTGGTGGACCGCGAGGTAGCGGCTCTCGCCGACTGGGTCTGCGGCGCCAACGAAACCGACTTTCACACCACCGGCGTCAACTGGGGCCGCGACCTGCCTGAACCCGAGCTGGTGGCCGACCTGCGCAATGTGGTGGCCGGTGACCCTTCACCCGACGGCAAGGGCGTGCTGGCCATTGAGCGCGGCATCGAAGTTGGACATGTGTTCTACCTTGGCACCAAATACAGCCAGGCCATGAACGCGACCTTCCTCGGGGAAAACGGCAAGCCGCAGTTCCTGGAAATGGGTTGCTACGGCATCGGCATCAGCCGCCTGCCCGCCGCCGCCATTGAGCAAAACCACGACGAGCGCGGCATCATCTGGCCCGACGCGATTGCGCCCTTCACCGTGGTGCTGTGCCCCATCAGCCCGGACCGCTTCCCCGAAGTCCAGGCGGCAGCCGACAAGCTCTATGGCGAGTTGCTCGCCGCTGGCGTGGACGTGATCCTGGATGACCGTGGCGAGCGCCCCGGTGCCATGTTTGCCGACTGGGAGCTGATTGGCGTGCCGCACCGCATCACCATTGGTGACCGCGGCCTCAAAGAAGGCCAGCTCGAATACCAGCACCGCCGCGACACCGCCTCCAGCAAGATCGATGCAGCGAGTGCATTTGATTTTCTCAAGGGAAAACTGGCCCTGTGACAGCGCCCGGCATCGCGACTACATCGGCTTCAAGGCAAATTTCAAGAAGAAAATGCCTGCAGTCCCTATCCGCCGCGTGCATGCCGCTATTATTTTCGGAGCAGGCAAGCGCCGGTGCACAGATCGAAGAGCCGTTGATGGACTCGGTGCGCACGGCACTGAGCTCGGCCGTCGCCAACCAGGCGCCACCGGTTCCAGAGTTCAGGGACACTGAAAGTCGCCTCGCCTACCTGCGCTGGCTGGGCGCCATGAGCGAGCGCCTCAAAAAGAAAAAACCGGAATGGCAAGTCCGTAAGGAATTTCTGCAAACCGTCTGGTACGAAAGCAAGCGCGCCGGGCTGGACGTGACGCTGGTGATGGGCCTGATCCAGGTGGAGAGCAATTTCCGCAAGTTTGCGGTGAGCAGCGTTGGCGCACGCGGCTACATGCAGGTCATGCCCTTCTGGACACGCGTGATCGGCGACAGCGACCCGGGCAAGCTGTTTCACATGCAGACCAACCTGCGCTTTGGCTGCGTGATCCTGCGCCATTACCTGGACCGGGAAAGAGGTGACCTGTTCCTGGGCTTGGGCCGCTACAACGGCTCGCGGGGCAAGGCGCCCTACCCCAATGCGGTGATGGAGGCAAGCAAGCAATGGGAATTTACCGACCCGGGCCGTTCTTATGCATCGAACAAGCTGCCAGCCCAATAAATAAGGGCGCAGACAGCTATGAATTCAATAGCATACCGGGCGATCAGCGCGTCGCGCCGGTAAAGCCCCGCTCTTCGGCAAACCAGGCCAGCACCGGAACCGTGCCCGGCAAAACGGGTTGCACGGTGACCGGCAAAGACTGCCAGGCAAATAACTGGCCCTCATGCATATGCAGCTCGCCCGTCCAGTCAAACACCTTGCAGAAGTTGAGCCGCACCAGCGCATGCGGGTAGTCCACCATCTCGACCTTCCACGGGTGCGCGGCGGCAATGGTGATGCCGATTTCTTCGTGAAGCTCGCGGCGCAGTGCCTGCTCGACGCTCTCGCCCTGTTCGAGCTTGCCACCCGGAAATTCCCAGTAGCCTTCATAGACCTTGCCGGGTGGACGTGAGGTCAGCAAGAAGTCGCCATCGGCCCGAACCAGCACGCCGACCGCTACATCGACCACCTTGCGATCCTTACCCTTTTCAGCGCCTTCACGCGGCAGGCCAGCGTCGGCCACGAGAACTTGTGCACTCATGGGCGTTCAGGTGCCGGCATGCTTGCCCGCGTAGTCGCGCGCAAACTGGTAGGCCACGCGGCCGCTGCGCGAACCGCGCTCCAGCGCCCACACCAGCGAGGCAGGCCGCGCGGCTTCAATCGCCTGCGGGTCAACGCCGAAGGATGATAGCCACTGGGCCACGATGGTCAGGTACTCGTCCTGGCTGAACGGGTAAAAGCTCACCCACAGGCCAAAACGCTCCGACAGCGAAATCTTTTCTTCCACGACCTCACCGGGATGGACTTCGCCATCTTCGGTGTGGGTGTAAGTGAGGTTCTCCGTCATGTACTCGGGTAGCAGATGGCGGCGGTTGCTGGTGGCATAGATCAGCACATTCGGTGTGGCTGCCGCTACCGAGCCATCGAGAATCGATTTGAGCGCCTTGTAACCGGGCTCGCCCTCTTCGAAGCTGAGGTCGTCACAAAACACGATGAATTTCTCGGGCAGGCCGGACACCACATCCACGATGTCGGGCAGGTCGGTCAGGTCGGCCTTGTCGACCTCGATCAGGCGCAAGCCCTGGGCGGCATACGCGTTCAGGCAGGCCCTGATCAGCGAGGATTTGCCGGTACCACGC
>DASXRN010000476.1:0-17387 GCA_036506595.1 Polaromonas sp. | reverse complement strand
TCAAAATACTTGAGCTCGAAACTCGCCATCTCGGCGTCGTGGATCTTGCCCAGGTTGTGGTCCAGCCGGGTGACCTCCAGCCACTGGGCTTGGGGCGTCACCATGCGCCAGGAGGCCAGATTGTCCAGGGCCGTTCCCCACAGCACAGCTTTTTTTCCGCCGGCGTTCATGGCGATGTTGCCGCCTATGCAGGACGCTTCAGCCGAAGTCGGGTCCACCGCAAAGACAAAACCGCCGCGCTCGGCGGCATCGGCCACGCGCTGCGTCACCACACCGGCCTCGGTCCACACCGTGGCCACGGGTTGCGCAACGCCGGGCAGCGAGACCATTTCCACCTCGCTCATCGCTTCGAGTTTTTCGGTGTTGATGACGGCCGACTTCCAGCTCAAGGGAATGGCGCCGCCGGTATAACCCGTACCACCACCACGCGGCACGATCGTCAGGCCCAGGTCAATACAGCCCTTGACCAGGCCGGCCATTTCCAGCTCGGAATCGGGCGTCAGCACCACAAACGGGTATTCCACGCGCCAGTCGGTCGCATCCGTCACATGCGAGACGCGCGACAGCCCATCAAACTTGATGTTGTCCTTGAGTGTCAGCTTGCGCAACTTGCGTTCGGTCTGGCGACGCAGGCTGGCCATTTCCTCAAACGAGGCAGAAAAGCGGCCCACCGCCGCCCTGGCCGACGCCAGCAGTTCACCCACCACGGCATCGCGCTGGCTGTCCGCATCGGGCGTGCGTCGTTTTTCAACCTCGGTGAGGCGATGCTGCAAGGCCTCCACCAGCAATTTGCGGCGTTTGGGGTTGTCCAGCAGGTCATCCTGCAGATAGGGATTGCGCTGAACCACCCAGATATCGCCCAGCACTTCATACAGCATGCGCGCAGAGCGACCGGTACGCCGTTCATCGCGCAGTCGATTCAGCAGGTCCCAGGCCCGCGCACCCAGCAGCCGAATGACCACTTCACGATCGGAAAAAGATGTGTAGTTGTAGGGAATTTCGCGGATGCGGGCTTCGCCTGGCTCTGCGTCATCGGCAAAAGCATGGAGTTCTTGATGGGTAGTAGGGGCGTTCATCGTGATGATTCAGCGGCCTGGGTGGTTGGGGATATGGGTCCAAACCTGCGTCCGGCACTGTTGCCCCATATTATCGCAGCGCAGCAATCGCACATGGCCTGCGGCCAATGACCTCATGGAAACCCCTCTTGCCAGCCAGCAGGCAGATTCGGTTGAATCGGCTTGTCACAATTAATTCTTAGACTGGCGCGCTTAACCACGCATTCCCTTCTGGAGCTTTTCAATGAAGAACCGTTTTAGCCGTCTGACGGCCCTCATGCTGGCCACATGTGCCCTGGTTGCGCCCCTTTCGGGCCAGGCCCAAACCGAAATCCAGTGGTGGCATTCGATGGGTGGCGCGCTCGGCGAATGGGTCAACGACCTGGCCAAGGACTTCAATGCCGGCCAAAAAGAGTACAAGATTGTGCCCACCTTCAAGGGCAGCTATGACGAATCCATGACCGCCGCGGTCGCCGCCTTCCGCGCCGGCAATGCGCCGCACATTTTGCAGGTGTTCGAGGTCGGCACCGCCACCATGATGGCCTCCAAGGGCGCCATCAAGCCCGTGGGCGAGGTGATGAAGCAGTCGGGCCTGCCCTTTGATCCGGCGGCCTACGTACCGGCCGTCGCGGGCTACTACACCGCACCCAACGGCCAGATGCTGAGCTTCCCGTTCAACAGCTCGACACCGGTATTCCATTACAACAAGGACGCGTTCAAGGCCGCCGGCCTGGACCCCGAGAAACCGCCCACCACCTGGCCGGAAGTGGCCCTGGCCGCCGCCAAGCTCAAGGCCTCGGGCCATAAGTGCCCGTTCACCACCAGCTGGATCAGCTGGACCCAGCTGGAAAGCTTCTCGGCCTGGCACAACGTCCTGTTTGCCACGAAAAACAATGGCTTTGGCGGCCTGGACACGCGCCTGGCCTTCAATACGCCGCTGCATGTGCGCCACATTGAGAACCTGGCCAACATGGCCAAGTCCGGCCTGTTCGTCTACAAGGGCCGCGGCAATGCGGCGGATGCCACCTTTGTCTCCGGCGAATGCGCCATGATGACGGGCTCGTCCGCGCTGTACGGCAACGTCGTGCGCAACTCCAAGTTCGGCTACGGCATCGGCACCCTGCCCTACTACCCCGACGTGCCCGGCACACCACAGAACACCGTGATCGGCGGCGCCAGCCTGTGGGTGATGAGCGGCAAGAAGCCGGCCGAGTACAAGGGCGTGGCGCAGTTCTTCAGCTACCTGTCGCAGCCCGAAGTCGCCGCCAGGAGCCACCAGCGTACCGGCTACCTGCCTGTGACCAAGGCCTCGTTCGAGCTGACCGACAAGTCCGGCTTCTACAAGAAGAACACCGGTACCGATGTCTCGGTCACGCAGATGATCCGCAAGACCACCGACAAGTCGCGCGGCGTGCGACTGGGCAACTTCGTGCAGATCCGCACCATCGTCGACGAGGAGCTCGAAGGCGTGTGGAGCGGCAAGAAGCCGCCCAAGGAAGCGCTGGATGCCGCCATTGCGCGCGGCAACGAGCAGCTGGAGCGCTTCCAGAAGGCGAACAAGGGCTAAAGGCCAGCAGGCGCCTTGGCCCGGGCGCGTGTGCGAGCCCGGGGCCTCGCTTGATAATGCTATTACTTTAATAGCTAACCGTGACCTTCCCACATGGGCTACCGCCTGATTTTTCATGGAAAAACGCGTTCTTTTCAAATCTTCCTGGCTGCCCTGGGTGCTGATCGCGCCGCAGATGGCAGTCATCCTCGTCTTCTTTTTCTGGCCCGCCGCCCAGGCGCTGCGCCAGAGCATGTTGCAGCAGGATGCGTTTGGCACCTCGGCGGCGGAATTTGTCGGACTGGAGAACTTCTCCCGCCTGTTCGGCGACCCGAGCTATCTGGCTTCGTTCAAGACCACGGCCATCTTCTCCATCCTGGTCGCGGTGCTGGGCCTGACCATTGCCCTGCTGCTGGCCGTCATGGCCAACCGCGTGGTGCGCGGCGCGTCGGTCTACAAAACCCTGCTGATCTGGCCCTATGCCGTGGCCCCGGTGGTGGCCGGCGTGCTGTGGCTGATGATGTTTGCCTCGCCCTACGGGGTGGTGGCCTACGCGCTGCAGAACCTGGGCCTTCCGTGGGACCACCTGCTCAACGCCGACCACGCCATGGCGCTGATCGTGATGGCGGCGGTATGGAAGCAGATTTCCTACAACTTCCTGTTCTTCCTGGCCGGCCTGCAGTCGATCCCGCATTCGCTGATTGAGGCGGCCACCATCGACGGCGCCTCGCCCTGGCGGCGCTTCTGGAGCATCGTGTTCCCGCTGCTCTCGCCGACCACCTTTTTCCTGCTGGTCATCAACATCATCTACGCGTTTTTCGACACCTTCGCCATCGTAGATGCGGCCACCCATGGCGGCCCGGGCAAAGACACCGCGATCCTGGTGTACAAGGTCTACTACGACGGTTTCAAGGCGCAGGACATGGGCGGCTCGGCCGCGCAGTCGGTGGTGCTGATGACCATCGTGATCGCGCTGACCGTGATCCAGTTCCGCTTTGTCGAGAAGAAGGTTCAATACTGATCATGATTGAACGCCGGCCCGTACTGACATTTTTCTCGCACCTGATCCTGATCCTCGGCGTGCTGCTGGTGATCTTTCCCGTGTACATCACCATCATCGGCTCCACCCAGACGGCCGAGCAGATCAGCACCAGCAACCCGCTTTCTCTGCTGCCGGGCAGCAACTTCATCGAGAGCTACCGGCTCGCCCTGTTTGGCGGCAAGACCAGCGGAGGCTCCACCATCGCGCCGGTGGCGCCCATGCTGTGGGTCAGCCTGGTCATGGCCGTGCTCATTGCCGTGGGCAAGATCGCGATTTCCCTGCTGTCGGCCTTTGCCATCGTCTACTTCCGCTTTCCGCTGAAAAACCTGGTGTTCTGGATGATCTTCGTCACCTTGATGCTGCCGGTGGAGGTGCGCATCGGCCCCACGTACGAGGTGGTGTCCAACCTGAACATGCTCAACACCTATGCGGGCCTGACCGTGCCGTTGATCGCCTCGGCCACCGCGACGTTTCTGTTCCGCCAGTTCTTCCTGACGGTGCCCGACGAGTTGGTGGAGGCCGCGCGCATTGACGGCGCCGGACCCATGCGCTTCTTCAAGGACGTGTTGCTGCCGCTGTCCCAAACCTCGATCGCGGCGCTGTTCGTGATCCAGTTCATCTACGGCTGGAACCAGTACCTGTGGCCGCTTCTGGTCACCACCCAGGAAGACATGTACCCGGTGGTGCTGGGCATCAAACGCGCCATCTTCGGCGAGGTCTACGTCGAGTGGAACGTCGTCATGGCCACCGCCATCCTCGCCATGCTGCCGCCGGCGCTGGTAGTCATGCTGATGCAGAAGTGGTTCGTCAAGGGCCTGGTGGACACCGAGAAATAAGAACAGGGAAGACGCAAACACAAATGGCTGCCATCCAACTCAACAACATCGTCAAGCGCTACGGCACGGGCAAGACCGCCAACCAGGTCATCCACGGCGTGAACGCCGACATCCAGGACCGCGAGTTCATCGTGATCGTCGGGCCCTCGGGCTGCGGCAAGTCCACCTTGCTGCGCATGGTCGCGGGCCTGGAGGAAATCTCGGGCGGCGAGATCTCCATCGGCAACCGGGTGGTCAACGACCTGGAACCGGCCGAACGCGACATCGCCATGGTGTTCCAGAACTACGCGCTGTACCCGCACATGAGCGTGTTCGACAACATGGCCTATGGCCTGAAGATCAAAAAAGTGCCGGCGGGCGAGATCAAGGTTCGCGTCGACAAGGCCGCGAAGATTCTGGAGCTTGGCCACCTGCTGGACCGAAAACCGCGCCAGCTCTCGGGCGGCCAGCGCCAGCGCGTGGCCATGGGCCGGGCCATCGTGCGCCAGCCGCAGGTGTTTCTGTTTGACGAGCCGCTGTCCAACCTCGACGCCAAGCTGCGCGTGCAGACGCGCCTCGAGATCCAGAAGCTGCACCGCGAACTGGGCATTACTTCGCTCTTTGTCACGCACGACCAGGTGGAAGCCATGACCCTGGCCCAGCGCATGATGGTGATGAACGCCGGGCGCATGGAGCAGTTTGGCACGCCCGAAGAGGTCTACAACCGCCCCGCCACCACGTTTGTGGCCAGCTTCATGGGCTCACCGCCGATGAACCTGCTCAAACGGGCCCTCAATGCCGACTTCGGCGGCAAACCAGGCGCCATCCTGGGCATTCGCCCAGAACACCTGCAAATCGGCCCCACGGGCTGGGCGGTGCAGGTGGACACCATCGAAATGCTGGGCGCGGAGCGGCTGGTTTATTGCCGCATGGGCGACGAGTTTCTGATCGTGCGCACCGACGAAAGCCTGTCCTCCGCGCCAGCCATCGGTGCCACCATTCATGTGGCGCCGCGCGCCGACCGCCTGCACTGGTTTGACGCGGAAACCGGCAAGCGCTTGTAGGTGAGCGTGATGTTTCAACCCATTACTGCCAGTCACTGGCCCTATCCCCGCTGGATCGCGCATCGCGGCGCCGGCAAGCTGGCACCTGAAAACACCCTGGCCGCCTTCAAACTGGGCGCCAGTCACGGCTACCGCATGTTTGAGTGCGATGTAAAACTGAGCGCCGACGGCGTGCCGTTTCTGCTGCATGACGCCACGCTGGAACGTACGACGACGGGCAAGGGCAAGGGCGGCGCGTTGCCCTGGAGCCAGCTGTCGCAGCTCGACGCCGGTAGCTGGCATTCGCGCGCCCATGCCGGCGAACCTTTGTCGAGTTTCGAGAGCATTGCACGCTACTGCCTGCACAACGGCCATTTCCTCAATATCGAGATCAAGCCCACTCCTGGTGTTGAACGCCACACCGGGGAAGTGGTAGCCGCGCATGCAGCCAGGCTCTGGAAAGACACCGAGGTGCCACCGTTGCTGACCTCCTTTAGCGTTGAAGCGCTGGAAGGCGCCCATGAAACCCAGCCGCAAATGCCGCGCGGCCTGTTGCTCGACACCCTGCACAAGGGTTGGCTGGAGACCGCTCACCGGCTCGAATGCGTGGCTATCGTCTGCAACTACACGCTGTGGGACCGCACAACGGTGGCACAGGCCCGGCGCGCCGGCTATCGCACCTTGAGCTATACCGTCAACGATGAATGGGTGGCACGGCACCTGATCGAACTCGGCACCGACGGCATCATCACCGACCGGGTCGACCTGTTCAGCCCGGGTTTGTGAGCTTCTGGCTCAGGCCTTCCAGCCGCGCAGCAGCACCCACTGGCAAAGGGCTGCGCCCAGCGTCAGCCCCGCATAGGTCAGCATCTTGCCGTCGTGGCCGAAGAACAGCAGACCGGCCGCCAAGACCACCATATTCGCTACAAAAACAATAGCTACCTGCGCCCACCAGGCATGGACTATTGGCCTTTTTGATCTAAAAAATCCGGAAAACAGCCGCGCCACCAACACCAGCAGTACAGCGAGCAGCGCGGCCGGCGCCATGAAATTAAGCAGGTGGTTGGTCAGCAGGTAAGCGGTCATGACAGCAGTTCAAAGTCGATGGGCAAAACACCTCAAAAACAGCTTAAACAGGCTATTGAGGGTGATTGATCAAGGCCGGGTGTACATCCCGCGCTTCAATTTTATAATCGGCGCATGCCAGTCTGGGCCCTGGGGCTAAACCATAACACTGCACCGCTCGATTTGCGCGGGCGGTTTGCCTACGCCCTCGACCAGGTCGAGCCGACCTTGCGCGGCCTGCGCGCGTCGCTGGCGCGCCAATCCGAAGCCGCGTTGCTCTCGACCTGCAACCGCACCGAAATTTACTGCGCCGGCGACCACAACGATCTGGACCACACGCTGGAATGGCTGGCGCACAGTGGCGGCGTGTCGCCCGCCCTGCTGCGCTCGCATGCCTACACCCTGCAGGACGACCTGGCCGCCCGCCACGCCTTTCGGGTGGCCAGCGGACTCGATTCCATGGTGCTGGGCGAGCCGCAGATTCTGGGCCAGCTGAAAGACGCGGTGCGTGCCGCCGAAGACGCCGGGGCCATGGGCAGCACGCTGCACCAGTTGTTCCAGCGCTCCTTCGCCGTGGCCAAGGAGGTGCGCAGCAGCACCGAAATTGGCGCGCACAGCATCAGCATGGCGGCAGCGGCCGTGCGGCTGGCCGGCCAGCTGTTTGAAGATCTGGGCGAGATCAAGGTGCTGTTTGTCGGCGCCGGCGAGATGATTGATCTGGCGGCCACCCATTTCGCCGCCAAAAACCCGAAATCCATGGCGATTGCCAACCGCACGCTGGAGCGCGGCGAAAAGCTCGCCAGCCGCTTTGGCGCCGAAGTCATGCGGCTGGCCGATCTGCCCAGCCGCCTGCATGAATTTGATGCCGTGATCAGCTGTACCGCCAGTACCCTGCCCATCATCGGCCTGGGTGCGGTCGAGCGCGCCGTGAAACTGCGCAAGCACCGGCCGATGTTCATGGTGGATCTGGCCGTACCGCGCGACATTGAGCTCGAAGTCAAGGCGCTGCCCGATATTTACCTTTACACCGTGGACGACTTGGCGCAGGTGGTTCAGACCGGCAAGGACAGCCGGCAGGCCGCCGTGGCCCAGGCCGAAGTCATCATCGACGCAGGCGTGCAGAATTTCATGCACTGGCTGGGGCAAAGGCGCAGCGTGCCGCTGATTCAGCAGCTCAATGCGCAAACCGACGAATGGCGCTCCCTTGAGATTGCACGCGCCAAGAAACTACTGGCCAAGGGCGAGCCGATTGATGCGGTGCTGGAGGCGCTGACCCGCGGCCTCACGCAAAAAATGCTGCATGGTGCGCTGGCCGAATTGCACGCCGGTGATGCCAACAGCCGCGAAGCCACGGCGCACACGGTGTCCAAGCTGTTTCTGCGTGGGCAACTGCCCAACAACACGCCCAAATTGCCCAAAGAACATAAAGAGCGTTAGCGACGGCTTTCAGCGTTGCTGCGGCCGCCGACGGCGGTTGCCATGTTGCTGGCGACCTCGCCGGTATGCCTTCCGAATTTTGCCATTTATGGCCCCTATCCGATGAAACCCTTTCTCCGCCAAACCCTGGACCGCCAGCTTCTGCGGCTGCATGAGCTGGACTCGCTGCTGTCCGCCACCGACGTGGTCAGCGACCTGGCGCGCTTTCGCACCCTGACCCGGGAACATGCCGAGGCCAGCGTGGTGGCCGAGCAATACACCCGGCTGACCAGTCGCGAGGCCGACCTGGCCAGCGCCGAGCAGATGCTGCGAGAGGCGAAAGAAGACCCCAAAGCCGACCCCGAAATGGCAGCCATGGCCGAAGAAGAAATCGCCGCCGCCAGGGCCGACATTGCGCAGCTCGACGAGGCCCTGCAGCTGATGCTGATTCCCAAGGACCCGGACGACGCGCGCGCCGCCTTCATCGAAATCCGCGCCGGCACGGGCGGCGACGAATCGGCGCTGTTCGCCGGCGATTTGTTTCGCCTGTACACCCGTTTTGCCGAGCGCAACCGCTGGCAGACCGAGATCATCAGCGAGTCGGCCAGCGAATTGGGCGGCTACAAGGAGGTGGTGTTGCGCATAGACGGGCCCACCGACGCGATGGGCGTGGGCGTGTACGGGAAGCTGCGCTTTGAGTCGGGCGGCCACCGCGTGCAGCGCGTGCCCGCCACCGAAACCCAGGGCCGCATCCACACCAGCGCCTGCACCGTGGCCGTGCTGCCCGAGCCCGACGAGGCCGTGGCGATCCAGATCAACCCGGCCGACCTGCGCATAGACACCTACCGCGCCAGCGGCGCCGGTGGCCAGCACATCAACAAGACCGATTCGGCCGTGCGCATCACGCACCTCCCGACCGGCATCGTGGCCGAATGCCAGGAAGGCCGCAGCCAGCACAGCAACAAGGCCCAGGCACTGAAAGTGCTCACCGCCCGCATCCATGAAAAAGACCGCTCGGAACGCGCCGCCAAAGATGCCGCCATGCGCAAGGGCCTGATCGGCAGCGGCGACCGCTCCGACCGCATCCGCACCTACAACTTCCCGCAAGGCCGCCTGACCGACCACCGCATCAACCTGACGCTGTACAAGCTGCTGGCCATCATGGAAGGCGACCTGGGCGATGTCATCACCGCGCTGCAGGTTGCGCGCGGCGCCGAACAGCTGGCGGAGCTGGAAACGGCCAGCAAAGCTTACTAACGACTTCCGATGGCTGATATTCGGTTTTTATATGAAAAACTGGCCTCTAGCCCAATAAAAATGGGCGCAAGATGCTATTATTTTTATAGCAAAATCAAGGCCCTGCGATGAACCAGCCAACTTGTGCGCAAGCCCTGGCCGCCGCCCAGATCCTGGGGCTGGAGCGACTCGACGCCCAGTTGCTGCTGCTGCATGCCCTGGGCAAACCCGGCGATGCCAGAGCCTGGCTGCTGGCACACGACACCGACGAACTGACCGAAGAAGTCGCCCGGCATTTCCGGGCCTTAAGCCTGCGCCGGGCTGCCGGTGAACCCTTGGCCTACATCGTCGGCAGCAAGGAGTTTTTTGGCCTGAACCTGCAGGTAGATGCCAGGGTGCTGGTGCCGCGGCCGGACACCGAAACCTTGGTGCTGTGGTCGCTGGAGGTGCTGCAAACACCCGGTATGCCGCCCGACCCGAAAATTCTTGACCTGGGCACCGGCAGCGGTGCCGTGGCCTTCGCGCTCAAACACACGCGACCCACCTGGCAGGTCAGCGCCGTCGATTTCAGCGCCGACGCGCTGGCCGTCGCGCAAGCCAACGCCCAAGCGTTGAGGCTGGACGTGCAATTCAGCCGCGGCTCCTGGCTCAGCGGCGTCAGTGGCCACTACCACGCCATCGTCTCCAACCCCCCCTATATCGCCGCCCGCGACCCGCACCTGGCCGCGTTGACCCACGAGCCGCTGCAGGCGCTGGCCAGTGGCCAGGACGGCCTGGACGACATCCGCCAGATCATCAGCCAGGCCCCGGCCCATCTGCACCCCGGCGGCTGGCTGCTGCTGGAGCATGGCTACGACCAGGCCGCGCAGGTGCGCGAGCTGCTGAGGGACGCGGGTTTTGACGACGTACAGTCACGACGCGACCTGGGTGGTATAGAGCGCTGCTCGGGCGGGCAATGGGCCCGCGAAGGCAGGCCAGGACAAACAGCGGGATAATCTGATTGTTGAATTCTGATTGCCAGATTCCATTTATTGAGAACAGCACGGCCGCCCGCTTCCGGCCGTGCCACCCCCAACACCCCGAAGGATTGCACCATGAGCCATACCCAAGACACCCAGCAACGCATTGACCAGATCGTCAAATCCAACGATGTCGTCCTGTTCATGAAGGGCACGGCCCAGTTTCCGATGTGCGGTTTTTCAGGCCGCGCCATTCAGGTGCTCAAAGCCTGCGGCGTGAACAAGCCCGCCACCGTGAACGTGCTGGAAGACGAAGAAATTCGCCACGGCATCAAGGAATACAGCAACTGGCCGACCATTCCCCAGCTCTATGTGAAGGGCGAGTTCATTGGCGGTTCCGACATCATGATGGAGATGTACCAGAGCGGCGAGCTCCAGCAGGTGCTGGGCACACCTGCAGCCTGAGGGCGTACCAAAGTACCAAAGGACTGGTTAGCGCGTGTAGCCCGAGCAGGCACCGGCGTTCACCGCTCCCTGGCATTCGCGCTGGAGGCGATCGCGCCGCTGTGTGACGGTTTCCTGCGAACCCGGCACAAACTTGGCGTTATGGCCTTGGCCAGCAGCCTTGGACTTTGCCGATTTTTTATGGGCTTTTACCTTGATGGGCGGGTTCGAAATCTCTGGCGCCTGGGCTTGCGCTTGAGCTCCGCCAAGCAACAACGCGGCAGCCACGACGATAGCCATGGCCGGCTGGTTCATCAATTTTTTCATTGTCACGCCCTCTTTTTTTAAATGCGGTGGAACACCGTTTGCCACCCTAAAACCTACTGCAACTTCGGATCGCCATAGGTTTCGTCATCGGGCGGCGTGTCGGCCGGCAGGCGGAAACCTTCGCTGGCCCAGGCGCCCAAATCAATGTTTTTGCAACGCTCACTGCAAAAGGGCCGGAAGGGATTGCTGGGCGCATAAATGCTTTTGCCGCCGCAACCGGGGCACACCACCAGCTTCACAGGCACTGCGTCTTCATTCATGGCATCTCAGGAGAAAATCAGGAACACAGCGTCAACTCAAAGGTCGAATCATCGGTGCCTGGATGCAGCCGGTCATCGCTTTCGTGGCGCATCAGGCGCACCGAGACCATGAGGCGGTTGCCGCTGATTTCAGGAATCAGGCCGAGTGCAGAGTCAATACGCAGGCGCAGCAGCTGGAAGGTTCGCCCCTGCGGCAGGGTCTGCTGGTATTGCCCGACGGGTGCGACGACTTTTTGCGGCGCACCGGAATCACGCAACAGGGTCAGCAGCACGCGTATGGATTCCGCCAGCGGCACCAGTGGGGTCACCCAGCGCTTCAAGTCCTGCTGGCGTGTGGCGGCCTTCAAGTGCTGCCATGCGTAGTAGGCCGGCAAATCAAACTCGCAGGTGCCCCCCGGGATACCGACACGGCTGCGAATGCTCATGAGCCAGTCGTTTTCGGTCAATGACTGCCCGGCCTTGCCCGGCAGATTGTTCAAGGCGGCAAAACAGCCTTCAAGCCGGCCCGTGACTTCGTCGAGCACGGCTTCGGAAATGGCCGGGTTGCCGCGGTAGCCATTAAGCACATGCTTCTGTTTTTCGAGGTCCTTGAGCACGTCGGTTTTCAAATCGGCCCGTGCCGCCACGTCCATGACTTCGAAAATGGTCGTGAGCGCGTAGTGATGGTCGGTCGGGCTCTCCCGCTCTACCAATTCGCCGAGGCGACGGAACAGGTGCTCCAGCCTCAAATAGGTGCGTATACGCTCGTTGAAGGGATACTCGTAAAGAATCACAGCGCTATTTTCGTCGGCTTCATGAGAGATATTTTTCGAACATCATAGCCCGAAGCGAGCTGCCAGTTGCTGAACCAGCAGCCCCAGGGACGACAAAGACAACCCATCGTTATAAATGCAGATATCGGCTGCCGCCAGTCGCTCGGCACGGCTGGCTTGCCCGGCCATGATTTTCTCGACCACGTCGCGCGTCCAGCCACTGCGCCCCTCTTCGCGGGCCGTGACCCGGGCGATCTGGGTGGCCTCGCTGCAGTCAACCACCAGCACCTGGTCCAGCTGCTGCCGCCAGCGCCCGGACTCCACCAGCAAGGGAATATCAAAAACAATGCATGGACTGCCGGCCGTCACCGCCAGCCCGGCCTGCCTCAGGGTTTCCTGGCCGACCAAGGGATGAACAATGGCTTCCAGCCGCTGCCGGGCGGCCGGGTCATTGAAGGCAAGCTGGCGCATCCGGTCGCGGTCCAGCGCCCCCTCCGCCGTGATGACAGCATCGCCAAACTGGCTGGCGATTTCCTTGACGGCAGCGCCTCCCGGTGCCGTGATCTGCCGGGCTATGGCATCGGCATCGATGAGGGTTGCGCCGCAGTCCACCAGCATGCGGGCTACCGTGCTTTTGCCGCTGCCTATGCCGCCCGTCAGGCCGATGCGCTGGATTGCCATCTACACAGCCTCACATGGCATCACAAGCCCAGGAAACGCAAAATGGATTGCGGACCGAAGAACATCGCGGTGAAACCCGCCCCCGCCAGGAAAGGGCCAAACGGCACATAGCCGCCCTCGCGCAATCCGCTGGAAAACTTCATGGCAATACCGATGACGGCACCGATTACCGAAGCCATCAAAATCATCGGAACCAGGGCGGGCCAGCCAAACCAGGCCCCCAGGGCGGCAAACAGCTTGAAGTCACCGTATCCCATGCCTTCTTTACCCGTCACCAGCTTGAAAGCCCAGTACACCAGCCACAAAGACAGGTAACCGGCAACTGCTCCCCACAGCGCGGTGTGCAAATTGACAGCAGGATTCCACTGCAGCGCTGCAACGACCAGCCCGGCCCACAGCAGGGGCAAGGTGATGTCATCAGGCAACAAGGTCGTGTCCCAGTCAATCAGGGCCAAAACCAGTAGCGCCGCAGAGAAGCCGCACCATGCCAGCGCTGTCAATGACCAGCCCCAACGCCAGACACAAAAGAAGAACAAAGCGCCCATCACCGCCTCTACGACGGGGTAGCGTACGCCATAAGGCGCGCCGCACACCGAGCACTTGCCTCTCAGGAACAGGTAGCTGAGCACCGGGATGTTTTCATACCAGCGTATGGCATGGCCACAGCTGGAGCAGCGCGAGCGCGGCACCAGCAGGTTGAACGTCTCGACCGCTTCCGCCTCTGCCGGTTTTCCAGACAGTTCGGCGCATTCCTCTGCCCACTGCCGCTCCATCATCTTGGGCATGCGGTAGATGACGACGTTGAGAAAGCTGCCAATCAGCAAGCCAAAGATGCCGGCCAGCAGCGCATGAGCCTGCGGCCCCAGATCAAAGCCCATTAGACGACTTGGCCCAGCTTGAAGATGGGCAGGTACATGGAGACCACAATACCGCCAATCAAGGTACCCAGAAACACGATGATGATGGGCTCCATCAAGCTGGACAGGCCCGCCACCATTTCGTCGACTTCCGCTTCATAAAAATCGGCCGCCTTGCCCAGCATGTGATCCACCGAACCGGACTCCTCGCCAATGGCACACATCTGCAGCACCATCGAGGGAAACAGGTTGGCATTGCCCATGGCCGCCGTCAGGCTGGTGCCTGTCGAGACTTCATGCTGGATCTTGACGGTGGCATCGGCGTAAAGCGAATTGCCGGATGCGCCTCCCACAGAATCCAGGGCTTCAACCAAGGGCACGCCGGCAGCAAACATAGTGGAGAGGGTACGGGTCCAGCGGGCAATACAGGACTTCTCAATCAAGGGGCCGAACACCGGCACCTTGAGCAGCAGCCGGTCCATGAATTTCTGCATTTTTTCATTGCGCTTCCATGCCTGCATGAAGAAATACAGGCCGCCGCCAATGCCGCCAAAAATCAGCCACCAGTAAGCCACAAAGAATTCACTGATCGCAATGACCAACAAAGTGGGCGCCGGCAAATCCGCGCCGAATGAGGAGAACACGCTTTTAAACGCAGGAATCACAAAAATCATGATTACTGCGACCACCACAAAAGCCACCACCACCACCGAGATGGGATACATCAAGGCCGATTTGATTTTTGACTTGATGGCCTCGGTTTTTTCCATGTAAACCGCCAGGCGGTCCAGCAGGGACTCCAGAATACCGGCCGCCTCACCGGCCTCGACCAGATTGCAATACAAGGCATTGAAATACAGCGGGTACTTGCGAAAGGCGGCACTCAAGGAGGTTCCGGTTTCCACGTCAGTACGCACGTCATTGAGCAATTTGGTCACGCTGGCGTTCGGATTGCCGCGCCCGACAATGTCAAAGGACTGGAGAAGCGGCACCCCCGCCTTCATCATGGTAGCGAGCTGTCGGGTAAAGATGGCAATGTCCCTGGGTTTGATGGACTTGCCAGCGCGCATGGCGCGTTTTTTGATTTTGCTGGGCAGCACACCCTGACGGCGCAAGGCGGACTTGACCTGGTTCTCGCCAGCAGCCCGAATTTCGCCACGAATCTGTTTCCCGCCCCGGTCCTTGCCTTCCCATTCGAAAACAAATTCCTTGACGCTTTTGGATGCTGCAGTTGCCATGATGCTTTCTCGTTTTATGGACGGCCTTCAGGCCGCCTCGTCGCTACAGTCACGCCCCGATGTTCCGATTTTTTCCGGCTTTCATGCACGTCAGGCGTCAGGTTACACATTGGTGCAACCCAAAACCTCTTCCAGCGAAGTCATGCCAAGTTTAACTTTATGCAAACCGGACTGGCGCAGGCTTCTGACGCCCTCAATTTCCGCCTGAGCCGCGATCTCCAGGGCGCTGCCGTCGCGCAGGACGATTCTTTGTATCTCTTCGGAAATAGGCATGACCTGGTAGATGCCCACACGGCCTTTGTAGCCGTTGGTGCACATGGAGCAACCCACCGGGCGGTAAGGCGTCCAGGAGCCGTCCACATCGTCTTCCTTGAAGCCCGCTTCCAGCAGGGTCTCGCGTGGAATGTCAGCCGGTTTTTTGCAGTTGAGGCACAGCCGCCGCGCCAATCGCTGGGCGGTAATCAGAATCACGCTGGAGGCAATATTGAAAGGGGCAATGCCCATGTTGCGCATGCGCGTCAGCGTGGTCGGCGCATCGTTGGTGTGCAGCGTGGACATGACCATGTGGCCTGTTTGCGCGGCCTTGATGGCGATGTCGGCCGTTTCAATGTCGCGAATCTCGCCGACCATGATGATGTCAGGATCCTGCCGCAAAAACGCCTTGAGCGCGACGGTAAACGTCATGCCGGCTTTCTCATTCATGCTGACCTGGTTGACGCCGGGCAGGGTGATCTCGGCGGGGTCTTCGGCGGTGGCGATATTGACGCCGGGCTTGTTCAGGATATTCAGGCAGGTGTAAAGCGAGACGGTTTTGCCCGAACCGGTCGGTCCGGTCACCAGCACCATGCCATAAGGCCGCTGGATGGCAGCGAGCAAACGTTCTTTTTCAATCGGCTCGTAGCCTAATGCGTCGATGCCCAGTTTGGCGCTGCTCGGATCCAGAATACGGATAACGATTTTTTCCCCGTACATGGTGGGCAAGGTGCTGACCCGAAAATCGATCACGCGATCTGGCCCGACCTTGAGCTTCATCTTGCCGTCTTGCGGCACACGTTTTTCCGAGATGTCCAGCTTGGAGATCACCTTGATACGCGCGGCCAGTTTCTCCTTGATGGCAACCGGCGGGGACGCAATTTCACGCAGCTCGCCATCGACCCGAAAACGGACGCGGTAGGTATGCTCAAACGGCTCAAAATGCAAATCCGATGCCCGCATGCTGAAGGCGTCAAGCAGCATCTTCTGCAGGAATTTGACGACTGGCGCGTCGTCAACCTCGGAAACGCCAACGTCGTTTTCTTCGGCGCCCCCCGAATCCACACTGGACTCATCAAACTCAAAATCGTCGCCAATGATGCTTTCCATGGCCTCGGCAGCCGTGGTGGTGGAAGCCTCCACCAGCTTGGACAGCTTGTCGTATTCGGCGATGACCCAATCCACACCCATCTGGGTGGAAAACTTGATCTTTTCCGCTGCCTCCTGATCCGACGGGTCCGCGGTGGCGACAATCAGGCGGTTGTTGCGCTTGCTCAGGACCACAATGCGGTAAGTCGCGCAAATCTTGTTGTCGAGCAGGCCTTTGGGCAAACGCTGAGCGTCGATGGCCTCCAGGTCCAGCAAAGGCGCGGCGAACGCGGTAGACATGGTGTGCGCCAGGTCAAACGCCGATACCGCACCGGAGCCTGTCAGTTCTGCGATGAAGCTGGTGCGCCCGCTTTGCGCCTTGCGAAAAATGTCTTCAGCCGCCTTCTGGCCCAGCTTGCCGGCTACAACCAATGCCCGGCCCAAACCGGGTAAAGCCATGGAAGGCGGTTGGTTGATAGCAGTGTCGACAGCGGCCATGGTTCCCCGAATTTTGCTCAAATGGGCATCATCGCTGATAGATCACAAGGTGTAAATCGAAAACCCCCAGCGATCCCGCTGGGCGTTGGAACTATGCGAAAAACACACATCAAGAAAAAGAAACCTGGTCGGGGTGAGAGGATTCGAACCTCCGGCCTCTACGTCCCGAACGTAGCGCTCTACCAGGCTAAGCTACACCCCGTCTCGACCAAATTTATATCTCAGAAACGCCTTTCCAGCAATTGGGAAGCCAACTGCTGCAAGGCATGGCTATAGGGATTTTGCGCCAAAGCCTGCAAGGCGTTCAGTGCGCGCTGCGCTTCCGCAGCGGCCGCATCCCGGGTTGCCTGCAGGGCTCCGGTCTGCTGCACAATCGCGACAATCTGCGCCATCTGCCCGGTTCCACCCGTTTCAATGGCCTGCTGGATGGTGACGCGCTCAGCCTCGGTGCCTCGCTGCATCGCAATGATCAGGGGCAGAGTCACCTTGCCTTCGCGCAAGTCGTCCCCCAGATTTTTCCCCATTTCAGAGACATCGCCGTCGTAGTCCAGTACATCATCGATCACCTGGAATGCAGTGCCCAGCGCCTGACCGTACTCTGCACAGCTTTGCTCAACGGACTGGGGGGACTGCGCCAGCAAGGCCGCCAGGCGGGCACTGGCCTCGAACAGTTTGGCCGTCTTGGAACGGATCACCCGCAAATAACCCTCTTCCGACAGCGTCGCATCATGCATGTTCATGAGCTGCAGGACTTCGCCCTCGGCAATCACATTGGTGGCCTCCGCAAGCGTTTGCATGATGCGCATATCCCC
>DASXRN010000475.1:0-3568 GCA_036506595.1 Polaromonas sp. | reverse complement strand
TTAGGGCCTTACATGGTCGTCCCAAGGAAAGCAAGATTGGGCGGCGTGAAGTTTCAAAGGGCTTGCAGTCTTACATTCGGCCTGTTTGTGCAGGCTTGTTTTCCTGCTGGCCCTGATGGCATTCGCGGGCGAGGTTCCTATCTGTTTATCGGGCTGATTGCCCAAGGCCCTAATCGGAATGTCCCCGCCCCGGTTTGACCTGTGACCCATCACATCGCTTGGTGCAGGCTCTCCTTCAAAAAATTAGTATTTCGTAATCAACTGATCCAGACTTGGCCCAAGATTTCAGGTCGCGGCAGCCTCGGTCGGATTCCACTTGAGTGGGTCAAAGGCTTTGCCTTTGACCAGGACCGCCCAGGCCGTGCGCGCCATCTTGTGGGCCAGCGCCGCGACCACCACGTTGAAGTGGCGCCGCTGCAGCAATCGTTCAAGCCAGCTATTGCGCGCGCTGCGGCCGACGACGGTTCTCGCCCCGTTGACCAGCAAGGTGCGCAAGTAAGTGTCGCCCCGCTTGGAAATTCCCAGTTGTTGCGTCTTGCCGCCCGTGCCCACTTGCCGCGGCGTCAGGCCCAGCCAGGCGGCAAACTGCCGCCCGCTCGTGAATGTCGACAGGTCCGCAACGGTGGCCACCAATGCCGTTGCCGTCAGCGGACCTATGCCTGGAATCGCCTGCACGGCCAGCATGTGCTGGTTTTGCCTGACCATGGCAGCCAGCCGCTTGTCAAGCCGGTCGATGTCCTCTTGCAAGGCGTCGATTCGCTTGAGCTGCTCCTGCACGCTCAGCACCACCACATCGCACAAGCGGTTTTCCTGCTGGGCCTTGGCCAGCTCACCCTGGATGGACTGCAGTAGCTTGTTGTGCCCCTCAGGCAGCACGATGCCGAACTCATAGAGCAGTCCACGCAGTGCGTTGGTCTGCATGATGCGCATCTTCATCAACTGCGCGCGCATGCGGTGCAGGCTCAGGCAGGCTTGCTGCTGCTCGCTTTTGACCGGCACCTCCCGGATGTGCGGTTGCTGGGCAGCCACCCAGATGGCTTGCGCATCGAGTGCGTCGGTCTTGTCGCGCAGCACGAAGGCCCGCACATGCTTGGCCGGCAGCAGCTTGACCTCGTGGCCCTGGGCCTGCAGGGTGCGAGCCCAGTGGTGTGCCCCTCCGCAAGCTTCAATAGCCACCAAAGAGGGTTGACGGTTGGCGAAGAACTCGGCTACCTTGGCGCGCTTGAGTTGGCGCCGCTGGATTTCACCTGTCTCGACGTCCACGATGTGGAGCTGAAAGACGGTTTTGGCAATATCCATTCCAATGACGGGCAGTTGTGCGGTAGATTGCATGGTGGGGCCTCCAGGTTCGAGTGGTTACACGAATCTCCACTCTGGCACTTTGATGCCGTTACTGCGAGGCCCCACCCTCAGCTGGGGCAATGCCTCACGTCAACAGCAGCGCGGTAGGTGGGACGACCATGCCATCTGTTCACCCTAAAACGGGAGTGCGAAGGATAAATGCCGGGAGGCCAGTGCAAGGCGCGGTGAGCGCCGTGTAGCCTGGCTACACCAGCGAGCCGCAACGCCGCAATGCGCCCGGCATTCGTCCTTCCCTTCGGGTTGGTCCCTCATGCGGCGTCTGCTTTGTCGGTCAGCCTGCAAATAGCTTGGGCTATTTGCCGCGCCGCCCTTCGCGCATCCATCCGCATGAGGTACCAACGCATCTCCCGTTTTAGGGTGAACAGGCCCTAGGCTGGCGGCAGCAAAAAAAGCCAGTGCGAAGCTGGCTTGTCGGCGCGGGTGATTGATGCGTCAGCGGGTGAGAGAACTCGGTCTTGAACTCAGGCCGCGTGGCAGCAGGCCCTTGAATTTGTCGCTGATACGACCGATTTTTTCACGCGCAATGGTCTCTCCGTGCATCGCAGCCAGCACGGCCATGACGTCACCGCGGGTGTACCACAGGGCTTGGGCGTCTTGGGCATAACGCACGCGCAGGACGGTTTTCGGGTGGGTTTTTTTGCCCGATTCACCCAGCTCATCGAGGATGAACTGACGAATCTCTTCAATCACGCCTTCCAGGGTGGAGTGCGTAACTTCACCGGAGCCCATCAGGGCTAGAAAATAGTTTTTTAAATTAGGTTTAAACCAGCGCATGAAAGTCAAAATGTTTTTGCGTTGTATCCCTGCATTGTTATCCATGGTCACGCGAAATGACTTCTTCTGTTAGATTAAGGCTGGTCTGGCGTTGATGCAAGCTGGTTTACCTGTAACGCTTGCCAAAAAACAACAAATGAATCATAGGCTTAGATCCTGGAGATAAAGTTGATTCTGGTTTTGAACAACGTTTAACTCTTTTGGGCTACATCGATTCAGCCCTGGCGGTTAAAAATCGCCCTGCTAAAAATCAGCTCATTATTAATTTCACTTTTTCAGCCATACGGCTGAGACCACTACCGACATGACCACCACCGCAACCCAGTCCGTAACCATTTACCCCGCTCATTACATCAATGGCCAATGGGTCAAGGCCCAGTCGTCGGCAACCCTGCCGGTGCACGATTCCAGCACCGAAGCCCTGATGGCGACGGTGCCGTCCGGCACGGCGGCAGAGGCCGAAGCCGCCGTGCTGGCGGCGCGTGCAGCATTTGAGGGCTGGTCCACACTGCCGGTGGAAGCCCGCGCGGCCTACCTGGACAAGGTGGCCGCCGGCATCAAGGCGCGCACCGAAGAGCTGGCGCTGGCCATTGCCCGCGAAGTGGGCATGCCCCTGAAAATGGCCCGTGCCGTGCAGGTGGGCGGTCCGGCCTGGCACTGGGGCAACTTTGCCAAGGTGGCACGCAACTTTGAGTGGGAGAAAAAAGTCAGCAACTCGCTGGTAGTGCGCGAACCGATTGGTGTAGTCGGCTGCATCACGCCGTGGAATTTTCCGCTCAGCCAGATCACGCTCAAGATTGCCCCGGCCATGGTGGCGGGTTGCACCGTGGTGCTCAAGCCCAGTGAAATCGCGCCGGTCAACGCCATGATCCTGGCCGAAATCATTCACGAGGCCGGCCTGCCGCCCGGCGTGTTCAACCTGGTCAACGGCCTGGGCCCGGTGGTTGGTGAGGTGCTGGCCACGCACGCCGAAGTGGACATGCTGAGCTTCACCGGCTCTACCCGCGCCGGCAAGCGGGTCAGTGAGCTGGCCAGCCAGTCCGTCAAGCGCGTGGCGCTGGAGCTGGGCGGCAAATCGGCCAGCGTGATTCTGGACGACGCCAACCTGGAAGCGGCGGTCAAGGGCACGGTGTCAGCCTGTATGCTCAACAGCGGCCAGACCTGCTCGGCCCATACCCGCATGCTGGTGCCAGCCAGCCGCTATGAGGAGGTCAAAGCCCTGGCACAGGCGGCGATTGCCAAATTCAATATCGGCCCCAGCCTGGAGGAAACCAGCAAACTGGGTCCCCTGGTGAGTGCTGCCCAGCGCGACCGTGTGCTTGGCTTCATCCGTACTGGTATTGAGGAAGGTGCGGATGTGATTGCCGGTGGTGCTGATGCGCCCGCCTTGGCCACCGGTTATTTTGTGCAGCCCACGATTTTGGGCATCAAG
>DASXRN010000474.1:0-9215 GCA_036506595.1 Polaromonas sp. | reverse complement strand
CAGGAGATCCACATGAACACTGAAACCAGCAAGGGCACCGCACTCCTCACCGGCGCGTCGTCCGGTATTGGCGCCGTGTACGCCGACCGCCTGGCGCGCCGCGGCTATGACCTGATTCTGGTCGCACGCGACCCGCAGCGTCTGCAAAGCCTTTCACGGCATCTGGCGGAAAAAACCGGGCGCAAGGTTGAGCCTTTGCAGGCCGACCTTACCGTCACAGCCGACATGCACCGAGTGGAGCAGCGTCTCGCCACCGACGACACCATCACCATGCTCGTGAACAACGCGGGGCTGGGCGCCACCGCCCCGTTGATCGATTCCAGCGCCGATGCGATGGAAACCATGATCCAGCTCAACGTGGTCGCCCTGACCCGCCTGACACGCGCTGCCCTGCCAGGCCTGCTGGCCCGCGGGCGAGGCATCGTCGTCAATATCGCGTCCATCGTGGCGCTGGCGCCTGAGCTGCTCAATGGCGTGTATGGCGGCACCAAGTCCTATGTGCTGAGCTTCACGCAGTCGCTGCACCATGAAGTGGGCAGCAAGGGCGTTCAGGTCCAGGCCGTGCTGCCGGGTGCCATCAGCACGCCGTTCTGGGACCGCGCCGGCCTGCCCGTGGAGCACCTGCCCGCGCAAATCGTCATGCAGGCCGATGAACTGGTCGATGCCGCGCTGTCCGGCCTGGACCAGGGCGAACTGGTGACCATTCCCTCGCTGCCGGATGTGGCGCAATGGAACACCTTCATGGCTGCGCGCCTGGCGATGGGACCCAACCTGTCGCTGCAAAAAGCCGCGCAGCGTTACCAGCGCGGCTGAGCGCCCGGCACGCCCGTTTTTTACGAACCAAAGTGGCTGTAGCCCATGTAATTTGGGCGCTATCAGCTATTAAAACTGTAGCAATTCCTGGCGTGCGCAAGCCTCAGGGCCGCACGACTGCAGGCCTGCAAATCGGCCGCCGTCAGCCCGGCGCAAACGCCAGGAAGCGCAACAGCGCGGGACTGGCCGCCCCGGCGGCCCAGACCAGGCTGGTCTCACAGCCCGGCACCGCCTGCCCCTTGCCCGCCTTAAGCTCCCGGTACACCACGCCCGGCCGCTGGAACTGCCGCACACTGTCGGGCACCCAGGCCACGCCCAGGCCCGCTGATACCAAGTTGACGATGGTTTGCATCTGGATGGCCTCCTGGGCCACACGCGGCAAATGGCCGGAGGCGTGGTACATCGCAAAAATCGCGTCGTAAAGCGAAGGCAGGATGCGCCTTGGGAAAATCACCAGGGGCTGGCCCAGCAAGTCCTTGAGCGTGAGTGGGGTGTGGCCGGCCAACCCGCTTTGCTCGGGCACGGCCACCACCAGCGGGTCCCGGGCGATGCGCTGGCAGGTCAGGCCCGGCGGCGCAAAGCCGGGCGAATGCAGCATGAAGCCGGCATCGATTTCACCGCGCTCAAGGGCCTGAAGCTGCACATCGCCGGTGGCTTCAATCAACTCCAGCTGCACCTTGGGATATTGCTCGCGGAAGGCGCGGACCCAGCGCGGCAGCAAATCGAAGCCGACCGTGGACACAAAGGCCAGCCGCAAACGCCCTGCTTCGCCGTCAGCGCTGGCGCGCGCAACCAGGGGCAAGGCCTGGGCACGGACCAGCAGGTCGCGCGCCTCGGGCACCAGCGCCGCGCCCGCTGCCGTCAGTTGTACGCTGCGTTTGGTGCGATCAAACAGCTTGAGTCCCAACAGGGCTTCGAGCTGCGCAATCGCCTGCGTCAGCGGTGGTTGCGTCATGTTCAGGCGCTGGGCGGCACGGCCAAAATGCAGCTCATCGGCCACAGCCAGAAACTGCCGCCACAAACGCAGTTCGATCAAGGCGGGCTGGCGGGGTGGGACGGCAACATCTCTCATACACCATACATATTAATACAACACAAATAATGGATTGGAAAGAATCAGTCAAAACACGCATACTCGGCTTTTCGGCAAAACCCCACTTGAAGAGACATCCCATGGAAACCAAAACCATCACGCTTAATCCGCGCAGCAAAAACATCACCGAAGGCAAGTCCCGCGCACCGAATCGTTCCATGTACTACGCCATGGGCTACGAGGAAGGCGACTTCAAAAAGCCCATGATTGGCGTGGCCAACGGGCACAGCACCATCACGCCCTGCAACAGCGGCCTGCAAAAGCTGGCCGATGCCGCCATTGCCGCCATTGAAGAAGCCGGCGGCAACGCGCAGGTGTTTGGCACGCCCACCATCTCCGACGGCATGGCCATGGGCACCGAGGGCATGAAGTACTCGCTGGTGAGCCGCGAAGTCATTTCCGATTGCATTGAGACCTGCGTGCAGGGCCAGTGGATGGACGGCGTGCTGGTGATCGGCGGTTGCGACAAGAACATGCCGGGCGGCCTGATGGGCATGCTGCGCGCCAATGTGCCCGCCATCTACGTCTATGGCGGCACGATTTTGCCGGGCCACTACAAAGGCAAAGACCTCAACATCGTGAGCGTGTTTGAAGCCGTGGGCGAAAACGCCGCGGGCCGCATGAGCGACGAAGACCTGCTGCAAATCGAGCGCCGCGCCATTCCGGGCACCGGCAGCTGCGGCGGCATGTACACGGCCAACACCATGTCGAGCGCGTTTGAGGCGCTGGGCATCTCGCTGCCCTACTCCAGCACCATGGCCAACCCGCACGACGAAAAAATGAACTCGGCCAAGGAGTCGGCCCGGGTACTGGTCGAGGCGGTCAAGAAAGACATCAAGCCACGCGACATCGTGACCAAAAAGGCGATTGAAAACGCCGTGGCCGTGATCATGGCGACCGGCGGTTCGACCAACGCCGTGCTGCACTTTCTGGCGATTGCGCACACGGCCGGTGTCGAATGGAGCATCGACGATTTCGAGCGCATCCGCGTGCGCACGCCGGTGCTGTGCGACCTCAAGCCTTCCGGCAAATACCTGGCGGTGGACCTGCACCGCGCGGGCGGCATTCCGCAAGTCATGAAGACGCTGCTGGCGGCCGGCCTGCTGCATGGCGACTGCCTGACGATTTCCGGCCAGACCATTGCCGAAGTGCTGGAAGACGTGCCCGCTGTGCCGCGTGCCGACCAGGACGTGATTCGCCCCATCGACAAGCCGATCTATGCACAGGGTCATCTGGCCATCCTCAAGGGCAACCTGTCGCCCGAAGGCTGCGTGGCCAAAATCACCGGGCTGAAAAACCCGGTCATGACGGGCCCGGCCCGCGTGTTCGATGATGAGCAGTCGGCCCTCGCCGCCATCCTGGCCGGGAAAATCAAGGCCGGTGACGTGATGGTGCTGCGCTACCTCGGCCCCAAAGGCGGACCCGGCATGCCTGAAATGCTGGCCCCCACCGGCGCGCTGATTGGCGCCGGCCTGGGCGAAAGCGTGGGCCTGATCACCGATGGTCGTTTTTCGGGTGGCACCTGGGGCATGGTGGTCGGCCACGTCGCGCCCGAAGCGGCGGCCGGCGGCAACATTGCCTTCATCAACGAAGGCGACTCCATCACGATTGATGCCAAGCAGCTGCTGCTGCAACTGAACATCAGCGACGAAGTGCTGGCCCAGCGCAAGCTCGGCTGGAAAGCACCGGCCCCGCGCTACACCCGCGGCGTGCAAGCCAAGTTTGCCTTCAATGCCTCCAGCGCCAGCAAAGGGGCTGTGCTGGACGATTTCTGATACCGGTTGATTTAAAAAACAAAGAGCCCGTGGGTCACAGACTTCACGGGCTCTTTACTTTGGTATCAAGCCTTACGAATAAGCCCAAATCCGCAGCCGTCTATTTGCGTTTTTTGGCGGACAACATGCCCATGGCTGCGCGCTGCTTGTCAATGCGCTCCTGCTTGCGCTTGGCCATCTTGTCGATCTCACGCTGCTTGGTAAAACCAGAGGCGTCAGCCCAGGTCCACCAGGCCACGGCAAGGGCAAAAGGCGACAACACCACCCACCAGCTCCAGACGGCGACCGGGCCGATCTCCAGGTATTTCAAGGCCAGTGCGACGATTCCCATCAATAACAAATACATCTGTAACTCCTGAAGATTTTGGCCAGGCAGGGCGAGTACGCCCTTGAAACAAGGAAGCTCTGCATAACTCCGCGCGAGTTCGTGGCGTGCGAATCGGGATGGGCTGCAAGGCGCGTTTTGCAGCCAATAGCCTCACTATTGGCAATAAATGCAACGCCGCAGACCGCCCGAATCCGTGCGATCACGGACCGCGTGGGGTTATGCAGAGCTTCCCTAGGGTCAACCGGCACCCCTACAATGACGTTAATTGACTGTAACCGAATCCCATAATTCATAACTTCCCCACGAGGACAATCCATGAAACGTATTCTTTTCGCAATCGCTTCCATGGCAACTGCTTTTGCCGTGTCAACCCCGGCCCTGGCCGACCTGCAACTGGCCACCGCCAAAAACTGCATGGCTTGCCACGCCATTGACAAAAAGCTGGTGGGTCCCTCGTACAAAGATGTGGCCGCCAAGTACGCCGGCCAGAAAGACGCGGCCGACAAACTCGCAGCCAAGGTCATCAAGGGCGGCTCCGGTGTCTGGGGCCCTGTACCCATGCCTGCCAATGCCCAGGTCAGCCCTGACGAAGCCAAGAAACTGGTGGCCTGGATTTTGACCCAGAAGTAATAGACTCACCCAGCGGCCCGCAAATCCGGGTCACATCGATAAAAAAAAAGCCCGTCCATCGACGGGCTTTTTTCGTTGGCGGCCACAACTCTAGAGGTTCTGTGAAAGCTGCTCCAGGATGGCGGGGTTTTGTGGCCACCTCACATCGCGAAGCGATATGAGTGTCCTCCAACCCCACCACAGCTTCGCTGACGCGGCTCCGCCGCCCTCCATCACTGTCTTTCAGACAGCTGATCGAGGATGGCGGGGTTTTCCAGCGTCGAGGTGTCTTGCGTAATGGCCTCGCCTTTGGCAATGCCACGCAGCAGCCGGCGCATGATTTTTCCGCTGCGCGTCTTGGGCAGGTTGTCGCCAAAGCGGATGTCCTTGGGTTTGGCAATCGGTCCGATCTCTTTGCCGACCCAGTCGCGCAACTCCTTGGCAATCGCTTTGGCCTCATCGCCCGTGGGACGCGCGCGCTTGAGCACCACAAAGGCCACAATCGCCTCGCCCGTCAGGTCATCGGGGCGCCCCACCACGGCCGCCTCGGCGACCAGTGCGGAGTGCGACACCAGGGCCGATTCGATCTCCATGGTGCCCATGCGGTGGCCCGAGACATTCAGCACGTCGTCAATGCGGCCGGTGATGCGGAAGTAGCCGTTGTCGGCATTGCGCACCGCGCCGTCGCCGGCCAGGTAAATCGTGCCCCCCATCTCTTCGGGGAAGTAGCTTTTCTTGAAGCGTTCGGGGTCGTTCCAGATGGTGCGGATCATGGACGGCCAGGGGCGTTTGACCACCAGCAAGCCACCCGAACCATTGGGCAGGTCCTTGCCAGTCTCATCAACGATGGCGGCCATGATGCCGGGCAGCGGCAAGGTGCAGCTTCCGGGTACCAACGGCGTGGCGCCGGGCAAGGGCGTGATCATGTGCCCACCCGACTCCGTTTGCCAGAAGGTGTCCACAATCGGGCAGCGCTCACCACCGACATGCTTGTAGTACCACATCCAGGCTTCCGGGTTGATGGGTTCGCCCACGGTGCCCAGAATGCGCAGGCTGCTCAAATCCGAGCGGGCCGGGTGTATTTTTTCATCACCTTCCGCGGCCTTGATCAGTGAACGGATGGCGGTGGGCGCGGTATAGAAAATCGTGACCTTGTGACGCTCAATCATCTGCCAGAAGCGGCCCGCATTCGGGAAGGTCGGAATGCCCTCAAAGATGATTTGCGTGGCGCCGGCTGCCAGCGGGCCATAAGCGACATAGGTGTGGCCGGTGATCCATCCGATATCGGCCGTGCACCAGAACACATCGGCGGGCTGGATATCAAAGGTCCAGTCCATGGTCAGCTTGGCCCAGAGCAAATAGCCGCCCGTGCTGTGCTGCACGCCTTTGGGTTTGCCGGTGGAGCCGGAGGTGTAAAGAATGAACAGCGGGTGCTCGGCACCGACGAACTCAGGCTCGCACGCCGGCGCCGCCTTGGCCGTGAGCTCATGCATCAGGCTGTCGCGCCCGGCCACCATGTTGCAGGCCGTCGGGGTGCGCTGGTACACCACCACGTTCTTGATGGACTCGCAGCCGCCCATGGCAATGCCTTCATCCACAATCGCCTTGAGGGGCAGCTCCTTGCCGCCGCGCAGCTGGTAGTTGGCCGTGATCACGGCAACGGCACCGGCGTCCTGAATGCGCTCTTGCAAACTCTTGGCCGAGAACCCCCCGAACACCACCGAGTGCGTGGCACCAATGCGCGCGCAAGCCTGCATGGCAACGACGCCTTCGACGGTCATGGGCATGTAGATAATGACCCGGTCGCCTTTTTTGATGCCCAGGCCCTTGAGCGCGCTGGCGAACTGGCTGACCTTGGCGTGCAGCTCCTTGTAGGTGACGTTGGTCACCTTGCCATCGTCACTCTCGAAAATAATGGCCTTCTTGTTTTCGGTGGGCGTACCCAGATGACGGTCCAGGCAGTTGTAGGAAGCGTTGAGTTCGCCATCGGCAAACCATTCGTAAAGGGGGGCGTTCGACTCGTCCAGCGTTTGCGTGAAAGGTTTTTTCCAGCTCAGGTTGTCACGCGCCAGCTTGGCCCAGAAGCCTTCAAAATCCTTGTCGGCCTCAGCGCACATTGCGTTGTAGGCAGCCATGCCGGAGATGCGGGCCGCCTGCACAACGGCGGGACTGGGGGGGAATACGCGATTTTCAACCAGCACGGACTCGATGTTGGATGCGGGTGCGCTCATGGGTTTTGTCTCCTGTTTGTCATTGATGGCGTGCTACTGTCATGCCTCGCACTTACAAGCCACTGACTGGCTTGAACCTTACAATTTTCCATTATTCAAGGCCGCTTCGGGGGACTTCCCACACCAACGGCCCCCTACAATTCTGCGATCTTTTCAGCTTCCACCCATCATGTCAGAACCCACCCCACTCAAAGCCACCGCTCACAAAGTTACCCCCATTCGCCCCCTTCGTCCTCTTCCCAATCTGATTTTTGCAAGCCGTTGGCTGCAGTTGCCGCTGTACCTGGGGCTGATTGCGGCGCAGGCTGTGTATGTGGTGCATTTTCTGGTGGAACTGGCGCATCTGATTGAGGCGGCCTTCGGCAGCCAGACGGCCCTGCAGGCCCTGATTACCAGCATCGGCTACAAGACCAGCGCGCCCATCGCCTCGCTCAATGAGACGGTCATCATGCTGGTGGTCCTGGCCTTGATCGACGTGGTGATGATTTCCAACCTGCTGATCATGGTGATTGTGGGTGGCTACGAAACCTTTGTGAGCCGCATGGACCTGGAAGGCCACCGCGACCAGCCCGAATGGCTGAGCCATGTGAATGCCTCGGTGCTCAAGGTCAAGCTGGCCACGGCCATCATCGGCATCAGCTCGATTCATTTGCTCAAAACATTTATCAACGCCGACAACTACACCGACCGGGTGTTGATTGCACAAACGGCGATTCACATCACCTTTTTGCTGTCAGCACTGGCGATTGCCTATACCGACAAGGTGATGTCGGCGATAGCCGCGCAAAAGCACTGAACGGTACCCTAATCTTTGGCAACCGCTGGACCACCCACCATGTTGCCCGGCACCACCCACTGGTCAAACTGTTCGCCCGTCACATAGCCTGATGCCAGCGCGGCATCGCGCAGGCTGCTGCCTTCCTTGTGTGCCTTTTTGGCAATGAAGGCGGCTTTGTCGTAGCCAATATGGGTGTTCAGCGCCGTTACCAGCATTAGCGAACGGCCGACCAGCTCGCTGATGCGATCCCGGTTGGGCTCAATGCCCACGGCGCAATGGTCGTTAAAACTCACCATGCCGTCGGCCAGCAGTCGCACGCTTTGCAGGAAGTTGTGGGCAATCATGGGCCGGAACACATTGAGCTCAAAATTGCCCGACGCGCCGCCGAAGTTGATGGCCACATCGTTGCCAAACACCTGGCATGCCAGCATGGTGAGCGCCTCGCTTTGCGTGGGGTTGACCTTGCCCGGCATGATGGACGAACCGGGCTCGTTCTCGGGAATGCTCAGCTCGCCAATGCCGCTGCGCGGGCCGCTGGCCAGCCAGCGCACGTCGTTGGCAATTTTCATCAGGCTTGCGGCCAAGGTCTTGAGGGCGCCATGGGCATGGACCAGCGCATCGGCCGAGGCCATGGCCTCGAATTTGTTGGGGGCGGTGACAAAGGGCAAACCGGTCAGGCTGGCCAGCTCGGCCGCAACGCGCTCGGCATAACCTTTGGGGGCGTTCAGGCCGGTTCCCACCGCCGTGCCGCCCAGCGCCAGCTCATAAAGATGCGGCAGCGCGGCCCGCACATGCTTTGCGCCGTGCTCCAGCTGCGCCACATAGCCCGAAAACTCCTGGCCCAGGGTCAGCGGCGTGGCGTCCTGCAAATGGGTGCGGCCAATCTTGACGATGTCATCGAAGTCCATCGCCTTTTTTTCCAGCGTGGCGCGCAGCTTCTCCAGCGCCGGCAGCAGTTTATGCCTGAGGGCATCTACCGCCGCGACATGCATGGCGGTGGGAAACACATCGTTGGACGACTGGCTGCGGTTCACATCGTCATTCGGGTGTACCCGCCTGCCCTCGCCACGCTCGCCGCCCAGCAGCTCGCTGGCGCGGTTGGCCAGCACTTCATTGACGTTCATATTGGTCTGGGTGCCCGAGCCGGTCTGCCACACCACCAGCGGAAATTCACCCGCGTGCTGGCCGGCAATGACCTCATCGGCCGCAGCAACAATGGCATTGGTTTTGGCTTCGTCCTGCAAACCCAGCGCCTGGTTGACCCGCGCCGAGGAGCGCTTGATCTGCGCCAGCGCACGGATGATTTCGCGCGGCTGCTGTTCGCCCGAGATATCGAAGTTCTGCAGGGAGCGCTGCGTCTGCGCCCCCCACAGCCGGTCAGCCGGCACTTCGATAGGACCAAAAGTGTCGCGCTCTGTACGGGTGTCTGTTGAAGTGCTCATGATGTTGGCCTGACCTGTCAAAATAGAGGGTTGAAGTTGCCAGCATAGCCATTTAGGAGGCTCTGCATAACCCCACGCGGTCCGTGATAGCCCGGATTCGGGCGGTCTGCGGCGTTGCATTTCTTGCCAATAGCCTGGCTATTGGC
>DASXRN010000473.1:0-2943 GCA_036506595.1 Polaromonas sp. | reverse complement strand
GGTGGCGTAGACCACGCCCCGGTCTGGCGTCAGCCCGGCATCGACCAGGCGCAAGGCAAAGTCTTCGTCGGCCGACAAAAAAAGCTCGGCCGGCAGGCCCTGCTGGATTTGCCGCACCAGGTTGGCCGACGAGCCGATGTTAAGGGTGACCCGGCCTTTTTGCGCGCGCTCAAACAGCGGCACCAGTTCCGCCAGCACCGGCTGCAGATTGGCGGCGGCGGCCACCAGCGCGGGCGTGGGCGGCTGGGCGTTTTGCGCCTGCGCGGTGGCCGTGACGGCGAGCGCCATGTGCAGCCATCCGGCGGCGATCCAGCCCGGCTTTAAAAGGCTCAGCATTCATAAACTCCAAGATGGGTGCATCCGCACCCACGGGTCATGGGTGCCAGAATTCGAACATACCATACGCATAACCCTATGCAAATTCTGCATATCTTTTACCGGTAACCGTGAAGTAACGCGCAGCGATGTTCTTAAAATGAACTTTCCGGGCCACCTGTTCCCGCTGAAAAGCCGGACACACGTTGTTTTGTTACCCGCTTCTGATGGCCTCATTGAAGCAGCTTCAAGCGTCATTTCGACAAATTTCCCGATGTCACAGTCACCACTGTACGTCACGTGACATTTGTCGAAATAACGCTTTTTTAACTTTGGAGTTTTTCGATGAACCAACCCGCGATGCAAGGGCTCAAGCTCAATACGCCCAGCTACGTCAAGAACGCGAAACTGATCGCCTGGGTCGCCGACATGGTGGCCTTGTGCAAACCCGACGATGTCTACTGGTGCGACGGCAGCGAGGCCGAATACCAGCGCCTGTGCCAGCAGCTGGTCGACGCCGGCACCTTTAAAAAACTCAACGAAACCAAGCGCCCCAACAGCTTCCTCGCACAGAGCGACCCGAGCGACGTGGCGCGCGTGGAAGACCGCACCTACATCTGCTCGGCCAACAAGGAAGACGCCGGCCCGACCAACAACTGGATGGCCCCTGCCGAGATGCGCGCCACGCTGCAGCCGCTGTTTGACGGCTGCATGAAGGGCCGCACCATGTACGTCGTGCCCTTCAGCATGGGCCCGTTGGGCTCGCCGATTGCCCACATCGGCATCGAACTGTCGGACAGCCCTTATGTGGCCGTCAACATGAAGATCATGACGCGCATGGGCAAGCCGGTGTTTGATGTGCTGGGTGTGGAAGGCGACTTTGTGCCTTGCGTGCACACCGTGGGCGCGCCGCTCGCCGCTGGCCAGGCCGACGTCAAGTGGCCTTGCAACAAGACCAAGTACATCGTGCACTACCCCGAAACGCGCGAGATCTGGTCTTACGGCTCCGGCTATGGCGGCAACGCGCTGCTGGGCAAAAAATGCTTTGCATTGCGCATTGCCTCCAACATGGGACGTGACGAAGGCTGGCTGGCCGAGCACATGCTGATCCTCGGTGTGACCAACCCGCAGGGCAAGAAATACCATGTGGCGGCGGCCTTCCCGTCGGCCTGCGGCAAGACCAACTTCTCCATGCTGGTGCCGCCCGCCGGTTTTGACGGCTGGACAGTTACCACCATTGGCGACGACATCGCCTGGATCAAGCCCGCGGCCGACGGCAAGCTCTACGCCATCAACCCCGAGGCCGGTTACTTTGGCGTGGCCCCCGGCACCAACATGCTGACCAACCCGAACTGCATGCGCAGCCTGGACAAGAACACCATCTTCACCAACGTCGCGCTGACCGACGACGGTGACGTGTGGTGGGAAGGCATGGAAAAAGACACAGGCGGGGTGCCCGCGCACCTGATCGACTGGCAGGGCAATGACTGGACGCCGCAGATTGCCAGGGAAACCGGCGCCAAAGCGGCGCATCCGAACGCCCGCTTTACGGTGGCCGCCACCAACAACCCGGCGCTCGACAGCGCCTGGGATGACCCGAAGGGCGTGGCCATTGATGCCTTCATCTTCGGCGGCCGCCGCTCCACCACCGTGCCGCTGGTAACCGAGGCACGCAACTGGGTCGAAGGCGTGTACATGGCCGCGACCATGGGCTCCGAGACCACCGCTGCCGCCACCGGCCAGGCCGGCGTGGTGCGCCGCGACCCGTTTGCCATGCTGCCTTTTGCCGGCTACAACATGAGCGACTACTTCCAGCATTGGCTGGATATGGGTAAGAAGCTGGCCGCCTCAGGCGCCACGATGCCGAAGATTTACACCACCAACTGGTTCCGCAAGGGCGAAGACGGCAAGTTTGTCTGGCCCGGCTACGGCGAAAACATGCGCGTGCTGAAGTGGATGATTGACCGCATCGAGGGCACGGGCCAGGGCAAGGAACACATCACCGGCATCAGCCCCGGCTACGAAGACCTGAACTGGACCGGCCTCGACTTCAGCGCCGAGCAGTTCAACACCGTGACCAGCATGGACAAGGCCGCCTGGCTCAAGGAGCTGGAGCTGCACACTGAGCTGTTCCAGCAGCTTGAGCACCACCTGCCGAAAGAGCTGGGCGAGACCAAGGCGGCGATTGAGAAACGCCTGGCCACCTGATCCGGCTTCACCAGAGCGCAAAAAAGCCACCTGACGAGGTGGCTTTTTCGATGGCCACCGCGATGGTGGCCTGCGGCGAGGCTCAGATGTAGTTGCGCTGATAGGCACGCAGAAGCTGGCTGCCAAACTTCAGGGAACGCTCTGCCGTACGAACCGGCGCAGGGACGGCGCGCACGTCGTCATATTGCGATTCCAGGGCTTGTGCCTCTTCGGCCTTGATGTCTGCACGCGACATGGCGGCCTGCAGGTCGGCCATGACGCGGGCATCGGTCTTGGCCATGGCCCACAGACGCTGGTCGGCGCGGGCTTCGGCCAGGCTGCGCGACCAGCTGTCCAGTCCCGCTTTGAGACGCGCAGCCACATTGCGTGCGGTGCCGGCGAAAAGCGCGAGCACGGCAAAAGCCACGGCCCACAGCGCCA
>DASXRN010000472.1:0-6967 GCA_036506595.1 Polaromonas sp. | reverse complement strand
AAAACAAATTTGTTATTCTTGACAGGTTATTTAACAGCCCACTAGAATCCGCCAGTCCCGAGAAAATCCTAGGGACAACCCGAATCCGCTGCAAAAGCCGGCAACACAAACCGGCAACGCAAAACAAGGGTCAACACCAACAAGGCCGACACGGCATAACTTGGTTTGATGGCGACCCAATCAAAGCCTGCCAGGCCCAAGCGGTCCGGCATGCGTAGAAAGGAGTGCTATGACAGCGCTGAATAACTCTGGCTTTAAGCCGCGCCTTGAATCCTGTTTAAGGAATGTGCGCAGCAGTCTTGCCAACACGGCTGATGACATTGCCCAAGGTTTTTTTGAAATCACGCACAACAGCTTTGCCCTCCTGGGTCTGGCCGTTGTGTTCGGGGTCATCACCTTGACTGCCCGGCCTGACCTGCGTCAAGCCGGTGAATTCAAGCTCATGGCCTGGCTGCAAGAGCGCCAGGAAGCGGTCATCGGCTTCACCGAGCCCACCGCGATTGATCGCGCCACCGCGTCCAACCCGAAAGACCTGCCCGCTCAGCAGGCGGCGGTGGCTTACTGGTTGAGCAAAAAATACGCTGTCGCGCCAGAGCCCGTGAGCGCTCTGGTGGCAGAAGCCTTTGAGATTGGCCAGAAAGCCAGGCTAGACCCCACGCTGATTCTGGCCGTCATGGCAATCGAATCCGGTTTCAACCCATTTGCCCAAAGCCCGGTCGGCGCACAGGGCCTGATGCAGGTCATGACCAAGGTGCATCATGACAAGTACGAAAACTTCGGCGGCAAGCTGGCGGCTTTTGACCCGGTCACCAACCTTCGCGTTGGCGTCAAGGTGCTGCAAGAGTGCATTGCCCGCGCCGGCTCGATTGAAGGTGGGCTGAAATATTACGTGGGCGCCGCCAATCTGGACGCTGACGGCGGTTACGCCGGAAAAGTCATGGCAGAACATGCCCGGCTGCTGGCCGTTGTGGGAAGTAAGCGCCTGTCGCCATCGCCGTCCTAACCTTTCTTGCATCCCCCGTCCCACCGCGCACCATTCCCGCGCCCTTGCCGGCAAGCCCGGCACGCCGGAGCCTGGCAACGCAGCCCCCGAAAAAGTGGCGCTGCTGGACAAATTCTGAGCGGATTTCCGCAAAACACAGCTTTGCATGCCGGGCCAGTCCCGGCATTTTGCTGTTCAAACACCACCCAAACCCTGCGAACACCCGGCTCAGGCGCGCTCAGTTACACTAACAATGTGCGCAACTGGCGATAGGTATCGGGGCCCTGCAGGCTCTTGATGCTGACGTGGGACACCACTGGGAAGCGCACCGCTAAAGCCGTGTGGCCAAAGCGTTCAGCCGTTCGCCTGGGCAGCCCTTGCTTCCTTGCCATTTCATTGATGCCTCATTGACGTTTCATTGATTTACGAGGACAAGGATCCAAGTCTTGAAGGACTGCCATGTACCACCGCAACATTCTGGTTGAACAGACCGATCCCGAAATTTTTGCCGCCATCCAGGCCGAGAACGCCCGGCAGGAACAGCACATCGAGCTGATTGCCAGCGAAAACTACGCCTCGCCGGCCGTCATGGCCGCGCAGGGCACACAGCTGACCAACAAGTACGCCGAAGGCTACCCCGGCCGCCGCTACTACGGCGGCTGCGAGAACGTGGACATCGCCGAGCAGCTGGCCATCAGCCGCGTCAAGCAGCTCTTCGGCGCCGACGCCGCCAACGTGCAGCCGCACTCCGGCGCACAAGCCAATGAAGCCGTGTTCCTGGCCTTCCTGAAGCCCGGCGACACCATCATGGGCATGAGCCTGGCCGAAGGCGGCCACCTGACCCACGGCATGGCGCTCAACATGAGTGGCAAGTGGTTCAACGTGGTGAGCTACGGCCTCAACGACAAGGAAGAGATCGACTACGACGCGATGGAGCGCAAGGCCCACGAGTCCAGGCCCAAGCTCATCATCGCCGGCGCCTCGGCCTATGCCCTGCGCATCGACTTCGAGCGCTTCGCCAAAGTGGCCAAGGCCGTGGGCGCCATCTTCATGGTCGATATGGCCCACTACGCGGGCCTGATCGCCGCCGGCGTCTACCCCAACCCCGTGCCCCATGCCGACGTGGTCACCTCCACCACTCACAAGAGCCTGCGCGGCCCGCGCGGCGGCATCATCCTGATGAAGGCCGAGCACGAGAAAGCCATCAACAGCGCCATCTTCCCCGGCCTGCAGGGCGGCCCGCTGATGCACGTGATCGCGGCCAAGGCCGTGGCCTTCAAGGAAGCGCTGTCGCCCGAATTCAAGACCTACCAGCAGCAGGTGCTGAAAAACGCCCAGGTCGTGGCCGAAACCCTGACCCAGCGCGGCCTGCGCATCGTCAGCGGCCGCACCGAGTCCCATATGATGCTGGTCGACCTGCGCACCAAGGGCATCACCGGCAAGGAGGCCGAGGCCGTGCTAGGCGACGCCCACATGACCATCAACAAGAATGCGATCCCGAACGACCCGGAAAAGCCCATGGTCACCAGCGGCGTGCGCATCGGTACCCCGGCCATGACGACACGCGGCTTCAAGGACGAGGAAGCACGCATCACGGCCAACCTGATTGCCGACGTGCTGGACAACCCACGCGACGCCGCCACGATTGAAACCGTGCGCGCCAAGGTCAACGCCCTGACCAGCCGCTTCCCGGTTTACCGTTAACCAGAAAAAGGCGGCCGCATGAAATGCCCCTTCTGCGGCAACCTTGAGACCCAGGTCGTCGAAACGCGGGTGTCGGAAGACGCAGACTTCATACGCCGCCGCCGCCAGTGCGGCGCGTGTGAGAAGCGCTTTACCACCTACGAGCGGCCCGACGTCAACTTCCCTGCCATCGTCAAAAAAGATGGTCGCCGCATTGAATACAAGCGCGGCAAAATCCTAGGCTCCATGAACCTGGCGCTGCGCAAGCGCCCGGTCAGCACCGAGCAAATCGACTCAGCCATCGAGCGGATTGAAGAAAAACTCCTGAGCCTGGGCGTTCGGGAAGTCGCCTCCAACCGCATCGGCGAACTGGTCATGCGCGAGCTGAAAAAGCTCGACAAGGTGGCTTACATACGCTTTGCCAGCGTTTACCGGAGTTTTGAAGATATTGATGAATTCAAGACGCTGGTGGATGAGGTGAAGCGGTAGCGCCAAGCCACAAACGTTATTGCAGGCCATGGGGCAAAACCCGTTCAGGGCCTGCTAACCCAAAAAGACAGACAGCCGGTTGGTCCTGACTGACACGCGGTCGGTCTTCACACTGAAGTTAGGGCGCCGGCTTTTTAAACTCAGAGTATGGATACACATACCTCTGGCCCTCCTTATGCAACGGCCATTCACCGCCGCTCATCGTGCCAACAGCAATCGGGCTTTTCGATTCTCGAGGTCCTGATTGCCATCATTATTCTGAGTATTGGCATGCTGGGTGCAGTGGGTATGCAAACAACGGCCATGCAATCCAACAAGGAAGCCCGCAATCAGGCAATAGCGAGCACATTCGCCCGTGAACTTGCCGAAAAAATGCGAGGCAACCACACGGTAGCCATCAAAGCCGCAGCTGCAGACAATCCTTATATTTTTGACATAACGCTGGAGAGCGCTACCGCCATTGCCACTCCAAATGTCAATTGCTTCACCACTGGATGCCCGATCGTCAAAGATGCGGCGATCTGGGACGTGGCGGACTGGCAGAGACGTGTCAAGGATGCGCTCCCTACTCCGAGAGTCAAGGTATGTTTTGACAGCGATCCTTTTGACAGCGCCGGCAAAGCCCGATGGGCCTGTTCCGTCCCTGGTGGCGATGTTGCCGTATTGAAAATGAGCTGGACCAGAAACAACACGGCCGGAACGCTCGAGTTCGCCGCAAGTACCGGCGTGCCGGTTGTAGTCGTGCCACTGACCGCAGGAAGCCCCCAATGATGTCACGCCGTTTTCCCAATGCAGGCCGTCACCAGCACGGTTTGACGCTGATTGAGTTGCTGGTCGCCCTTGGTCTGGGTCTGCTGGTCGTAGTAATTGCCGCAACGGCTCTGTTGCTGGGCCAGCAAGGGTATCGCAGCGTAGACACCACCACCCAATTGCGGGACCGGGAGCGGTTTGCCACTGACCTGCTGGCACGTGTCATCGTTCAAGCGGGCTATCAGGATTTGGGGGCGGCCAATGTTTCCCTGCGCTCAACGGCCAAGCTTCTTGGCAATGATCCCGAACCCGATGTTTACGGCTGGAACAACGCGGTTTACAAGCCGCTTGACGATCTGATCCTGAGCGAGAGCACCAAGATCACCACGGGTAACCGGGACGGTTCGTGCGGCACCGTCAATGACACCTCTTGCAAAAACGGCAGCGACGTTCTGGTGGTCCGCTACCAGGGGGTGAGCTCACCAACCAGTGCCGTTACAGCGGACAGCACCATGATCAACTGCAGGGGCGAAGGTGAGGCCGGCTTAATAACCGGGGATCTCAATTATCGTGCTGCTAGTGTTTTTCACGTGACACGAGGGACCAATGGTGAACCCTCTTTGTCATGCTCATACTACTCGGGAGGCTGGGTCGCGTCCTCCCCGCTCATTGAAGGTGTTGAATCGTTTCAGCTTCTGTTTGGCACCGACGGCGTTGCCCCTTCGCTTGCCCCTAGCCCTACCGCCGTGCAGGACACCGTCGCTGAACGCTGGCTACGTGCCGACCAATTGACGGTTGCGGGAAACTACGCAGCCACACGCGAAAACTGGCGCAGGGTGCGGGCAGTCCGCGTTGGCCTGGTACTGCGAGGGCCCGTGGGCTCCGCCCAGCAAGCCACTGCGACTACTTTTACGCCACTGGGCAGCATGTATGCCAGCCCCAGCGACACAGGCTCGAATCTGTCTGTTGCTGCTGACGGTCGCTTGCGGCTGCAAAGTACCTTTACCGTGCATTTACGCAACGACCTCACGCTCAGATGAAGTACCACCTTATAACCCCATCCAGCAGCCCGGTCGCCCAAGTCCGCAGCAGGCACCGCGGATTTTCCCTTATCACCACGCTGATACTGCTTATCGTGGTCACGGTGCTGGGCATCGGCGCGAGCCAAATGGTCTTGCTGTCCGAGCGCTCAACCCGGTTCGACCGTGACATGCAAATCGCATTCCAGGCGGCGGAAGCCGCGCTGATCGACGCAGAATTCGACATCCGCGGCCCCAACACATCTGCGAGCCAGCGCATGGCCTCCTTCTCGGCCACCAGCGGCGTTGGCTTTATTGACGGTTGCGGTACAGGCACCTCGCGGGGCTTGTGCTTGCCCGTGGCTTATGGTCAAAAGCCAGTCTGGTATGGCGTTGATTTCACCGACGAATCCAGCGCCGCCAAAACCGCGAAGTTTGGCGACTTTACCGGCCGTACCTTCTCCACAGGCACCAGCGGCATTCGTCCAGAGATACCGCCTCGCTACATCATTGAAGTGATTCCTGATGCCACACCAGGAAGCAGCGCCAGCGCTCAAAAGACACTGTTCCGCGTCACCGCCATGGGGTTCGGGCCCCGCAAGGAAACACAGGCGGTCGTGCAAATGATTTTTCGAAAAGAGTAATCGCCATGAATTTCAGGATTCCATTTTCAGGCTCATCCCGCAAGACATTCAAAGTCTGGGGTATCCGGCTTGCTGTGCTGTCAGCCTTGTCGGCCATTACGGTGGGCGTTGTCATCAGTCAGACCATCACCCTGCCGCCCGAAGTAGTCCTGCCCGCCGAGCCGCTTTACATGAATGGCGCCAAGACCAAAGGTAACCTGACACTTGCGCTTTCGGTGGAATTTCCGACCGTGGGGCAGACTTACCGCGACAACTTCGATTCCAACAAAGAGTATGTCGGATATTTTGACCCAAAAGCCTGTTACCGCGCTGTATTGAGCAGCGGTTCTCTCGGCAATTATTTCGACTGGCAGACCAACAAGGGCACTTTTTCGGCTACCTGCCCAAGCAGTCAGTTCGATGGGAACTTCATGAACTGGGCCACCTCTTCGGCCATTGATATCATGCGTTACGGCCTGACCGGCGGCAACCGCACCATTGACGACAGCAACACAACGGTGGTTGACCGTGCTTGGTTACCCGACAACTATTACAACAACTCCAGCTACTTCTCTGAAAAATTTGTACCGAACTCACAGTTGTCTGGCAGGACCGAAAATTCGCCTACGTCGTTTCCCAACGGCATGTGGATCTATAACTGTAAAAACCGGGTGTATTTCGCTAATGCCCAAGACACCAATGCGACGGGCAATAGCAACTGCGCCGCCCCCTTTGCCGTTGCGAACGCATTAAGCCCCAATTTGATCAAGGCAAATGCCAACAATAAAGGCAATTATTATGAGGTTCGCAATCTGGTCTGCGACCCCAACAGTGCTGCCAACCGGCTCATGACCTACGACCCGGACACCAAACAATGGAAAGGCCTGTGCTATCGCTATCCCAACGGCAAGCACAAGCCGGTGGGCCAATTCCAGATGAATGCGGATAATCTGCGGGTGTCGGTTTTCAGCTACCTGCAGGATGACAACCGCTCGCGTTACGGCGGTGTGCTGCGTGCACCGCTCAAATACCTGGGTCCCAAAAACTACGACAACAACTTCAACCTGGAAACGGCGGCCAACGCTCGCACCGAATGGGATGCCAGCACAGGTGTGTTTATCGACAACCCACAAAGTGGTGATTCAACGTATGGCGCGCAGGGTTACCCCAAAAGCGGGGCCATCATGTACATCAACAAATTCGGCACACTCAACCCCGACAGCATTGGAACTTACAAGTCTCTCGACCCGGTCAGCGAGCTGTATTACGAGGCCATTCGTTACCTTCAGGGCAAGCAGCCTACAGCCGATGCCATTTCAGGCCTGACCGGCACAGCAGCATCCGTCAAGGCCCTTCAAGAAAACTTTCCGGCCTACCGTACCTGGACAGACCCTTTCGCGGGCTTCACGGATACCACTGAT
>DASXRN010000471.1:0-5702 GCA_036506595.1 Polaromonas sp. | reverse complement strand
TATTTAAATCTATTTGGATTGCGCTGTCCTTTAATGAATGATTCTATGGTGATTATGGGTGTAGCCGGTTGCGGCAAGTCGAGCCTGGCGGCGGCCATCGCCAAGGTTGCAGGCATGACCCTGATGGAAGGCGACGACAGGCACAGCACCGACAGCCGCGAAAAAATGAGCCAGGGCATCCCCCTCACCGATGCTGACCGCGCTGGCTGGCTGGCCGATTTGGCCCAAGCGCTGCGCGACCGGCCCCATGGCGTGGTGCTGACCTGTTCGGCGCTGCGGCGCAGTTACCGCGACCAATTGCGGGCGGCGGCTCCCCGGCTGCGTTTCGTTTTTCTTGCCCTCACACGCGACGAGGCTTTGGCCCGCGTCAGCGCCCGGGCCGCGCATTTTTTCTCGGCCAGCTTGGTCGACAGCCAGTTTGCCACCCTGGAATCGCCGGTAGGCGAACCGGGTGTGCTTTGCGTCAATGCCACGTTGCCGTTGCCGCAGTTGCAGGCCCAGGTTTTGGCCTGGCTGCAAACCGACGCACAGCCCTACCTCCCGGCCGACGAAACCCTCTGAGCGAAGTGCTCACCCTTTCCACAACCCCCTCTTTAACCCCCCCAGGAGATGCCGAATGGCTGCTAACAACCTTTCTTCCACGCCCGATTTTTCCCGTCGTACGGCTTTAGGTGCATTGATGGCCAGTATGTTGCCCGGCGCGGCATGGTCGCAGGCCGCGTGGCCCGACAAAACCATCACCCTGGTGGTGGGCTACCCGCCGGGTGGCCAGACAGACTTTGCGGGCCGCGTGCTCACTGCCGGCATGCAAACTGCCCTGGGCCAGGGCGTGGTGATCGACAACAAGGCCGGGGCCAGCGGCAACATCGGCACCGACTACGTGATGAAGGCCGCACCCGACGGCTACAAGCTGTTGGTGGGCAATGGCAACATCACAATCAACCCGCACACCTTCCGCAACACGGCGATGGCCGACCCGCTCAAACTCACGCCGATTGGTCTGCTGCTGCAATCGGCCCTGGTGCTGGCCGTGCCCACGAGCGTGCCCGCCAAAAATCTCACAGAGTTCATCGCCTGGGTCAAAACACAGAGCATGACCAAGGAAGGCATTGACTACGGATCGGGTGGCCCCGGCAGCTTGACGCACGTCACGATGGAGCTTTTCCGTGAGCGCATCGGCAAGCCCAAAATGAACCACATCCCGTACAAAGGCAGCAGTCCTGCCATGGTGGATTTGATTGCAGGCCGCGTCAGCGCCATGTTTGATGCTGTATCCGTGGTGGCGCCATTCATCAAGTCCGGCCAACTCAAACCGCTGATGGTGACGAGTACGAAGCGCGTGCCTGCGTTCCCTGATATTCCGACGGCGACGGAAAGCGGCTTAAAAGACTTCTCGGTGATCTCGTTCATCGGCCTGTACGGCCCACCCGGCTTGAACGCGAATGTGGTCAAGAAACTCAACACGGCGATGAACACCGCAATGAAAGATCCTGCCCTTCAAAAAGGCATCATCGACCGAGGTGAAGAGCCGGGCGGCGACACCGCTGAAGAGCTGAACAAATTGACGCGGGACTACTACAAGCTGTGGGGCGAGGTGGTGAAGGCGAACGACATTCGGGCGGAATAATTCCGCCCAACATCAGCCACGGTGCAAACTGTTGCGGGCCACCTTTAAGACACGGCACATAGTCACAACCCGGTATTCATGGCGATGCTCATGGATGGCTGCGCGTGTACCGCCGCGATGTCCGACGTTTCATGAGCGACGCGGGTGTGCCCTTCACCAACAGAACGCCTCATCAGCACTTGCATAAGCTGCGCCCGCATTCCCAATGATGGCTATTTCTGCCCCGTCTCTCGAATATGCAGTGCATTGCACATTCGAGGGGTTGGGCCAGACTAACCATCATGGGAATAACTGAAACCTTGCTCCGTTTAGCTGCAGTGGCCCGGTCCTGTTCCGCCTTCGTTGTAGTTAGTAAGCGCAGTTATCAACGCGCCTGTAACGCTTGGGGCCAGGAAGCCGGCACCAATCGGTGGGACAACGAGCGCGCCGATCAAGGCGTCTGCATCACTAATTGCCTGGGCCACAGCGGTAGCATCCGCACCATTCGCCACGTTGAGTTTGGCGGCGATCAGTTGGTGCGCCAACGCTATCAAGCCATTTCCTGCCGCTGGCGTATTGAAAATATCGAGCAGCTGCGACGGCATATAAAGGACCGTTCCCAGCATTAGTCCGCCGCCTTGCACGCTCACGGGCCAAGTGTAGGCGTTGCCGCCAACGGGAGTCGGGCCATGCGTCTTCCAGTACCCTTGCGTCAACGTACATCCTGATACCTGTGTGCAGGCCGAGGTCGCGCAGGTTTGATTGACCGTAAAGTCGCTGCGAGCCAATGTCGAGGTCGCGTGAGCAAAGGCCCGGAACACATAGGCGGTACCGCATTCCAGCGCATGCTCGCAGTTCGTCGACGCCCCGTTGTCGAACAGGAATTCGCCAATATTGACGGTAACGCACTCGTTAGCGGCAAGCGTGTACCGCGATAGATTTGCGTTCCCCGAGAACGATGCCTTGCAGAGCCGAAGGTCCTCAGACAGATACCATTGGTTGCCGTTCGCCGTGTATTCGGCTAGCGTCATCCACTGCACCGAGAACCCGGCCGGAGCGCCAGTGGCGCCGGTGCACACTTGAATGTTTATCGAGACCTGTGTCGAGCCCGCACAACTGATGAGCGGCGTGTCCATCTTTGTTTTTCGAGGTGCGGCGAAGGCTGACAGCCCGATTCCGGCTATAGCTACCGTCCCCGCGGTCGCCGCTGCCAAGTTGATGAATTTACGCCGTGACGGGCCGGAATTTACAAGAGCATCTTCGGGGCCATTCGTGCCTGGTTCAATCCGTTCGTTTTCCATTTTGTTCTTGCTAGTCTTCATGGTTTTTCTCCAATTGATGTATGAGACTACGTTCGATCGGAAGAGCACAGAGACGGCACAAGGGCCTGGTTTTGCAGTAACACATGTGTGATACCGCCCTTACTCTGTGCAAGCAGACCGGGAGAGCCCGTAGCGGGACATAACTCCTGTAAAGTTAAACTTAAACACCAGCCCCCCCATGAGCGACCGATGGCATACAGACTGGCGATAGTCCCGGCCGCGTGGTCGGAAGTTACTTCTCAAGACTGCCTCAATCTGAGAGTAAATATTCCTACTCAATGCTTCGGACCGATATCCCCAAGACTGGGTATTCAGCGTTTTTATTTTGAAATCTAGTGGCAATTTCGTGACTTTTTTCACGAATATGAATACTTCATTAACCGAAAACGGTGTCGCGCATTGGCTTTTTGGGCGGGGGTGCGACAGGCCGAAAAGTTGTTACTCGGCCCATGGCAGCTTGACTTGCTATCTTTTTAATAGCCATCACCGCCCACCCTTAAAGGGCTGAAGCCGGAAAATATGTTTTTTTGAGGCGCCAGCCCGCGCCATGCGCTGCGCAACAAGCGCATCCAGGTGGTGGAACATCTGGACGGTGAGTTCGCGCTGTTGTGGGCCGGCCAGACTCTGCCGTTCAAGCCGTTTGAGCAGCATCAGCAACTCCAGCACGGCCGGGTGACAACGAGAACTTGGCCGCCGGCGTGCTGAGTTGGACGTGTTGGCTACCGGAAGCACCGTCAAGATGGCGCCTGGGTTCATGGCAAACTGAGCCTAGAAGGATTTTTCAATGATCTTGACTATCGACATCGACAAGGCGCTGCCCGGCATTTACGTTGCCAGAGCGGAGCAAGGCGGCGTGCTGGTGACGCAGCCGGAGACTTATGACCGAATTGAATCTGCCATCAGGGAAGGGGCGCTGAACATCCCTCCGGGATTTGCACACTTCGTCGAGTTCACTTACGGAGGCATGTCGACTGGAACATATTTGTTGGAGGACGTGCCAGCTAAGGCGGCTGATTTAGCCGATAGGCTGGTTGCGCTCAATGCTGAAATGCACCGGATCGCTGAATCGTGAGCGGGCTTGGCTGGCCCCGGGGCAGCGCTTAATCAATACCCCCAATCCTCATGCCGCACCGGCAACCGATTGAGTTCATCCCGGTAAAACCGCCACTTCGGCATGAACTGCGTCATCAGCGCGATGAAGCGGCTGTTGTGGGTCGGCTCCAGCAGGTGGGTCAGTTCGTGAACCACGATGTACTCCAAGCACTCGGGCGGTTTCTTGGCCAGTTCCAGGTTGATGAGGACATGCCGGGCAGCGGGTGTGCAACTGCCCCATTTCGTCTTCATCTTGCGAACTGTGAACGCCGGCAGCGCCACACCCATGTGGGGCGCCCATTTGGCGATCAGGGAGCGGGTTTCATCCTTGAGCTGCTGGCGATACCACTCACTCAGTACTGACTGCTTCTTGGCGTCAACGGCGCCCGGGCGCACGTGCAGCACCAGGGCGCTGTGTTTGATCGCCACCTGCGGCGGGGCGTCCTGCTCGACCACCTTCAGCAGGTAACGCTTGCCCCAGACATAGTGGCTTTCCCGGTCGAGGTATTCGCGCGGCGCCTCGCGCGCCTGGCCGCGCAGCTTGTCCTGCTGCTGCTTGATCCAGCCGAGCTTGGAAATGGCAAACACTCGGATGGTGTCCAGGTCCATTCGCAGGGGCGCGGCTATGCGCACCCGGCCCTGCGGCGGGTAGACGCTGAGGTGGATGTTCTTGATGCCCTTTTGCACCACGTCCACGGCGATGTCGCCCAGGTGGATCTGCATCAGTACTCGCCTTGCTGCTTGATGACCAGAAAAATGGGCTCTACCAAGGCGATGCTCTGCAGAACGTCAAAAATCGCTTTGCGGACGACTTGCTCACGCGCTTGAACGCCACGCCAGCCATCGGGCCGGTGAGTCTTGACGGCCGCGTCGATGCGCATCGCCAACTCCAGAACATGGTCATACGCGACACCCCCAAAAGCGGCGGGCTCTTGGTTGGCCTGGTTTGCTTGGCTGGCTGGCGCTGCTGCCAGCTCCTTCTTGAGGTTGTTGTACAGCGCGCGCCGCCCCGGCGTGTTGAGCTGACGGGGCGTGTCGTCGCCCTGTCCCACCTGCACCTTTTTGGCCAGCTCGGCGAGGTGCTGGTAGTTTTAGCTGTGAGTATTCAACACCATTGATACCTGGCTGCCCGCTCCGCATGGACATGACCCGTACCCAGCTCCAATAGGAGCCACTGGTAACGTATGCAGCCACATAAGCGGGTAGAAGTTTTTGCTGGTCAGGGCGAATTCGAATCAGGAAACCAGCAAAGACGAGAGGTCCATCGCTCGATTCATAGCGATAAGACTTTCCGACACTTGCGCCTGAGATTCCCGTGCTCCAGCGCTTGTCGCTGAAGGGCGGATTGGCCACCACATAGTCGAAGGTCTTGAGCTGGCCGTCGTCGGTCTTGAACAGCGGATTGGCCAAGGTGTTGCCCTGCTTGATCAGCGCCGTGGGATTGTTGTGCAGGATCATGTTCATGCGCGCCAGGCCGGAGGTGGCGGCATCTTTTTCCTGGCCGTAGAGCGTGACCTTGGCGCTGGCTTCATCGCCCACCTTCAGCAGCAGTGAGCCCGAGCCGCAGGTCGGGTCGTACACGGTGGTGTCGTTGTTGGTGGTGGCATCGTGGATGCCGATAATCTGCGCCATGATGCGGCTGACTTCGGCGGGCGTGTAGAACTGGCCCTTGCTCTTGCCGC
>DASXRN010000470.1:0-20774 GCA_036506595.1 Polaromonas sp. | reverse complement strand
CCCGACAAAAACGCCGCCGCTGATGCGGCAGCGCGCTTTCGGGCGGTACAAGAGGCTTATGCGGTGCTGTCCGATGCGGACAAACGCCAAGCCTACGACGATAACCGCCGCCGCAACCTGCTCGACAGTCCCATCGAAACGGCGCGGGACATCTGGCAAAACTATTTCAACCCATTGCTTTGATACGTGCATGACACGAAGGATTCTGTGACATGACGATTACCCCGTTTTTTCTCGAACTGCGATCGGCTTACCAGTCTGAAATCGATGACCTGAGGTTTGACTCCGAAGGGCGCGATGTGCTGCGCCAGCGCCTGGCCGATAAACGCCAGGAGATCAATTTTCTGGTCCACATGATGGAGCTGAGCCCCGAGATGGTGGCGGTGATCTTCCATCAAGGCTTTCACTTCAAGCTGCCGGCATTGATGGATGACCTGCTCAGTCGTGAAGCGGATGAATTTCCGGAATGGAGCGGCCTGGCTGACGGCATTCAGTTGACTCCGTGGGCCCAGGACCTGGCCCAGGTGGTGCTGCAACAGCCGGGCGGGGAGTGGTTTTTGGCGGTGGCTGCCGGCCTCGAATACATGGCGGGCAGGCCCGCTGCTGCGCCTGCCGGGCAACATGACCATGACAAATCGGATGACGATGATGAAATCGCCAACGATGACGGCGACGATCGCCTGCAAGGGTTTGATGCCGATGAATACGGCGATGGAAGTGGCGATGAGAAGGCCCAACAAGAAGCCGGCGCCGACTGGCTGGTCGAGCAGGGCTTTGACCGCAAAGATTGACCGGAACCTCCAGACAAGACTGAATTTTTATGAACCACCTTGCCCTTATTGAAAAGACCCAAACCCTGATTGCTGCCGGTGACATCGTGGGCGCCGAGTCTGCCCTGGTGGAGCTGGCCGACACCGAGGGCGACTCCGCGCTGATGGTGGTGCTGGACCTGTTGCCGCCCAAAGACATCCTGGCGGTCATTCGCGAGTATGACAACTCGAAAGAATCGGTGATCAACCTGCTGGTCACGCCCGCGCAGTTCGCGCGCGCGGTGGTGATTGAAAAGCAGTACAAGGACCTGACCCGCACCCATTTGCGCGGCATGGTCAACTCGGTCATTTTCAGGGAAGACGCTGATCCGCTGGAGTTTTTGAATGCGATCGGTGACCTGGAGGGCGGCAGCGAAGCACTGGCCGACTATTTCTCTGAAAAATGGAGCCGCGTCGAAGCCTTTGCCCGCACCGGCACCTTTGATGCGGTGGAAGACACGGGTGAGCTGCTGTCCAAAACCGCGCTGCTGGCCTCAGCCTACGCGAAACCGTGCGTCGAACAGGACGAAATTGCCGACCAGGACTGGATGGAGCTCGCGTGGCTGCTGCGCCATGAGTGCCCGGACCTTTTCATCGAAATGCTGAGTGTGCTGCGCGCCAAGGCACGCGCCCATGATTTGGGCGTGGGTGAGGAAGAGGAGGGCGCTGAAATGGACACTGAAGAGGGCGATGGCAAGGTAGAGACGGGCGATACCGATCGTGGCAAGGCCACGCCTGCCGCGCGCGATTCGGACGAGGAATCGGCGATCTAAAAGACGCTTGGCCCGGAAAGCAACCCCTTCTCACGATGTCAACGCACTCCTCAGCCTCGCTTTCGTCCGTTTCGCTTTATGACGAGCGCCCATTTTTCGAAAAGGCGCTGCAGTTTGGTGTGCAAAACGGCATCATCGATCAGCAGAAACTGGACGCCATTTGCGCGGATGCCCCCAAAGGCATGGTGCAAATTGCGCGCTACTTCGGCAGCGAGTTCTTGCGCCCTGAGCTGGAAAAAGCCAAAGACCGCCTCGTCAATCTGGTCAGCCTTTACCTTGAGAGCACCAGCGGCGGCGACTTGCGGCAAGCCGCCGAGTCGCTGCGCGATCATTCGTTTTTGTCCCGCTCCAAAGGCGGCTCGGACATGCTGAAAGCCTTGTTGGCCCTGCCCGAGAGCAGCAGCTTTGACACGAATGCTGGCAGTGACAGCCTTGAAGACCAGGCGCCATCCCACGCGTTTGCCGAGTGGACGCTCAGAAGCCTGGGCGACTACCAGGCCGAACTCGCCAGACGCAGCCCCATCAAGCAGGAGAAAGACGCCGCCATCTGGCTGGCCGGCCATCTGGGCATGGATGTCGCTGAACTGGAAGAGGCACACACCCATGCCGAAGCGGTAATCCGTACGACACTTTTGGTGTTGTCCACCCAACGCACGGAGTTACCCGATTGGGTTGCGTTTGAAAAAATGGTGGCAGCGCTGCGCAAAAAATACGGATCTACCAAAACCAGCGTCAAAACCAGCGCCGCAGCATCAGCGAAAAAAGCCGGTGGCGGTACTGACAACGGTAGCGCCAGGTCTTTAACCTTGTCCATCACCCTTCCGAAAAACCTGCCCGATGATTTCAAAGCCGTGGTGGAGGCCGTACGGCAATCGGTTATCGCCGATTTACCCAAATTTTTGGACGATCCCCTGCCCGCCAGAGCGCTTTTTGCCAAAGACAGCGATGACCAGACGCCACCGCTTTTTGGCCGGTATTTTTGGGTGGAAGACATGGCGAGCGAAGTGGACCACCATGACCGTTCAATCTCCAAAGCCTGGGACAAGGCCACCGGGGGCAACAGCGATGACGGCTCGCTGCTGACGCTGTTTTTATGCGTGGCTGCCGGTGCCGCACCCAAAACGCTCTTGAGCGAAAAAGGCGCGGCAAGCTTGATTCGCAAGATTCAAAAAACTGGCACCAAGCCAGGTTTTAATCCGGACCTGGCCCATCAATACATCCTGGATAATGCTCCCGCGCAGTACCAGGACGACTATGCCCAGTTGTGGGCGGACTTTGTTGATGAGGCACAGCACACACTGCTAAGCGACTCGGTTTTCGCACTGGAAGATGCACTGGCTTTGCTGCGGCGCGAGTGCAATGTGAAACAGTAAGAGTGATGGCTTTTGAAGCTACCTCTGCTGACCGAGAGAAAACTGTCGCGGGCCGGCGTCCGCATACCGCCACCTGAAATCCGTTCAATGAAAGGCGGTCTCCGTCGTCATGCAGAGGCATGCCGGTCGGCCGGCTTGTCCAGGCCATCTCCGGCGTTTTTCCTGTTCAGGTGAATGACCTTGTCGGACCGGTGCCTGGCGTTGGTCTCGCGCAGCCGTCGCGAAGCCTCGTCGTACAGGAAAGGCAGGAACATGTAGCGGCGACCGCGTGTGACCGGGGTGGCTTCATGCAGCAGTGAACAGGAAAACACGACGGCCCCGCCCGTGGGCGCGCTGAACAAGGCGTTGCCGTACTCGGCAAAGCGCAACTGGCCGCCCTCGTATTCGCCGCTGTTGAGAAACAGCGACACGGCAAAGCGCCGGTGGCTGGTGGCCAGTGTGGTGTTGTCGCGATGCGCCTGGAAGTGGCCGCGTTCCTGCGCGTCGTAGCACGAGACCAGCGAGCGTTCGATGTAAGTGGCCTTGAACTGGAAGGCCTTGTAGACCTCGGGCACCAGCCGGCGGCGGATCGCCGTGATGCATTCGCGTTGCAGCTCCGCATCCTCCACCATGCAATCGCCGCGCCGCTTGAAGTCATGGTCGATGATGGTGGTGGTCTCGCCGTTGATGTCGCGCATAAAGCCCGAGTCCTCGCCACCATGCGTGTCGTAGTAAGCCATCAGCTTGCGGCACAGGTCAGGGTCGAATAAGCGCGGCACGACCAGCACCGGTGCCTGGGGCACGGCCGCGGCTGCCGACCCGGGCGCCGGCAGGTCGTCCAACAGGGCTGTGAGGCGGGCGACATGGCTCTCGGGATCGCCGGTCCAGTCGAGGCGCGTCAGCACCCGCAGTGCGGGGTCGAGCAGGTAGGTCACGGCGCGGTGGCTGCCGTCCTCCAGGCGTGCCCGGTAGAGCCTGCTGACCTCGCCGTCAAAATCGTGGCAATAGCGAACGCCGGGCAGTGAATCCTGCACACGCTGGAGCCGTACATCATCGCGGTCCGTCGTGACGCCGAAAAAAGACACCCGTTCGTCGTCGAACACCGGGCGCAGGGACTGCATGCGCTGCAGCACCTCGTACGCCTCGGGCTGCGTCGCGGAAGCGAAAAACACCATCACCACATGGCGGCCCGCGATGGTGTCGAAGCTGAAGCGCTGCCGCGTTCCGGTGGGCAGGTGGAACCACGGAGCGGGTTCGCCCACGGTCAAAGGCGTCGGTTGCATGCCCATCCCTCCATGACGAAAGCGGGACGCGCGGCCCGACGCGCGCAAGACCAGGCGTCAGCATGGCATACGGTGGAGCAATTCATGCGCGGCACGGGCAAGGCTTAAAGAATCCGGTTAAACCACGCCAGAGACAGGCCCGCAGACAGCAGCGCCAGCGCCGCCGCCGCCAGTGCCAGCAGGGCGGAAATTTCCGTTTCCTTTTTCTCCACCGTCAGGCGCGAGCTGAGGGTTTCATAGACCTTTTTCAGGTCAGCCGCCGTACCCGCATAAAAGTATTCGGCCTGCGTTGCCTTGGCGATGCCCTTCAGGGTTTCCTCGTCGAGCTTGACACGCATGGACCAGCCTTCAAAGCCTATGGTTTCGCCGTCCACCGTGCCTATGCCCACGGTGTAGACGCGCACGCCGCGGTCGGCGGCCAGCTTGGCGGCTTCGAGCGAATCGACGCCGGTGGTGCGCTGGCCGTCGGTCAGCAAAATGATGGCGGCCGTGTTGTAGGAGCCCGGTGCCACCGGTGTGAATTCTTTCTTGTCCTTTTTCTCCTCGTCGATGGCGAAGCCGCGCTGGCGCTCGCGCCCGGTTTGCAGCGACTGCAGGTCAATGCCGGCATCCGGGAACAGGGTGGCAAGCGACATCACGATGCCGTTGCCTATGGCGGTGCCGCGCTGCAGCTGAAAGCGGTCGATGGCCGAGATGAGGTCTTCGCGGTTCACTGTGGGAATCTGCGCCACTTGGGCCGAACCGGCAAAGGCGACGATGCCGACTTTGACGGTGCGCGGCAGTTCCGCGAGAAAGGCCTTGGCCGCCGTTTGCGCGGCGACGATGCGGCTGGGCAGCACGTCGGTGGCGCGCATGCTGCCCGACACATCGATGGCCAGCATGATGGTCTGCTGGTTTGACGGCAGCGAAATTACCGCCATGGGCCGGGCCGCAGCCAGCAGCATCAGGGCCATGGCCAGCAGAAAAAGAAACGGTGGAATGTGTCGGCGAATGCTTTGTCCCGCGCCCATGGCCTCCTTGACGATGGACAGCGAGGCGTAGCGCAGTGCCATTTTTTTCTTGCGGCGCAGCAGCCAGAGGTACAGCAGCAACAGCAGCGGCAAGGCCAGCAGCAGCCAGAGAAATTGGGGCCAGAGAAAAAACATGAAAGTTCCTTGGGCGCGCTTCAGTTAACTTGTTGGAGTCAGGCGGTTTCAGGCCGCTTGCTGCAGGTGGGTGGGCAGCCTGCCACCGGCTGCATGCCCCCCTGACAAGCGGCTGCGGCGTTTGCGCAAATCTGTAAAACGCATGAGGGCATCGACCAGATCGCCATCGGTCGAAAGCTCCAATGCGTCGACACCGGCGCGCGCCAAGGCCTGCCGCAAATCGGCCTCGCGCTGCGCCGCAATGCGCGCAAAGCGTTTGCGAAAACCGGCGTCATGGGTGTCCACCAGCAACTGCTCGCCGGTTTCCGCATCGCGGATCGGAATCAGGCCCAGATCAGGCAGCTCCAGCTCCAGTGGGTCCAGCAGGCGCACGGCCACCACTTCGTGCCGCTGGGCCAGCAGGCCCAAAGGCTTTTCCCAGCCCGGCTCGCTGATGAAGTCGGACACCACAAACAGCGTGGAGCGCCGGCGCACCAGATTTGCGGCGGACTCCAGCAGCTCGTTCAAGCGGGTAGGGCCTGCGGCCGTGATTTCAGGCCGCCTCTGCAGGGTGTGCAACAGGCGCAGCACGTGCTGGCGACCGCCGCGCGTCGGGATCACAGTATCGACGCCCGAACCATAAAGCATCGCACCCACGCGGTTGCCGTGCCGGGTCAGGATGCGCGCCAGCACCGCCACAAATTCGGCCGACACATGGCGCTTGCGTTGCTCTGTGGAGCCGAAGTCCACCGACGGGCTCAGATCCAGCAAGAACCAGGCACTCATTTCGCGGTCTTCGGTGAACACGCGCACATGCGGTTGCTGCAGCCTGGCGGTGACGTTCCAGTCGATGTGGCGTACGTCGTCGTGGTGCTGGTATTCGCGCAGGTCCGCCAGGTCCATGCCGGTACCGCGCAGCAGCGTGCGGTAGTCGCCCTGCAGCAGCCCGTCGAGGCGGCGCAGCACGGTCCATTCGAGGCGGCGCAGCAGCTGCTCTGCGTCTTCCGGTAGCGCTTTTGTAGCGGATGCGCTGGTATCAGGCGGCGAGTTTTTCATGTTCAAGCGGCTTGGCGGGGGGCGGAATTTTGGCCATGATCTTGCCGACTACCGCGTCGGCCGAAAGCCCTTCGGACAAGGCTTCGTAAGACAGCACCAGCCGGTGGCGCAGCACGTCGACCACCAGATCGCTCATGTCTTCGGGCAGGGCGTAGCTGCGTCCGCGCAGCATGGCCAGCGCCCGCGCGCCTTCGGTCAGGTTGATGGTGGCGCGCGGGCTGGCACCAAAGGTGATAAAGCGCGCCAGCTCCTTGAGCCCATGCTTGTCGGGATAACGGGTGGCCGACACCAGACGCACCGCGTACTGCACCAGCGAAGGGTCGACATAAATGCGGCGGCATTCGGCCTGCAGGGCCGCCAGCTGTTCGGTGCTGGCCACGGCCGCCACGGCCACCACCGGGCCGGTGACGCGTTGCACAATGACAAACTCTTCCGCGTCGCTGGGGTAGTCCACCACCACCTTCATCATGAAGCGGTCTACCTGCGCCTCGGGCAGCGGGTAAGTGCCCTCGGTTTCAATCGGGTTTTGTGTCGCCATCACCAGAAAGGGCTCGGGCACCTTGTGAGAGACACCGGCGATGGTGACCTGCCTTTCCTGCATCACTTCGAGCAGCGCGCTTTGCACCTTGGCGGGTGCGCGGTTGATCTCGTCGGCCAGCAGCAGATTGGTGAACACGGGGCCTAGCGAGGTGCTGAACTCGCCGGTTTTCTGGTTGTAAATGCGCGTGCCGACCAGATCGGCCGGTACCAGGTCGGGCGTGAACTGAATGCGTTTGAACTGGCCGCGCACGGTGCTAGCCAGGGTTTTGACGGTCAGCGTCTTGGCGAGACCGGGCACGCCCTCGACCAGCAAATGACCTTGCGCCAGGATGGCGACCATGACGCGTTCCAGAAAGCGGTCTTGCCCGACCACCACGCGCTTGACTTCGTAAAGGATTTTCTCCATCAATTGCGCGGTGTCGTGCTCGACCGGCGGAGGCGTCTGGAGTGGGTCAGGGGCCTGTGATTCCATGCGAGTCTCGTCTTTCGTTTTAGAAGGGCGGCATGCCTGCCGCCGAGGCCGCGTTTTCAATCGGCACCGCAAAGCCAATGCCGACAAAAGTGCGTTGCTGGTTGGGGTTGTAAATGGCGGTCACGATGCCAATCACCTCGCCGTCCATGGTGACCAGCGGGCCGCCTGAGTTGCCGGGATTGGCCGCGGCATCAAACTGGATCAGGTTGGTCATAAGCTGTTTGCCCTCGGGCGAGCGGAAGTTGCGCTTGAGCCCCGAGATGATCCCGGCCGAAGCCGAAGGGCCTATGCCAAAGGGAAAGCCGACCGCCATGACCTCATCGCCCGGCGCCAGGTCGGCGGTCGAACGCATGGTGGCGGCAATCATGTCGTCGGGGATTTTGTGCGCCTGCAACACGGCCAGGTCGTTTTCCGGTTGCACGCCCGTAATCGATGCGGTGGATTCCAGCCCGTCGGCAAAGATAACCTTGATGGTTTCGGCACCCTGCACCACATGCAGATTGGTCAGGATGATGCCCTTGTCAACAATCACCACGCCGGTGCCCACACTGCGCTCGGTCTCTTCCTTGCCGACCTCGGTTTTGCCATTGCCTTTGCCACCGCCATTAGCACTACTTTTGCTCACACCCACCACGCGCACCACCGAGGGGCTGATGACTTCGTAGGCCTTCGCTGCGGCGGAGGGCAGTACGCTGGTTTCCAGTGTTTTCAGCACAGCCGCATTGATGTCGGCCTGGGTCAGCTTGCGGGCCGGCGGCGGCGACAGGGCGAAACTGATGGCCAGCAACAAGGCCAGCAGGCCCACCACAGACCAGAGCAGGTAGACGTTGTGCAGGGACAGCCGCTGGGTCAGCCGTGAAAAACGCGAGGGCTGTGCAGGCTCAGGCGAAGGCTGGACCTCCGATGCGTCAGGGGAACCCTGGCCACGGCGATCCTGGCTGGAGCTGCGGGAGCTACTGTAAAGGGCAGGCCTTCGCATCCGTTCACCTGTGAGGTAAAGGAAGCTCTGCATAAGCCCTCGGGGGGGTCCGTGATAGCCCGAACCGAACTACACGATCTCGCGGGGAGTTATGCAGAACTTCCTAAGGTCAAAACCGACTGGAGCAACAGCTGCACCGTAACACGATTTTTGCATCCCTGCACGTCAATTGAATGCCTGCTGAGCGCGCTTGTAACAGATGGCTACTTTTGCTTCTTTTTTTTGGTGGAGAGGGAACTAGCCGCGGTTCAGGATGACGCGTTGTTGGCTGGTTTGCGTAGCAGGGTGAGTGCCAGTGCGGCAGAAGCCACCATGAGAAACAGGCTGACGGCGTTCAGCACCGGGGTGGCGCCTTCACGCATGCGTCCGTACATCATGACGGTGAGCGGTGCGTCCGAGCCCACCAGCATCAGCGTGGTGTTGAAATTCTCAAAAGACATCAGGAAGGAAATGGCTGCCGCACCGATCATGGCGGGTTTGAGCGCAGGCAGCGTGATAGTGGCAAATACGGCTGCGCGGGAGGCGCCGAGGTTGTAGGCGGCCTCTTCCAGGGTGATGTCAAAGCGCTTGAGGCGCGCCGTGATGATGAGCGTGGCAATCGACACGATGTAGGAAAACTGGCCCAGCACCACCAGCGGCAGCCCGGGGCGCAGAAAATCAAGTTCAAGGCCCCACATATCGTCGGCAAATTGCGCCATCCGGCTGGCAAAGGCCAGTATCGAGATGCCCAGAATCACGCCCGGAATTACCAGCGGCGCCAGCATCAGCAAAGACAGGGCCTGCTTGCCGGGAAAGCGGCTGCGCTCAATCAAAAAAGCATTGGTGGTGCCCACCAGCACCGCCAGCAGCGTGACCCAGCTGGCCACCACCACACTGGTCCAGAGGCTGGCCAGCAGCGGGCCGTCGGCAAACAGGCCGGGTCGGCCCGTCCGATTGCCCAAAAACCAGTCGAGTGTGAAACCGCGCCAGGGTGGTGCGGGGTAGGGCGCGTCGTTAAACGCAAACAGCGCCACCACCGCCAGTGGCAAAAACAGGAAGGCGAAAAAAACCATGCCGTAAGCCAGCGTGCTGGCACGCAGCCAGGCGGGTCGGGGCAGGGACGCAATCATGAACGCTGCATCACTTCACCGAATTTCTGGCCGGTGAGCTTGAGCCCCAGCCAGACGATGGCAGTAGACAGGCTCAGCAGCAAAAAGCCGAAGGCCGCACCTTGTTCCCAATTAAAGCGGGTGATGAACTGGGTGTAAATCTGCTCGGTAAACCACAGCGAATTTTTGCCCCCCAGCAGGGTGGGCGTGAGGTAGTTGCCCAGGGTCAGCATGAAGACCACGATGCAGCCCGCCAAAATGCCGGGTGCCGCATGCGGAATCACGATCTGCCGCAGGATGGAGGGGCCGTTGCCGCCCAGGTCGTAGGCCGCCTCTATCAGGGCGTCGTCCAGGCTTTCGAGCGCGCTGATCAACGGCACCACCATGAACAACATGGACGTGTACACCAGGCCCACCAAAATCGTGACGTCACGGTAAAGCAGCTCCACGGGCGCTGCCGTGATGCCCAGCTGCACCAGCAGGGCGGGCAGCACGCCAGACTCGCGCAGCAGAATCATCCAGCCCAGCGTACGCACGGTTTCGCTGACCCAGAAGGGAATCAGGCACAGCACCAGCAGCAGCGACTTGGCGCGCCCGCGTACCAATTTGGCGATGGTCCAGGCAATCGGAAAGGCCAGCAGCAGCGTCATCAGGGTGGCCAGTATGGACAGGACGGCGGTGCGCACAAAGGTGTGCCAATACAGCGGCTCCTCAATAAACGTGCGGTACTGCGCCATGCTGAACTGGTACTGGCGCGGCGCGACGCGTTCGCGCAGGGACAGCACCGCCAGGTCGATATGCGGCAGCACAATCAGGCCGACCAGCCAGATCAGCGCGGGGGCCAACAGCAACAGCAACATGAGCCGGGCCTGCGGTGCCGCGGCTGATGCGCGTGCGGTCTCAGCTTGCATCTGCGCTTGCCTCTTCCCTTGTACCCGTCGCCGCAAAACACACGGCGTGCTGCGGGTCAAAGCTGAAGGCCACGGTTTCGCCAATGCGCAGGTCGGCAAACCGGCCCGTCTGCGGCAAGGCAATCCGAAACTCCGTGCGGGTGGCGGCCTCGCGCAGCAGCACGGCTGAATTGGCACCGTCAAACAGCAGGCTTTCCACCTGCCCGGAGTGGCTGGGGTGGCTGGCTGGCAATTCGGCCGGGTTGCGCGCCAGGCTGATCGCTTCGGGTCGCACAAAGGCTTCAACCGCCTGGTCCGGGCGCAGCCCGCCCATGGGCCTGGCATGCAGGGTCAAGCCCAGCCCGGTCGTGAGCGTCACCACGCCGTCTTGACCGGGCGCATCGACCTGGGTGACGCGGCCTGAAAGCCGGTTGTTGGTACCGACAAAGCCCGCGACAAAAGGCGTCTGGGGTTGGTAGTAAAGCTGCTGCGGCGTGCCCACCTGCTCAAAGCGGCCGGCGTTCATCACGGCCACATGGTCGGACAGCACCAGTGCCTCCGACTGGTCGTGGGTGATGTAGACGAAGGTGGTGCCGAAGTCCGCCTGCAATTGCTTGAGCTCGAGCTTCATGTGCTCGCGCAGCTTGAGATCCAGCGCGCCCAGCGGCTCGTCGAGCAGCAGCAAGGTGGGCTCCAGCACCAGGCTACGGGCAATCGCCACCCGCTGCCGTTGCCCGCCGGAAAGCTGGTCGACCCGCTTGTCCTGCATGCCCGGCAGGCTCACGCGCTCCAGCATGGCGGCCACGCGTTTGGCGGTGTCGGCACGCGGCAAACCGCGCCGCGCCAGACCGTAGCCAATGTTTTCGCCGACCGACATCATGGGGAACAAGGCCAGGTGCTGAAACACCATGTTGACCGGCCGCCGATTGGGCGGCACGCCATTCATGGGCTTGCCGCCAATCTGGATCTGGCCCGTGTCGGGTGCAAGAAAGCCGGCGATCATGCGCAGCAAGGTGGTCTTGCCGCAACCCGAGGGACCGAGAATCGAGAAAAAGCTGCCGCGCTCGACCGTAAAGGACAAGTCCTTGACGGCGAACTGGCCAGCGTACTGTTTACCGACGTGTTCGGCTTCGAGATCTATGGGCACCGCTTGCGTCGTGTGCAGTCGTGTACCGTGCTTATTGAGCGGCCTTGATGCGGTCCAGCACCCGACCTTCAATGTCTTCGATGCCGGCCGGAACGGCGGGATACCACTTGACGTTTTTCAGTGCGGCTTCCGGGAAGCTGGCAGCGAACTGGGCCTTGAGCTTGGCATCCATCAGCTGGTCAGCGCCTTTGGAGGCGGTGAAATTGCCGGCAGAGCCTGCCACTTTGGCCGCAACATCGGGGCGCATGTTGAAGTTGATCCAGGCGTAGGCGGCCGCGTCATTGCGGCCCTTGGCGGGAATCGCAAAGGTGTCGATCCAGCCGAGCGCGCCCGACTTGGGCGCGATGTACTGGATTTCCGGTTTTTCGCTGTTGAGCTTCCAGCCGCCCGTGTCCCACATCATGGCACCCACCACTTCGCCGGCGCGCATGCCGTTGAGCAGCTGGTCTTTGTTGTCCCAGTAAAACTTGATGTTGCCCTTGCAGGCAATCATGGTTTTGCCGACCTCATCCATCAGCGCGCCATAGGCCTTGGGATCGTTGTAAAGTGCAAACGGATCCTTGCCGGAAGCGAAGGCAAAGGCCAGCAGGGTGGGCCGCTTGAGGCGAACGGCGGTCTTGCCCTTGACGTCGGCTTTGCACAAATCGGGGTAGTCGTTCATCTTCGCCAACTGGGTGTTGACTACCAGGCCGTCGGTGCCCCAGAGGTGCGGCAGGCCATAAACTTTGCCCGCCAGCGTGGTGTTCTTTTTGGTGGCGTCGAGCATGGCAGGGATGAACAGCTCGGACTTGATCTTGCTCAGGTCCATGGGCTTGTAAATGCCAAACTCCTGCTGCGGGCCGGTAATGCGGTCCTGCGAGGGCTGCGCCAGATCGAAGCCTGCACCGCCGGTGGCGCGCAGCTTGGAAATCATTTCTTCGTTGTTCGACAGGGTGATCTCGACCTCAATGCCGGTTTCCTTTTTGAACTGCGTCACGACATCGGCGGGCACATAGTCCGCCCAGGTAATCAGCCGCAGTTTTTGCTCCTGAGCCCAAGCCGTATTGACCAGACTCGAAGCAAGCAGACCGGCCCCCATCATGAGGCGCATCAGGCGAGATAATTGCATGGGATTTCCCTGGTTGATGAATTGGTGATGTGACGCGAAAGGATTCAGAAACAAAGCTCAGAAATGCATGAGCCTGTCCCCAAAAAACATAGCCTGTACCCGTTTCATTTCTGTGTCAATATCATCTGCACTAATAGCGCGCCTTCTCGCGCCTTCTCGCGCCTTCTCCTTTCTTCACGCCGACCCCGCAATGACCTTCTGGATTGACACGCACTGCCACCTCGATGCCGGGGAGTTTTCGCCCGATGTGGTCGCAGTTCGTGCGCGGGCGGCCGCCAGGCAGGTCGCGCATTGCGTGCTGCCGGCCGTGGCAGTCAGCAACTTCGCGGCAGTGCGCTTGCTGGCGCATGAGTTTTCGGACAGCTATGCCCTGGGCATACACCCGCTGTGCGTACCTGAAGCGCAAGAGGCCGACCTGCAGGCGCTGGATGCGGAGCTGGCCCTCAGAAAGTCCGACCCGCGCCTGGTGGCGGTGGGGGAAATCGGGCTTGACTATTTCGTGCCCGCATTGACGCAAAGCCCCATGCGCGAGCGCCAGGAGTATTTCTACCGCGAGCAGCTCAAGATGGCACGCAAGCATGGCTTGCCAGTCATCCTGCATGTGCGGCGATCGGCCGACAAGCTGCTCAAACGCTTGCGCGAACTGGCGTCACCCACTGGCCCCGGCTGGAACGGCATTGCCCACGCCTTCAACGGCAGCGAACAGCAGGCGATGGAGTTCGTCAAACTGGGTTTCAAGCTCGGCTTTGGCGGTGCCGTCACGTATGAGCCGGCCCAACAGCTCAGGCGCCTGGCCGCCCAGTTGCCGCTGGAGACGCTGGTGATGGAAACCGATTCGCCCGACATTCCGCCGCACTGGCTTTACACCACGGCAGCGCAGCGTGCGGCCGGGCAGCGCCAGGGCCGCAATGAGCCGGGCGAGCTGCCCCGCATTGCGCAGCAGGTGGCGAGTCTGCGCGGTATTTCCGCCGAGGCATTGGCCAGCGCCACCAGCGCCAACGCGCAAGCGGCGCTGCCCCGGCTCAAGGCGCTCTTGTCGTGAGTAATGTCATGGGTAATGACGGAATGACTGCCGTGCTGACCGGCTTGCCGCCGCTCGTCTGCAGCCAGACGCGCCTGCTGATACTGGGCAGTTTCCCGGGCGCGGCGTCTTTGGCCGCCCAGCAGTACTATGGCCACCCGCAAAACCACTTCTGGAAGATTTTGCAAGCCATTTGGCCTGATGGCCCAATAGGGATGGGCGCAGATAGCTATAAAATTCGTAGCGAATGGCTGCTGTCGAAGCAGCTCGGTCTGTGGGACGTGTACGCAGCGTGCGAACGCGAAGGCAGCCTGGACAGCAGCATCCGCCATGCCGTGGTGAATGATTTTGCCGCCGTAAGGCGTCTTTGCCCGCAATTGCAGGCCATCGGCCATAACGGAGGCGAAAGCTTCAAGCATTCCCGTCACACCCTGCAGCTGGGTTTGCCGGTGTACAAATTGCCTTCCACCAGCCCGGCCAACGCGTCCTGGTCCTTCGAGCGCAAACTTAGCTCCTGGCGTGAAGTATTTGAAAAACATGGATTGATTTGATGTCAAAAAGAGGAATCGCGGGAACCACCCTGAACCACCCGGAAGTCAACTTCTCGGACTACGGCAATGTGCGTTTTCTGCATTTGGGCACCGAATGGGTGCAAGGCTCCATGCTGGTGGATGCGCCCTATGAGATTGAGCTGGAGTATGTGCAGCGCATGATGGCCGGGCTGCTGTTCATGGAGGCCTCGGACGTGTCCAAAAAGCACGCCATGCAACTGGGCCTGGGCTCGGCGGCGCTCACCAAGTTCTGCTACAAAAAGCTGCGCATGAAGACCACGGCGATTGAGCTCAACCCGCAGGTGGTTGCGGCCTGCCGCATCTGGTTCAAGTTGCCGCGCGACGACCTCCGGCTGCATGTCATCGAGGCTGATGCTGCCGTTGAAATACAAAAACCGTTGCATCAAGGTACGGTCGATCTGCTGCACGTCGATTTGTATGACCACGAAGCCGCCGCGCCGGTGCTGGACAGCGCCGATTTTTATGCCCACTGCCGGGGCCTGCTGACCGAAGAGGGCGTGATGACAGTGAACCTCTTCGGCCGCGATTCCAGCTATGTGCAGTCGCTGACCAAGATCGCCGAAGCATTTGGTCCCGAAGCGGTCTGGGCCTTCAAGCCGACGCGGGAGGGCAACACCGTGGTGCTGGCCCAGCGCGAGCCCACGCGGCCGGAGCGGGCCGAGCTCTTGCAGCGCGCAGGCACCATTGAGTCGCGCTGGGATCTGCCCGCAAAAAAATGGTTGCGGCTTTTCAAGCCGGTCGCTTGACGCTGGCATTGATACGCTACAGTGCCAGCCATGAGCGCAGTGATGCCCCCCCAACATCCCACTTCCCTGCCTAACCCACGCGGGCCGCGGCCCGGAAAGGCCCACCTTGGCCCGCTGGACTGGCGCAAGCTGGTCGAATGGCTTAACGAGGACGGCGTGATCAGCAGCGCCGAGGCCGAGCGCACCATTGCCCGCTGCTCGCAGGTGCAAAGCGCCCAGCACCCCCTGGTCAGGCTGGCCAGCGTCAGCATGACGCGCGTGGCCGACGGCAAGCCGCTGGACATTGACACCATTGCCCAGTGGCTGGCCGGCCGCGCCGGCCTTGCCTATTTAAGGATTGACCCGCTCAAGGTCGATGTGGGCAAGGTGGCCGACACCATGTCCGCCGTTTATGCCGAGCGGCACAAGGTGCTGCCGGTTCAGGTTACGCCGCAAGAGGTGGTGATCGCCACCTCCGAGCCCTTCATCACCGACTGGGTCCCGGAAGTCGAGCGCCAGGCCAAACGCAGTGTGCGCCTGGTGGTGGCCAATCCGCTGGAGATCGCCAAGTTCACGGCCGAGTTTTTTGCGTTGGCCAAATCCGTCAAGGCGGCGCTCAAAACTGGCGGAAACGCCGGTTCCACCAGCTTTGAGCAACTGGTTGAGCTGAACAAGAGCAACAAGCAGCTCGATGCCAACGACCAGGGCGTGGTGCAGGTGGTGGACTGGCTCTGGCAATACGCTTTTGACCAGCGCGCCAGCGACATCCATCTGGAGCCGCGGCGTGAGCAGGGCGTGATCCGCTTTCGCATCGACGGCGTGCTGCACCCCGTGTACCAGCTGCCCATGGGCGTGCACAACGCCATGACGGCGCGCATCAAGCTGCTGGGCCGCATGGATGTGGTTGAAAAACGCCGCCCCCAGGACGGCCGCATCAAGACCCGCAACCCGCGCGGCGACGAGATCGAAATGCGCCTGTCCACCTTGCCGACGGCGTTTGGCGAAAAAATGGTCATGCGCATTTTTGACCCGGACACCACCGTCAAGGACCTGGATGCGCTGGGTTTTTCGCAGCATGACGCCGAGCGCTGGGAGCAGCTGGTCAAGCGGCCCTATGGCATTGTGCTGGTCACCGGGCCGACCGGTTCGGGCAAGACCACCACGCTGTATTCCACGCTCAAGCGGCTTGCCACGGAAGAGGTCAACGTCAGCACGATCGAAGACCCGATCGAGATGATTGAGCCGGCGTTTAACCAGACCCAGGTTCAGCCCCATCTTGATTTTGATTTCCCCGAAGGCCTGCGCGCCTTGATGCGGCAGGACCCGGACATCATCATGGTGGGCGAAATCCGCGACTTGGCTACCGCCGAAATGGCCGTGCAGGCCGCACTCACCGGCCATCTGGTCTTCAGCACGCTGCACACCAACGATGCGCCGTCCGCCGTCTCGCGCCTGATGGAGCTCGGTGTGCCGTCTTACCTGATCAATGCCACCTTGCTGGGCGTGCTGGCGCAGCGGCTGGTGCGCACCCTGTGCAGCCATTGCCGCGAGCGCGATGACAGTGTCTCGCGCGAGACCCTGGCCGAACTGGTGAAGCCCTGGCAAATCAGCGGCGGCTACCGGCCCTACAAACCCGTGGGCTGCGTCGATTGCCGCATGACCGGTTTCAGGGGCCGCATGGGCCTCTACGAGCTGCTGACGGTGACCGAAGGCTTCAAGGAAAAGGTCTCCAAAGAGCCCAATATTGATGCGCTGCGCCGTCAGGCGGTCACGCAAGGCATGCGCCCATTGCGGCTGGCCGGTGCCCTGAAAGTGGCCGAAGGCCTGACGACGATTGAGGAAATCCTGGCTTCTACCCCGCCGTTATCCTGAAACGCCCCGGCTTTCAGGAGCCTGGAAAAACTTATGCATTCCTGGTGGCGCCTGCCGCATAGGTGAAAGCCACATGCCTGGAAGGGGTGATTGAATGCACAATCCACCGATTCATTCTTTATATAGAGGAGACAAACCGTGAATATCAAGAGTCAAAGAGACTTTTTTTCCGGTCTCATGTTCATGGGCGTCGGCGTGGCGTTCGCATGGGGCGCAACAACCTACAACGTCGGCGAAGGTGCCCGCATGGGGCCCGGTTACTTCCCGCTCTTGCTGGGCATCCTCATGGCCGTTTTGGGGGCGGCGGTTACCTTCAAAGCCTTGGTGGTTGAGAGCGAAGGCGGCGACAAAATTGGCAAATGGGCCTGGAAGCCGCTGGTTTACATCATTTTGTCCAACCTGGCCTTTGGCGTTCTACTGGGTGGCTTGCCCAGCATCAAGCTGCCCGCCATGGGCATGATTGCTGCCATCTATGCATTGACTTTTATTTCCAGCATCGCCGAGCCCGGCTGGAAATTCAAGAATACTTTCATACTGGCCACGGTGCTGGCGGTTGGCAGCTATATCGCCTTCGTCCTGGTACTCAAGCTGCAGTTCGCTGTCTGGCCGACCTTCATCACCGGCTAAGGAGATAAAAAAATGGATCTGATTGCAAATCTTTCGTTGGGTTTTGGTGTGGCATTCACGCCCATCAACCTGTTGTATGCGTTTGTGGGCTGCCTGCTCGGCACCCTGATTGGTGTGCTGCCCGGCATTGGCCCCGTGGCCACCATCGCCATGCTGCTGCCAGCGACCTACGCACTGCCACCGGTGTCGGCGCTGATCATGCTGGCCGGTATTTATTACGGCGCCCAATACGGCGGCTCCACCACCGCCATTCTGGTGAATCTGCCCGGTGAATCCTCCTCGGTGGTCACCTGTATTGACGGTTACCAGATGGCGCGAAAAGGGCGGGCCGGGCCGGCGCTGGCCGCTGCCGGCCTGGGCTCGTTCTTTGCAGGTTGCGTCGGCACGCTGATTCTGGCCGCTTTCGCACCGCCCCTGACCGAACTGGCCTTCAAATTTGGCCCGGCCGAATACTTCTCGCTCATGACTTTGGGCCTGATTGGTGCCGTGGTGCTGGCCTCCGGCTCGCTGCTGAAAGCGATTGCGATGATTGTGCTGGGCCTGCTGCTGGGCCTGGTCGGTACCGACGTGAACTCGGGTGTCGCACGTTTCAGCTTTGACATTCCCGAGTTGACTGACGGCATCGGCTTTGTCGTGATTGCCATGGGCGTGTTCGGCTACGGCGAGATCATCAGCAACCTGGCGCAACCGGAGCATGAGCGTGAAGTGTTCACGGCCAAAGTGACGGGCCTGTTCCCGACGAAACAGGATTTCAAGGACATGGCACCTGCCGTATTGCGCGGTACTTTCCTCGGCTCTGCACTCGGGATTTTGCCCGGCGGTGGTGCCTTGCTGGCGGCCTTCGCAGCCTATGCGCTTGAGAAGAAAATCAAGATGAAACCCGGCGAAGTTCCCTTCGGCCAGGGCAACATTCGCGGTGTGGCCTCGCCCGAGTCGGCCAACAACGCTGGCGCGCAGACCTCCTTCATTCCGCTGCTCACGCTGGGCATTCCGCCCAACGCCGTGATGGCGCTGATGGTCGGTGCCATGACGATTCACAACATCCAGCCGGGCCCGCAGGTCATGACCAGCAACCCGGAACTGTTCTGGGGCCTGATTGCCTCGATGTGGATCGGCAACGCCATGCTGATTATTTTGAACCTGCCGCTGATCGGCATGTGGATCAAGCTGCTGACCGTGCCTTACCGCTACCTGTTCCCGGCCATTGTGTTGTTCTGTGCGATTGGTGTGTATTCGACCAACAACAACACCTTTGATGTCTGGATGGTGGGTGCCTTCGGCGTAATCGGCTACGGTTTCGTCAAATTGGGTTGCGAACCAGCGCCCCTGCTGCTCGGATTCATCCTCGGCCCCATGATGGAGGAAAACCTGCGCCGGGCACTGCTGCTCTCGCGTGGTGACTGGAGCGTGTTTGTGACGCGTCCGCTGTCGGCCGGGCTGCTGGCCGCCGCTGCCCTGCTGCTGGTGATCGTGCTGCTGCCGGCTATCAAAAGCAAGCGCGAAGAGGCTTTCGTCGAAGAGTGAAGGCGAATGCCAGGGGCCGCGGCCCCCTCGTCAAAAAGGCACCTTCGGGTGCCTTTTTTTCATGGGGCCTGTACCCGGGCTGTAACTTCGCTGAGTCACAATGTGGATGAAGAGATCATCATGCAATTGAACAACCACCTGCAGCAGCATTCGCAAAGGGCGGCACTGCACAATGAAATCCATGCCCGCCCGCCCGAGGCGATGAGTGCCCCGCTGGCCATCTCGCATGTGGTGATGGTGTGTGATGCCGCGCAGCGCGAAGCCAGCCGTGCCCATGTGGCCGCCTTGCTGCGCGACCACCATCTGCCCCAGCCGGATCTGGAGTCCACCCACATCCGCATGGAGGTGGGGCCGTTTCGCATCCGCTGGGAGCTGCACACCGAGTTTGTCTCGTGGACCTTCATGCACCCGGTCGAGTTCGATGACTTCGACAAGCGCGAACCTGAACTCGCGATCACCGTCGTGCCGCAGGACTGGCTCGCGGACCTGCCCGGCCTGTGTCTCACGGCGCTGCACCTGTGGGCCTTGCCCATGCGCAGCCTGGGCGCTCCGGCCCTGCTCAAGCGGGTGTTGCAGGAAGACACCCTGATCGGCTCTTCGGTGGCCGAAGGCCATGGCGAGGTCTATACCGATCTGAGCATTCATGCCGATGGTTTTTCCCGCGTCGTGGTGCTGGCCGGCAGCCTGACGCCGCGCCGTCTGGGGCGGCTGGTGCAGCGCCTCATCGAGATCGAAACCTACCGCATGGCCGCACTGCTGGGCCTGCCGGCGGCGCGCGAGGCGTCCAGCGTGCTGGCCTATGCCGAGCGCGAGCTGGCCGAGCTGGCCCAGTCGATTCGCAGCGCCACACGGAACGACGAGCCCTTGCTGCTGGACCGCCTGACCAAACTGGCCGGCGAGGTGGAGAGTCAGCATGCGGCCACCCACTCGCGGTTCTCCGCCAGTGCGGCCTATTTCGAGCTGGTGGACAAGCGCATTGACGACATTGCCGAGGTCCGGCTGCCGGGTTTGCAAACCATCCGTGAATTCATGGACCGCCGCCTGTCACCGGCGCGCAGCACCTGCGAGTGGGCCACGCGCCGGCAGGACGCCTTGTCGCAGCGGGTCTCGCGCATCAGCAACCTGCTGCGCACCCGGGTCGAGATCGACCAGCAGCAAAGCAGCCAGGCGCTCCTGGCGACCATGAACCAGCGCCAGGGCCTGCAGCTCAAGCTGCAGACCGCGGTCGAGGGTCTTTCGGTGGCCGCCATCACGTATTACACGGTTGGCCTCATCGCCTACATGGCCAAGGGGGCGAAGGCACTGGGCTGGCCCTGGAGTGGCGAAAGCACGGCCGCCCTGGCGATCCCCCTGGTGGCGTTTGCCGTGTGGTGGTCCATGCGCAAACTGCACCGCAAAATCGTTGAGCAGCAACCCCATGAAACTTAAAAATCTTCTGTCAGTTCTGCTCGCCAGTCTGGCGCTGGCCTTGCCGGCTGCGGCGCAAACCTATCCCAGCCGGCCCATTCGCATGATCGTGCCCTTTCCGGCGGGAGGCGCGACCGACATCCTGGCGCGCGCGCTGTCGCAGAAACTGGGCGAGAAAATCGGCCAGCCGGTCATTGTCGACAACCGCCCAGGCGCCGGCGGCACCATTGGCGCCGACGCGGCTTCCAAGTCGCCTTCCGATGGCTACACATTGCTGCTGGCCACTTCCAGCACCCACAGCATCGGGCCGGCCATCAATCCGAAGATTCCCTACAAGGCCGATACGGATTTCACGCCGATTGCCTATGTCGCCAGCTCGCCCAATATTGTGCTGGTGCCCAACTC
>DASXRN010000469.1:0-7664 GCA_036506595.1 Polaromonas sp. | reverse complement strand
AAGCACCTTCCATATTGAAGACCATCCGGCGCCCCCCGAGGCCATGGCGGTGACGCTGCTGCAAGGCAATATTCCGCAAAACGAAAAATTTGAGACCGGTACCGGCGTGGTCACGGCGCTGCGCTGGTACGGCGAGCAACTGCGTGACGCCAAAACCGCGCTGGTCGTCGCGCCCGAAACCGCTGTTCCCCTGCTGCCGCTGCAACTGCCCGACGGCTATTGGCAGGCGCTGCAGTCGCGGTTTTCCAGTGGCCAGCAGGCGGCGCTGATCGGCATACCGCTGGGCAGTTATCAAACGGGTTATGCCAACTCGGTGCTTGGCCTCGGGCCCGGCCAGTTAGAAGCTTACCGCTATGACAAGCACCATCTGGTGCCGTTTGGCGAATTTATTCCGACGGGGTTCAGATGGTTTACTGACCTGATGCATATCCCGCTGGGCGACTTCAACCGGGGTGCGGTCGGCCAGGCTTCGTTCGACTGGCGCGGCCAGCGGCTGGCTCCCAACATCTGCTACGAAGACCTGTTTGGCGAAGAACTGGCTGCGCGCTTTGCCCATGCGGCGCAGGCCCCCACCATCTTTGTCAACCTCAGCAACATCGGCTGGTTTGGCAACACCGTGGCGATTGACCAGCATCTGCAGATCTCGCGCATGCGCGCGCTTGAATTTGAGCGGCCCATGATCCGCGCCACCAACACCGGCGCCACCGTCATCATTGACCACCGGGGGCAAGTTACGCACTCGATCGAACGCCATACGCGCGGCGCGCTGGTCGGCGAGGTGCAGGGCCGCGGCGGCATCACGCCTTATGCGTGGTGGGTGTCGCGCTATGGCTTGTGGCCGTTGTGGGGGCTGGGGCTGGCGGTGGCGGTCCTGGCACTGCTGGTGCGGCGGCGCTGAGTCTTTTCGGGCTTTTTCCTACCCTTCCTGCCCTAATGGCGGGACGCCATCACGCCGTGCAGCAAGTCCGGCAGCATGCCCAGCATGCGCTTGGCGGCCTGGCCTGGTGGCGTGCTGGTCGCAAAATACATCTGCAACGGCACCTGTGCGAAGTCATGCAAAGGCACCGCCGTAATGGCGGATGAGTCCAGGTTGCTGGCGGTCAAAAAATCAACGACCGTCCAGCCCATGCCGCGTTTGACCAACTCCAGCGCCAGCCGGGAGGTGTGCACTTGCAGGCCTTGCGTTGGATTCGGGCTCGTCAAGCCCAAATGCCGGGCCAGCTCGTCAATCGACTGGCACATGGGGTCTTCGCCCACCAGCCGTATCAGCGGCATGCTGGCCAGAAAAAACATCGGGTTTTTGCTCCGCGCGCGCACGGCCCGCTGCCAGATTTCCCGCGTCACGACCAGATAAAGCGGCCCGCTCACCAGTCGGGTGTTCGTCAGTTGCGGGTGCGGGTGCTCGTAGTAGCCCAAGGCGAAATCCACACTGCGCGTGAGCAGCGCCTGCACCATTTGGTCCTGGTGCAGGGTGCGCACCTCCACGCTCACACGCGGGTAGCGCGCCAAATGCTTTTCGAGCACCAGGGGTAAAAATTCGTGGCAAATTGACGGAATGGCGGCCAGCCGCACCTGACCGTTGTCGACCTGGCGCAGGTTAAGCGCGATGCGTTTGAGTTCGTCCAGTTTGCGGTGGATCAGCGTGGACTCCTCAAACAGTACCTGGGCCTCGGGCGTCGGGGCCAGCGTGCCCTTGCCCCGGGTGAACAGCTTGTAGCCCAGTTGCAGCTCGGTGTGCGAGATGGTTTTGCTCACAGCCGAGGGGGTGATGCAAATCAGGCGGGCAGCAGCACTCATGTTGCCGGTTTGCATCACGGCCTGAAAGACTTCGAGTTGCCTGAGGTTCATGTCAATGCGTGAAGGACCGCACCGCCAGGACGCGTCAAAGAAAGGTTGCGGTGTGCTGGCGTTGCTGGGTCTCGGTTTGAGGGGGTGTGAGTTTTAGTCACACCCTGCGCCCAATTATGCATCGCTGCGCGCCAATGGCGTGGCTACGATGAGCCACCTTTGACGCACGGGCATCAGAGGTGGCTGTGCCGCCGATGCGGGCCTTGACCGCCGCGGTGGCCAACCTTCAAGGAATACCAATTTTTACGAGACATCCCATGCATATCCAATTAAAAGTCAAAAAACTCGTGACCGGCCTCGGGCTGGCAGCGCTCGCTTCCCTGGCGGTGGCGCAGGCCGCCAAACCCAATGTGGTGATCCTGGCCACGGGCGGCACCATCGCCGGCGCAGGGGCTTCCGCCCTCAACAGCGCCACCTATGCGGCGGCCAAAGTGCCGGTTGACAAACTGCTGGCGGGCCTGCCGGAGCTGGCCAACGTGGCCAATGTGCGCGGCGAACAGGTCTCTCAAATCGCCTCGGAAAGCTTCAACAACGAAACCCTGATGAAGCTCGGCAAGCGTGTCTCGGCACTTGTCAAGCAGGCCGACGTGGACGGCATTGTGGTGACCCACGGCACCGACACGCTGGAAGAAACCGCGTACTTCCTCAACCTTGTCATTCGCACCAGCAAGCCCATCGTGGTGGTCGGCTCCATGCGCCCCGGCACGGCCCTGTCTGCCGACGGTGCCCTGAACCTGTTCAATGCCGTCAGTGTGGCAGCCAGCAAAGACACGAGCGGTAAAGGCGTGCTGGTCACCATGAACGACGAAATTCAGAGCGGCCGCGATGTGAGTAAAACCATCAACATCAAAACCGAGGCCTTCAAGAGCCAGTGGGGGCCGCTGGGCATGGTGGTGGAAGGCAACAACTACTGGTTCCGCGCGCCGGTCAAGCGCCATACCCTGCAGTCGGAGTTCAACATCGACGAGATGGACACGCTGGCGCCGGTGGAAGTTGTCTACGGCTACGGCAATGTCTCGCGCACCGCGCTGGACGCCGTGGGCAAGTCCGGCATCAAGGCGCTGATCCACGGCGGCACCGGCAATGGCTCAGTGGCTGACCGCATCGTGCCGGCGCTGCAGGATGTGCGTGCCAGGGGCATCCAGGTGATTCGCTCCTCGCGCGTGCCCGATGGCTTTGTGCTGCGCAACGCCGAGCAGCCCGATGACAAATACGACTGGGTGGTGGCGCATGACCTGAACCCGCAAAAGGCGCGCATCCTGGCGGCGGTGGCCATGACCAAAACCCTCGACAGCAAGGAACTGCAGCGGATTTTCTGGCAGTACTGACCCTTTTCGCTGGAGTCGACAACCACAACGATGCCGGCTGGCAGCATTGTTGTGGCGTGTGTTCCTTACAGTTGGCTCATGCCGCCATCGACGATCAGTTCCGTGCCGATGATGAACGCCGCTTCAGGCGACGACAGGTAGACCACCGCGCTGGCCACCTCGTCAGGCGTGCCAAACCGCTTCAGCGGTATTTGCGCCTGAATGCCGGCGGCCAGGGCATCGAGCTGGTCCGCCGGAACGCCCAGCCGGCCATACAGCGGCGTCCTGACCGGACCGGGGCTGACCACATTGACGCGGATGCCGCGTACCAGCAGTTCGGACGACAGGGTTTTGGCCAGCGAAATCAGGGCCGCCTTGCTGGCCGCATAGACGCTGGACGAGGGCATGCCGATGTGGGCATTGATGGAGCCATTGAGCACGATGGCTGCACCCGGGTTGAACAGCGGCGACAAGGCCTGGATCGCAAAATACGCCCCCTTCACGTTGGTGTTAAAGGTCTGGTCCCACAGGTCTTCCTCGACGGCTTCGAGCGGCGCAAACTTGGCCACGCCAGCGTTGATGAACAGGGCATCCAGCGTGATGTCTTGCGCTTTCAGGCTGGCGGCCAGGGCTTTGGCGGCCTGGATGTCGCCGGCGTCATTGCGCAGGGCGATGGCATTGGCGCCCAGTTGCGCTTTGGCCTGGTCCAGCGTGGCCTGGTCGCGGCCGGTGATGATGACGCGGGCGCCCTGCTTGGCAAATTCCAGCGCGGTGGCCAGGCCGATGCCGCTGTTGCCGCCCGTGACGAGCACGGTTTTGTTGTCGAAGCGTTTCATGATGAATCCTTTAAAAGAGCGTTGAATTGATTGCAGGAAAGCAGCTCAGGTGCGTGTAATCGATGCGCCGCCATCCACCAGCGAAGCGGTGCCGGTGACGAAGGATGAATCGTCCGAAGCCAGGTACAGCACCGAACGGGCCAGCTCTTCAGGCCGTGCCGGCCGCTTCAGCGCGTGCAGATTGGTCACGAAAGACTGGGATTCGGGGGTGTTGTTCATGGCCCGGTACATCTCGGTGTCTACCGCGCCCGGCAAGATGGCATTGACCCGAATGCCTTGTGGGCCATATTCCGCTGCCAGGGCCTGCGTCAATCCGATCAGCCCGGACTTGCTGGCGGCATAAGCGGCCACGCCCGGAAAGGCGAAGGTATGCCCGACAAAGGTCGAGGTAAAAATAATCGAACCGGCGCCCGTTTTTTGCATGGCTGCAACTTGGTGTTTTGCGCCAAAGAAGGCGCTGGTCAGGTTGGTGCTCAGGGCCTCATTCCAGCCTTGCGCCGAGATTCCGGTGCTCGGGCCCATTTCGCCCAGGGTGCCGGCGTTGTTGAAGGCAATGTCAAGTCGGCCAAATTTTGTCTCCGCCAGTTCGACCAGCGCCTGGGCAAAGGCTTCCGATTGCACATCGCCGGCCAATGCGATGGCAATGCCGCCGTCGGCCGCAATCTCGGCCACCAGGCTGTCCAGCTCTGATTGGCGGCGGGCCGCCACCACCACGCGCGCGCCTTCGGCGGCAATAAGCTTGGCGGTCGCGCGGCCTATGCCGGAACTGGCGCCTGTGACGATGGCCACTTTGTCCTTGAGTCTTTGGGTTGTGAGCGTATTCATGGTGATGTCCTGAAAGTTGGGTGAATGAAGAGCTTAGGAATCGGTTAGCCCGATGTGCCAGCCGATGAAGCCAATGTACGATTCACCTTCTGTTGGCGGAAGGCATGGAAAGTGTTTTAATCATTCAGTTTTTATGAATTTAAGAGGCTGACGATGGACCGCCTTCGTGCTTTTGAGGTGTTTGCCGCAGTGGTGGGCCGCGGCAGTTTCACGCGCGCGGCCGACGCGCTGGACACCTCTCCCGCCAATGTCACGCGCTATGTGAATGAGCTGGAAGCCCATCTCGGCACGCGCCTGCTGAACCGCAGTTCGCGCAAGCTGTCCTTGACCGAAAGCGGTGAAGCGCTGTACGAACGCAGCAAATCGATTCTGGAAGAAGTCGCCGATGCGGAGGCACTGGCATCCTCTGCCACGTTGCAACCGCGCGGGCGTTTGCGCATCAATGCCCCGGTGAGTTTTGGCATCCGCCACCTGGCGCCGCTGTGGCCGCGCTTCATGCAGCGCTACCCGGAGGTGGAGCTCGACATTGCACTCAGCGACCGGGTGGTGGACATTGTGGAAGAGGGCTATGACCTGGCCATCCGCATCTCGCGCACCGGGCCGGCCACCCATGCCGCGCGCAAGCTGGCGACCTCCCGGAATATCGTCTGCGCATCACCCGCTTATCTCAAGGCGTACGGCCGGCCCGAGAGGCCCGCCGACCTGGCGGGCCACCGGTGCCTGGGCTACACCTATGCGGCCACCGCCAATGAATGGCATTTTGTGGACGAACAGGGCCATCCGCATGTGGTCAAGGTCAACTACGTCATGCACGCCAACAACGGCGACACGGCGCGCGAAGCGGCGATTGCCGGGCAGGGCGTCATCTGGCAGCCGGCCTTTCTGATCGGGAACGATTTGCAGGAAGGGCGGCTCGTTCCCCTGTTGCCCGGCTACCGCATACCCGACATCGACGTGCTGGCGATTTACCCCAGCCGCCGTCACCTGAGCGCCAAGGTCAGGGTCATGGTGGATTTCCTGGTCGAAGCTTTCAAGGCCGCGCCGGCGTGGTACGTGCCGTCTGCCACGGTGGCGCCGGCCACAGCGCCCGCAGCGCCTGCGCGTCACCGCCGCGTAAAATGAACGGTTTAGCGACAGCCGCCTGCGGTGTCGCTGCCTCGGTGCCCAAACAGGCGCTGCGCTTTTGCTTTCAACCCATTCCTATGCTCACTTTCCAGCAAATTATCCTGAAGCTGCAGTCCTACTGGGCTGACCAGGGCTGCGCACTTTTGCAGCCTTATGACATGGAGGTCGGCGCCGGGACTTCACACACTGCTACGTTTTTAAGAGCGCTGGGCCCCGAGCCCTGGAAGGCCGCCTACGTGCAGCCGAGCCGCCGCCCGAAAGACGGCCGCTATGGCGAGAACCCGAACCGGCTGCAGCACTACTACCAGTACCAGGTGGTGCTCAAACCCGCACCGGCCAACATTCTGGAGCTCTACCTCGGCTCGCTCGAAGCCCTGGGTTTTGACCTCAAGAAGAATGACATCCGCTTTGTCGAGGACGACTGGGAAAACCCGACGCTGGGCGCCTGGGGCCTGGGCTGGGAAGTCTGGCTCAACGGCATGGAAGTCACGCAGTTCACCTATTTTCAGCAGGTCGGCGGCATTGACTGCAAGCCGATCACCGGCGAAATCACCTATGGCCTGGAGCGCCTGGCCATGTATTTGCAGGGCGTGGACAACGTCTACAACCTGACCTGGACCGACGGCCTGAGCTACGGCGACGTCTACAAGCAGAACGAGGTCGAGCAGTCCACCTACAACTTCGAGCACAGCGATGCCGACTTCCTGTTCACCGCCTTCACCGCCCATGAAAAGCAGGCCAAGCATTTGATTGAGGCGCAGCTGGCCCTGCCGGCCTACGAGCAGGTGCTCAAAGCCGCGCACAGCTTTAACCTGCTGGACGCGCGCGGCGCGATCAGCGTGACCGAACGCGCCGCCTACATAGGCCGCATTCGCAACCTGGCGCGTGCCGTGGCACAAAGCTATTACGAAAGCCGCGAACGCCTGGGTTTCCCTATGGCGCCGCGCGAGTGGGTGGAACAGATGACGAAGAAGGCAGCATGAGCGTGATGACGATGACCAACAAAAACCTTCTCGTTGAATTGTTTGTGGAAGAGCTGCCGCCCAAGGCCCTCAAAAAATTGGGAGAAGCATTTGCCGGTGTGCTGCTGGAGCAGCTGACAAGCCAGGGGCTGGCATCCGCCGAGACCGTGCTGACTTCTTTTGCCTCGCCCCGGCGATTGGCGGCGCACATCACGGCTATCGCCAGCCAGGCTGCCGACAAGGCGGTATCGCAAAAACTGATGCCGGTGACGGTGGGGTTGGATGCTTCCGGTAACGCAAGCCCGGCATTGCTCAAGAAACTCGCGGCCTTGGGCGCCGACGCCTCTGCCGTGGCCGGCCTCAAGCGTGCCCCCGATGGCAAAGCCGAGGCGCTGTTTTACGACAGCACGGTCACGGGCGCCACGCTGGCCGAGGGCCTGCAAAAGGCCCTGCTCGAAGCCATCGCCAAGCTGCCGATTCCCAAAGTCATGACCTACCAGCTGGCCGATGGCTGGAGCGACGTGAAGTTTGTGCGGCCCGCGCATGGCCTGGTGGCCTTGCATGGCCGCGAGGTGGTGGCGGTTGAGGCGCTGGGCCTGAAGGCCGGCAACAGCACGCAGGGCCACCGCTTTGAGGCTGCGATTGACCCGGTGGTGCTGAAAGACGCCGACAGCTATGCGGCCACGCTGCAACAAGACGGGGCTGTGATTGCCAGTTTTTCTGATCGCAAAGCCGAGATCGAAAAGCAGCTTGCCGATGCG
>DASXRN010000468.1:0-4639 GCA_036506595.1 Polaromonas sp. | reverse complement strand
GCCGCCTCACCCAAACCCATCACCAGCATCTCGTCGCGCAGCGTGAGGAGGCAGGAAGGCTCCAGCCCGACGATGGCGATGCCTTTTTCGGCAAAGGGCAGCAGGGCGTCTACCAGTTCGCGCGCCTTGACCTTGGCTTCATCTACCATGCCGCTGGCCAGGTAGGTCCGGCCGCAGCACAGGCTTTTGCCGTCCGCTATGGTTTTTGTCGCTACATGCACCGTATAACCCGCGGTCTGCAGCACTTTCAATGCCGAAACCGCATTTTTTGATTCGAAGTAGCCGTTGAAGGTGTCTACGAACAGCACCACGGGTTTGCTGGCGGCCAGCACCTCTTCGCGTGTGGCGCTGGCGGGGGCCGAGTTGAAGAAGGTTTTTGTCTTCCACTGCGGCAGCGTGCGCCGGGCAGACAAGCCCAGCAGTCTTTCGCTTAAGGTGGCCAGGCCCGGAATCCTGTCGCGCAGATTGAGCAGCGGTGCCAGGCGGCTGGCCCAGGGCGCGTAATCGGGCAGGTGGGCGACCAGTTTGTCCTTGAGCGTATAGCCGTGCTTGGCCTTGTAGTGGTGCAAAAACTCCACCTTCATCTTGGCCATGTCCACGCCGGTCGGGCAGTCGCGCTTGCAGCCCTTGCAGCCCACGCACAAATCAAGCGCGTCTTTCACGGCATCGCTGGTGAAAGCGTCTTCAGCTTTCATGCCTTCCAATTGACCGGAGAGTGCCAGGCGCAAAGTGTTGGCCCGGCCGCGCGTCAGGTGTTTTTCGTCGCGCGTCACGCGGTAGCTGGGGCACATGGTGCCGGCATCAAATTTTCGGCAGTGGCCGTTGTTGTTGCACATCTCCACGGCTTTGGCAAAGCCTTGCGCCGCATCGCCACCGGTGCCCGGCGCGCTGGTCTGCTCGGTCACCGGGTCGTTTTGCACGTTCCAGGCACTCCAGTCCAGCGCGGTTTGAATCGGGATGACCTTGTAGCCGGGTGGAAAGCGCATCAGCCGCGTGTCGTCCATCCTGGGCAGCGGATGCCCGACTGACGCAACAATGCGCCCCGGGCTGAGCAAATTCAGCGGGTCCAGGTAATGTTTGATCTGCGCAAACGCTTCGTTGATCTTGGGGCCGAACTGCCACTGCACCCACTCGCCGCGGCAGAGGCCGTCGCCATGTTCGCCGCTGTAAGCGCCCTTGTAATGGCGCACCAGAGCCGAGGCCTCTTCGGCAATCGCGCGCATTTTGGTGGCACCATCCCGCCGCATGTCCAGAATCGGCCGCACATGCAGCGTGCCGACGGAGGCGTGGGCATACCAGGTGCCCTTGCTGCCGTATTTGCGAAACACCTGCGTCAGCGCATCGGTGTATTCGGCCAGGTTCTCCAGCGGCACTGCGCAGTCTTCAATAAAACTCACCGGTTTGCCGTCGCCCTTCAAGCTCATCATAATGTTGAGCCCGGCTTTGCGCACTTCCCACAGGTTTTTCTGCGGCGCGTCGTCAATCATTTCCACCACCGAGCCGGGCAGGCCCAGGTCGCCCATCAGCTCCACAAGTTGCTTGATTTTGGGTGTGAGCTCAGCCTTTGACTTGCCTGAAAACTCCACCAGCAAGATGGCGTCGGGCTGGCCTATCAGCGCGGTCCGCACGGTCGGGGCAAAGGCCGGGTTCTGCAGCGACAGCTCGATCATGGTGCGGTCGACCAGTTCGACCGCCGTCAGGGTGCCGTCGCTTCCTAATTTGATGATGTGCTGGGCCGAATCCATGGCCTTGTAAAAGGTCGGGAAGTTCACCACGCCCAGCACCTTGGTGCGCGGCAGTTCGCTCAGGCGCAGCTTGAGTGATTTGGTCAGTGCCAGCGTGCCTTCGCTGCCAATCAGCAAGTGCGCCAGGTTGACCGAGCCGTCTTGCGTGTAGGGCTTTTCGTTCTGGTTGTTGAAGATGTCCAGGTTGTAGCCGGCGACGCGGCGCATCACCTTGGGCCAGTGCGCTTCAAGCTCGGGCCTGAGCTGGTCAGACAGCGTCTTGACGTAGTCGCCGAGCGCGCGCGCGGGGCCGGAGGCCGCGCCATAACGCCCCAGCTCCAGCAGGCTGCCGTCGGAGCGCCAGGCAGTGGCACCCAGCACGTTGTGCACCATGTTGCCGTAGGCAATGCTGCGGCTGCCGCACGAATTGTTGCCGGCCATGCCGCCCAGCGTGGCCTGCGCACTGGTCGATACATCGACCGGGTACCACAGGCCGTAGGGTTTGAGCGCGGCGTTGAGGTGGTCCAGCACAATGCCGGGTTCGACCTCGGCGGTGCGATCTTCGGCGTCCACATGGAGGATGTTGCGCATGTGCTTGGCGTAGTCGATGACCAGGCCGGCGCCCACGGTCTGGCCGCACTGGCTGGTACCGCCGCCGCGCGGCACGATGGGAACCTGCAGGTCGCGGCAAATGTCGAGCGCAGTTTTGACATCGACCGAATTGCGCGGTACAAACACCCCGACCGGCATTACCTGGTAAATCGAGGCATCGGTGGAATAGCGGCCCCGGTCGGCGGGCGAGAACAGTACCTCGCCTCGGGTTTCAGCGGCAAGTCGCGCCGCCAGCCGGCCTGCGACTTCGTTGCTGAGCGGCGAGACGCTGTCGTACGCTTGCGCTGCCGTCTGTTGAGTGATGTTCAAGGGCAGGGGAGCGTTCATCTCAGGCTTTCGTGTCGGGTTGTCGGGTGGGGTTGGCCGCACGCAGTTGCTCGATCACGACATCGCGCTTGTTGTCCAGGTGGGTTAGCAGCACGGTGCGCATGGCGCGTGGGTCGCGGGCACTGAGGGCATCAATCATCTGTTCATGCTCCTTCATGGCGATCTTCCACTTCTCTTCGTCCTGATTGGTGCGAAAGCGCAGGGCTTGCAGCCGGGCGTTGACCTGGTTGTAGGTCGCCGTCAGTACCGGGTTCTTGGCGGCGGCATTGATGGCGCGGTGGATGGCCGCATTGAGCCGGTAGTAGTTCGACAAGTCGCGTCGCGTGTAAGCGGCCATCATTTCGAAATGCATGGCCCGGATTTCGGCCAGCTCGCTGTCGGTGATGCGCTGGGCCGCCAGTTCGCCGGACTGGGCCTCCAGCCCGGCCATCACCTCAAAGGTGTTGAGTACATCGGCCTCGGTCAGCTCCACCGCAATCGCGCCGCGGTTGGGCAGCAGTTCCACTAGGCCCTCGGCGGCCAGCATCTTGATGGCCTCACGCAGCGGCGTGCGCGAGACATTGAGCACCTCGCTCAGTTCGCGTTCGTTGAGTTTGGCGCCGGGCGGTATGCGGTTTTCCACCAGCATCTGGCGCAGGCGGTGCGCCACCTGTTCATGCAGGGCGGCGCGCGGGATGGAAATGATTTCAGCGCTCATATTTAAATTTTGTATGCAAAAAAACAGCCTGTCAAATCAATTTTCATTCATGAATTTCTTGACAGATAAATTTTGTATGCAAAAAATGGAGCCATTATTTAAGGAGACCATGATTTATGTTGACGCTTGACTTCCATCCCACCGGCCGCCATTTCCTGCAGATTCCCGGTCCGTCGCCCGTGCCCGACCGCATCCTGCGGGCCATGAGCTTGCCCACCATTGACCACCGCGGCCCGGAGTTCGGCGCCTTGGGTCTCAAGGTGCTGGCAGACATCAAGAAAATCTTCCAAACCCAACACCCGGTCGTCATCTACCCGGCTTCGGGCACCGGCGCGTGGGAAGCTGCGCTGACCAATGTGTTGAGCCCGGGCGATCAGGTGTTGATGTATGAGACCGGCCACTTTGCCTCGCTGTGGCAGAAGATGGCCACGCGGCTCGGGCTCAAGACCGAGTTTTTGAGCTACCCGGGCAAGGATGAGCACTTGCCGGCGGCAGCGGGCTGGCGGTACGGCGTGCAGGCGTTCCAGATCGAGGAGCGTCTGAAGGCCGACACCCAGCACAGCATCAAGGCCGTCTGCGTGGTCCACAACGAAACCTCGACCGGCGTCACCAGCAACATCGCCGCCGTGCGCCGCGCCATCGACGCCGCCAGGCATCCGGCCCTGTTGCTGGTGGACACGATTTCCGGCCTGGCCTCGGCCGACTACCGGCACGACGAGTGGGGCGTTGACGTGACGGTGAGCGGTTCGCAATAGGGCCTGATGCTGCCGCCGGGCATCAGCTTCAACGCCGTATCGCCCAAGGCCCTCGAAGCCAGCAAGACCGCCAGGCTGCCCAAGGCCTTCTGGGCCTGGGACGAAATCATCGAGATGAACAAGACCGGCTACTGGCCTTACACGCCCAACACCAATTTGCTCTATGGCCTGAGCGAGGCCTGCGACATGCTGCTGGGGCAGGGGCTGGACACGGTGTTCGCCCGGCACCAGCGCTGGGGCGAGGGCGTGCGTGCAGCGGTCCGGGCCTGGGGGCTCGAAATCCAGTGCGCCGACCCGGCGCTGTACTCGCCGGTGCTGACCGGCGTGATGATGCCCGAGGGCGTCGATGCCGATGGGGTGCGCAAGATTATTTACGAACGCTTTGACTGTTCGCTGGGCACCGGTCTGGGCAAGGTCAAGGGCCGCATGTTCCGCATTGGCCACCTGGGCGACTGCAACGACCTGACGTTGATGGCGGCCCTGTCGGGTTGCGAGATGGGCCTCAAGCTTGCCGGCGTCAAGCT
>DASXRN010000467.1:0-5319 GCA_036506595.1 Polaromonas sp. | reverse complement strand
ACGCTGGCAGGAGCCAGCAGACCCGATGCGTTCCAGGCGATGGCAAATACGGCGGCCAGCGAGGCAAAGCCGGCCACCAGCTTCCAGCGGAAATTGCTGTCGTTGGACGCCGGGCCACGGTGGTGAATCAAATCGCTAGCGGGTTTCGCGCTGGCCTGCGCTGCCGAATCAGGCTCAACGGCCGCAAGAGGCTCATGCGTCACATGTGTTGCACTGACCCATGGCGCTTCTTGCGCGAGGCGCAGGTTCAAGCGCTCAAGAAACGTCAAGTCCACCGCTGGCGCTACGGGCTCGGGAGAGCGCAGCACATCGCCAATCAGGTGGTAGGTGTTCCAGCTGGCCAACGCCGAGTCGCCCTGCTGGCATGCCTCAAGTGCGGCGGCAAAGTCATCGCCTGCCAGCTGGCCATCGGCCAGGGCGGATATGAGTTCGCCGGTTTGCATGGACGGATTCATGGTGTTCATGGGCGGAGGGCTTGCCGGTTTTGCCGTGGCTGAATATGTGGTCTGGCTCATAAATGATTCCTGCGTGTCGGTGCATCCATTACCAGCGCTTGCCTGACTGGCTTTCCAGCAAGGGCTTGACCTTCTCCGAAATCGCTTCGCGCGCCCTGAAAATTCGGGATCGCACTGTGCCTATCGGGCAATTCATGGCTTCTGATATCTCTTCGTAGCTCAGCCCTTCTATTTCGCGCAGGGTGATGGCCTGGCGAAGCTCTTCGGGCAACGCTTCCATGGCCGCATTGACCATTTCTGCAATTTCCTTGCTGGCCAATACCGCATCTGGTGTTTCCGAGCTAGTTAGTTCGTTTTCCAGCGGGGAAGTTTCATCGCTTTCGTCGCTTTGCGCGGATTTGAAGGAATTTTCCGAAACGGTCGGGTTCCGCTTGAGGTCCATCAGGGCTTTTTTAGCGGTGTTGACCGCAATCCGGTACAGCCAGGTGTAAAACTGGGCTTCGCCCCTGAACTGCGACAGCGCCCGGTAGGCCCGGATAAAGGTCTCCTGGGCGATGTCTTCCACCAGGTCCACATCGCGAACCATGCGCCCTATCAGGCGCTGAATCCGCCGCTGGTATTTGATGACCAGCAGTTCAAACGCCCGCTGATCACCCGCAACCGTGCGCTCAACCAGCATGGCATCGCTGTCCGTGGCCTTTTCGGCTGGCAAGGGTGTCACTTCGGCGGTCATGGCTTTATGTGCGGGGCATCAGCAGAGTGCATCTCGCCCGATACTGCCACAGCGGAGAGCGGCTCCGTGTGCACCACGTCGTGTGGCCGTGCTGCCCTGGAAGCCTTGCACGGGGAGAACACCGCCCGGCGCAAGTCCAGCCAGCGTTCGGGCAAGGCCCTTCGCTCCGCCCAGAGCCACAAACTGGCATGCGCCCGGTTTTCGAGCCGGAGCAGCAGCAGGTGCTGAAAATCGGCAATCACCGAGAGTCTTTGTTCCGCAATTCCGGTCTGGTAACTCGGGCTTTCCCAGCGCCAGACTTCGCCATCCCATGCCAGCTGACCGGAGGGGGCGTTTTTCCAGCTGCCGTGCGCCGCCACGCCGGCAGCCAAAACGGCGACAAGCGCAGCCGCCATCCGCCCGTCCAGCTGTCGGGTGACGCTGAACCAAAGCAGCACCAAAACCAGGCCTGCAAGCCACAGCCCCAGCAGCAGGCAAGCCTGAAAACGCGAACGCCCCAGCGGATAGACAACCGGCGGGGCGTTATGGGTGGTCAAGGCAGTCAGTGCTTTGGCGGGTCTGAAGCAAATGAAGCAAGCGAGATCAGGGCAGGTCAGGCGCGCTTGAAGACCAGCGTGCCATTGGTGCCGCCGAAACCAAAATTGTTCTTGACCGCCACGTCTATCTTCATGTCCCGCGCCGTGTTGGCGCAGTAGTCGAGATCGCACTCCGGATCCTGATTGAAGATGTTGATGGTCGGCGGGCTTTTCTGGTGGTGCAGCGCCAGCACCGTGAACACCGACTCGATGCCCCCGGCACCGCCCAGCAAGTGGCCGGTCATCGACTTGGTCGAGTTCACGACCAGTTTTTTCGCATGGTCACCGAAGGCCCGCTTGATTGCATTGGTTTCATTCAAGTCACCCAGTGGCGTGGACGTGCCGTGGGCATTGAGGTACTGAACCTCATCGGCATTGACGCCGGCATTCTTCAGCGCCATCGCCATGGAACGACAAGGACCATCGATGTCGGGCGCGGTCATGTGGTACGCGTCAGCACTCATGCCAAAGCCGATGACTTCGGCATAAATCTTCGCGCCACGGGCCTTGGCGTGTTCGTATTCTTCGAGCACCAGCACACCACCGCCCTCGCCCAGCACAAAACCGTCACGGTCCTTGTCCCAGGGGCGCGATGCCGTTTTCGGGTCGTCATTGCGGGTGGACAAGGCGCGGGCTGCGGCAAAACCGCCCACACCCAAAGGCGAGACGCAGGACTCGGCGCCGCCGGCGATCATCACGTCGCAATCGCCATACTCGATCATGCGGGCCGACATGCCGATCGCATGAAGACCGGTGGTACATGCCGTCACGACCGCAAGGTTGGGGCCCTTGAAGCCAAATTTGATCGACACATGACCGGAGATCATGTTGATGATCGACGCGGGCACAAAGAACGGTGAAATACGGCGTGGGCCGCGATTGACCAGTTCCTCGTGCATCTGCTCAATCATCGGCAAACCGCCAATGCCCGAACCGATGTTGCAACCAATACGCGTCGCCATCTCATCCGGGAGTGCATCGCCAGTCGGCAAGCCACTGTCGGCGACCGCCTGGCAGGCTGCGGCCAGGCCCAGGTGAATGAAGCGGTCCATGTGTCGGGCTTCTTTTTCGGGAATGTAATCCGCGATATTGAAACCCTTGACCTCTCCGGCAAATTTGCAGGCAAAGTTGCTTGCATCAAATTGCGTGACCAGGTCAATGCCAGGTGTTCCGGCAAGCAAGTTGGCCCAGGAGTCGGCCACGGTATTGCCTACCGGGCTAACACAACCAAGACCTGTCACAACGACACGACGACGGCTCATTCAGTAATCCTGAAAAAAAACCTGAAAAGACGGTGAGTGGCTTTTCAGGTTTGATGACGGCAAAGGCAAAGGCGGGAAGCCTTAAGCCTCAAGCCTTTTGATGGGTGTTTGCGTAATCAATCGCGTTCTGGACGGTGGTGATTTTCTCGGCGTCTTCGTCGGGAATCTCAATGCCAAACTCGTCTTCCAGAGCCATAACCAGTTCTACGGTGTCAAGCGAGTCAGCGCCCAGATCGGCCACAAAGGCTTTTTCACTGGTAACTTGACCTTCTTCCACGCCGAGTTGTTCGGCAATGATTTTCTTAACACGTGCTTCGATATCGCTCATAGTTCCCTCTGAGGGTTGTAAATTAATCCGTGATTTTACCGCGTTAGAGTCGTTTCCCTAAGCGCCGGGCCGGACGGATAAAAACCGGCTTCGATTTCCTGTGTTTTACCACTGTCAACCCGCTGTTTTCGTGAAATCAGCAAGGTCAACACCTCTAAGTGCTGTGACTACATATACATGCCGCCATTGACATGAATCTCCTGGCCCGTGATGTAGGCCGCCCGCGGGCTGGCCACAAAGGCCACGGCATGCGCAATATCCTGGGGCTTGCCGAGGTGGCCCAAGGGTATTTGCCCCAGAAGTGCTTTTTGCTGCTCTTCGGGCAGGCTGGCCGTCATGTCGGTCTCGATAAAGCCCGGCGCAATGCAGTTGACCGTGATGTTGCGCGAGCCCAGCTCGCGCGCCAGCGCACGCGTCATGCCGGCGACACCGGCCTTGGCTGCCGCGTAGTTGGACTGGCCGGCATTGCCCGAGGCCCCCACCACGGAGGTAATGCTGATGATGCGGCCATAGCGCTGCTTCATCATGGTCCGCATCACGGCACGGCTCATGCGGAACACCGCCTTGAGATTGGTGTCGAGAACGGCATCCCAGTCATCGTCCCTGAGGCGCATGGCCAGCATGTCACGCGTGATGCCCGCGTTGTTGACCAGCACCTGCAAGCCGCCGTGTTCCTTGACTATGCTGTCTATCAGCGCCTCGGCGGCTGCCGCATCGTTGACATTCAGCTTTTTGCCGGCGCAGCCCGGATAGGCCGCGAGGACCTGGCTGATTTTGGCCGCACCTTGGTCGCTGGTGGCCGTGCCTATCACCTTCAAACCCTTTTGGGCCAGTTCCAGCGCAATCGCCGCACCGATGCCGCGTGATGCACCGGTGACCAGCGCCACCTGTCCTTCAAATTTCACGTCGTTCATTCCAGTATCTCCTTCACTGCAGCCAACGAGGCCGGATCAAACAGGGGCGCACCCGTCAATTCAGGGTCAATCCTTTTGACAATGCCAGCCAGCACCTTGCCGGGCCCGCATTCGACCAGGGTGACCAGCCCACGCGCCTTGATGGCTTGAACGCACTCTACCCAGCGCACCGGGCCAAACGCCTGGCGGTACAAGGCCGCCCGGATGCGCTCAGGGTCGGTTTCAATCGCCACGTCGATATTGTTAATGACAGGAATCCGGGGAGCGGCAAATTGAACGGCTGCCAGTTTCTCCTTGAGCTTCTCGGCCGCCGGTCTCATGAGGCTGGAATGAAACGGTGCCGAAACCGGCAGCGGCAAGGCGCGCTTGGCGCCGTTGGCCTTGAGGACTTCACAGGCCTTCTCCACCGCCGCCTTGCTGCCCGCGATGACGGTCTGCATCGGGTCGTTGAAATTGACGGCCTCCACAACTTCCAGGGTGTTTTCGCCGAAAGTCCTCGCCGCTTCTGCGCAACCAGCTATCACTTTCGTAGCATCCATGCCCAGAATCGCCGCCATCGCACCGACACCGACAGGCACGGCGTCCTGCATGGCCTGCGCCCGAAAGCGCACCAGGGGCGCGGCCTGCGCCAGGGTCAACACGCCCGAGGCCACCAATGCCGAATATTCGCCCAGCGAATGACCGGCCACCGCGGCCGGCGCGGTGCCGGTTTCGGCCATCCAGGCCCGGTAAGCCGCCACACCGGCCACCAGCATCACGGGCTGGGTGTTGGTGGTCAAAGCCAAGGCTTCTTTGGGACCTTCCTTGATCAGATGGCCGACATCTTCCCCCAGCGCGTCGGAGGCTTCCACCAGCGTTCGCGCAATGACGGGATGGTCGCCCCAGGCATCCAGCATGCCCACGGCCTGCGAGCCCTGGCCGGGAAAAACAAAAGCGAAGGATTTCAAATAATTACTCCGGTTATCAAGCGCTGAAAAACATCGACGCCCATTTTAAGAACACGTTAAGCGGCCCTGCCGGCCCCCGAGCGCCGGGACCATGCCAGCCCGCTC
>DASXRN010000466.1:0-3560 GCA_036506595.1 Polaromonas sp. | reverse complement strand
TCCCGCTACTTGAAAGTCCACGATGCGGAGAATTGATAGTGGCAATTTATTTGATAGCAAATTACTATCAATAAAGTTTACCCAAAAGACATATACTATCAACTCACATCCTTTTCAACAAACGCTATAGAAAGCCGACATGTCCCTGATCAACACAGAAATCATTCCGTTCAAAGCCACTGCGTACCACAATGGCAAATTCGTGCCTGTGAGCAACGAGAACTTCAAGGGCCATTGGTCCGTCGTGGTGTTCTACCCGGCCGACTTCACCTTTGTCTGCCCCACCGAACTGGGTGACCTGGCCGACCATTACGCAGAATTCCAGAAGCTGGGCGTGCAGATTTACGGCGTGTCGACCGACACCCACTTCACCCACAAGGCCTGGCACGACACCTCGGAGACCATCCGCAAGGTTCAGTACCCGCTGATCGGCGACCCCAGCCAGCAACTGTCGCGCGCCTTCCAGGTGCTGATCGAAGAAGGTGAAGACGCAGGCCTGGCCTACCGCGGCACCTTTGTGATCGACCCCGAAGGCAAGATCAAGACCATCGAAGTGCACGACAACGGCATCGGCCGCGACGCCGCCGAACTGCTGCGCCGCGTCAAGGCTGCCCAATACGTGGCCGCACACCCCGGTGAAGTCTGCCCCGCCAAGTGGACCGAAGGCGCCGAAACGCTGAAGCCTTCGCTCGACCTCGTCGGCAAGATCTAAACATCTGCCTGCGCCAAAGCCCGGGCGCGTTGATGCCCCGGGCTTTTTTGTTCCTCTTTTGAATTGAAAGTGAGTCCGCCATGCTCGACGCCAGTACCAAAGCGCAACTGAAAAGCTACCTCGAACGCGCCACGCAAGCGATCGAAATCGTTGCCTCGCTCGACGACAGCAAGGCCTCGGGCGAGCTGCAGTCGCTGCTCAAGGACATCACGGATTCATCGCCGCTGGTCAAGGTCACCGAAAGCCGCGGCGACAACCAGCGCAAACCTTCTTTCTCGGTCAACCGCCCCGGCGAAAACCACGGCCCGCGTTTTGCCGGCCTGCCCATGGGCCATGAATTCACCTCGCTGGTCCTCGCACTGCTGCAGGTCGGCGGCTACCCGCCCAAGGTCGATGAGGCGGTGCTGCAGCAGATCCGCGCACTCGATGGCGACTTCGAATTTGAAATTTATGTCTCGCTGACCTGCCACAGCTGCCCCGACGTGGTGCAGGCACTGAACCTGATGGCGGTGCAGAACCCGCGCATCAAGACCACCATGATTGACGGCGCGCTGTTCCAGGACGAGGTCAAGGAACGCCAGATCATGGCGGTGCCAACTGTCTTTTTGAACGGCACCGAGTTCAGCCAGGGCCGCATGAGCCTGGAGGAAATCCTCGCCAAAATCGACACCAGCGGTGTTGAACGCGAAGCCAAAAAGATTGACGGCAAAGAAGCTTTTGACGTGCTGGTCGTCGGCGGCGGCCCAGCCGGCGCCGCTGCTGCCGTGTACGCGGCGCGCAAGGGCATACGCACCGGCGTCGCCTCGGAACGCTTTGGCGGCCAGGTGCTCGACACCCTGGGCATCGAAAACTTCATCTCCATCAAGGAAACCGAAGGCCCGAAGTTTGCGCTGGCGCTTGAAGAGCATGTGCGCCATTACGACGTTGACATCATGAACCTGCAGCGTGCCAAGGCGCTCGTTGCGAACAGCGGGCCGGCCAAGGACCTGATCGAGATCCAGCTTGAAAGCGGCGCCTCGCTGAAAGCCAAATCGGTCGTCATCTCGACCGGTGCACGCTGGCGCAACATCAATGTGCCGGGCGAGCAAGAGTACAAGAACAAGGGCGTCGCCTATTGCCCGCACTGCGACGGACCGCTGTTCAAGGGCAAGCGCGTGGCGGTGATTGGCGGTGGCAACTCGGGCGTCGAGGCGGCGATTGACCTGGCCGGCATCGTCGGCCATGTGACGCTCATCGAGTTCGACACCGCACTGCGCGCCGATGCCGTGCTGCAGCGCAAATTGCACAGCCTGAAGAACGTGACCGTGGTCACCAACGCGCAAACCACCGAAATCACCGGCGACCAGACCGTCAACGGCCTGGCCTACAAGGATCGCGCCAGCGGCGAATCGCACAAGGTTGAGCTCGAAGGCGTTTTTGTGCAGATCGGCCTGGTGCCCAACACCGACTGGCTCAAGGGCACGGTCGAGTTGTCCAGGCACGGCGAGATCGTGGTCGATGCCAAGGGCCAGACTTCGGTGCCGGGCGTGTTTGCGGCCGGCGACGCGACCACCGTGCCGTTCAAGCAGATCATCATTGCGGCGGGCGACGGCGCCAAGGCCGCGCTCAGCGCCTTTGATCACCTGATCCGCACGTCGGCCCCGGTGGCGGCCTGAGCCGGCCCAACGCAACATGGCCCGCTCACATTGATGGGCGCGGCCGGGCACGGCAATCCTTCTGCAAACAAGAACGCCTATCACTGTCATTCGCCCTTAGAGCGCGCCTGAAGGGTTATTGTTTTTTGCTTGCCCAATGCGGCCAGCCTGCCGACAATGGGCGCACTCAAAAATACCAAAAGGATTCCCCATGAAAGGCGACGCTCAAGTCATTGCCCACCTGCAAGCCCAGCTCAAAAACGAGCTGACAGCCATCAACCAGTATTTCGTGCACTACCGCATGCTCAAGCACTGGGGCCTGGACAAGCTGGCCAAGAAGGAATACGAAGAATCCATCGGCGAGATGAAGCATGCCGACAAGCTGATGGACCGCATCTTCATGCTGGATGGCCTGCCGAATCTGCAGGACCTCGGCAAGCTCGGCATTGGCGAAGACGTGCCAGAAATCCTGCAATGCGACCTGAAAGCGGAGCAAGGCGCGCAACTCACCATCAAGGACGGCATCGCCCACTGTGAAAGCGTGCGCGACTATGTCTCGCGCGACCTGCTGCAGGAAATCCTCGATGACACCGAAGAGCACATCGACTTCCTGGAGACCCAGATTGAGCTGCTGGCCAAGGTCGGCCTGCAGAACTACCTGCAAAGCCAGATGGGCGAGATCGGCTGAGCGGCAGAACGAAAGCAGCAGCACCCTTCACCAGGTGCTGCAGTCAACAACGGGGCTTTCAAGCCCCGTTGTTGTTTGCAGAACCCTTTGCATAGATTTTTTACGCATCAAGAGGTCCTGTGTTGCGGGCCAATTTTCGTCCGTCTCGTTTCATGCAAAGCAGGAGAACACCCAGGCAATAAAGTTTCAAATACTGTCCGCTGAATTACTGACTTGTGAGTAAGTGGAACTCACGCAGGGGTTTTGACGCATATGTCTTGCCGCCACGGCCCCGATGTTGAGGCGAGTAGCTATATCTTTTTGTTGGGTGCCTGGCTAAAAACCTACCAGATCCAGAACATCAATGCCCAAGCATAGTCAATCATTAAAAGAGCAAGACAGAACGCGGCGATGGCAAATGAGCATCGAGCCAACGAAGATGCATAGCGTTGGCAGATACTCGTTGCGAGCCAGAGTGCCCAGAGGTTGGCGCCGGTCAATAACAAGAGGCGAACATCATTGGCCCAAAAAACAGGAATTCCTTCGT
>DASXRN010000465.1:0-28612 GCA_036506595.1 Polaromonas sp. | reverse complement strand
CTCATCAAACAGGTGGCCCGACAGGTAAAAACCAATCGCGGTTTTTTCGAGCACCAGCCGCGCCTTCACGCCGAAAGGCACGGCCTCGACCAGTGCCGGCTCCTGCGTGCTGCAGGCGTGCGAGTCCGACATGTCAAACAGCCCGCCCTGGTTGGCGTTGGCCTCCGTGGCGGCGGCAAATTCAAAGGCGCGGTCTACCGAGGCCAGCAGTTCGGCGCGGTTCAAATGCAGGTTGTCAAAGGCACCGCCCTTGATCAGCGCTTCGACCGTGCGCTTGTTGAGTTTGCTGCGGTCCACCCGCACGCAAAAGTCATACAGCGAGGTGAAGGGCCCGCCCTCTTTGCGGGCCGCCACGATGGCCGCGATCGCCTGCTGGCCGGTGCCCTTGACGGCCCCCAGGCCGTAGCGCACGCTGGTGGCGCTGATGGGTTCAAACCGGTAGTCACCGCGGTTGATGTCGGGCGACTCAAACTGGATGCCCATTTTCTGCGCATCGCCAAACAGTATTTTGAGCTTGTCGGTGTCGTCCATCTCCACGGTCATGTTGGCGGCAAAGAACTCGGCGGTGTAGTGCACCTTGAGCCAGGCCGTGTGGTAGGCCAGCAGCGCGTAAGCGGCAGAGTGCGACTTGTTGAAACCGTAACCCGCAAACTTCTCCATCAGGTCAAAAACCTCGTCGGCTTTTTCCTGGCTCAGGCCATTGATGCCCGCACCTTTGCGGAAGATCTCCCGCTGCGAAGCCATCTCTTTCTCGTCTTTTTTACCCATGGCGCGGCGCAGCATGTCGGCGCCACCGAGTGAGTAGCCGCCCAATATCTGGGCGGTCTGCATCACCTGCTCCTGGTAGACCATGATGCCGTAGGTCTCTTCCAGAATCGGCTTGACTCTAGGGTCCGGGTATTCGGGCACTTCCTTGCCCTGCTTGCGGGCAATGTAGGTCGGGATCAGGTCCATGGGCCCGGGCCGGTACAAGGCGTTCATCGCGATCAGGTCTTCGAGCCGGTTCGGTCTGGCATCTTTCAGCATGCGCTGCATGCCGATACTTTCAAACTGGAAGACGGCTTCGGTATTGCCCTCGGCAAACAGTGCGTAGGTCCGCGCATCATTGAGGGGCAAGTTCTCAAACTTGAAGTCTTTTTGCGCGGGGTGGCGCTGCATGATGAACTCTCTGGCGATTTCCAGAATGGTCAGCGTGGCCAGGCCCAAGAAGTCGAACTTGACGAGGCCAATCGCCTCCACATCGTTTTTGTCATACTGGCTCACCGCCGAGCCGCTGCCGGGCTGCAAATACAGCGGGCAAAAATCAGTCAGCTTGCCGGGCGCAATCAACACGCCCCCGGCGTGCATGCCGACGTTGCGCGTCAGGCCCTCCAGCTTGCGCGCCAGGTCCAGCAGCGTGTGCACGTCTTCTTCCTTGCGCTCACGCTCGGCCAGTATCGGCTCGGCTTCCAGCGCATAGACCATCTTGTCATTTTTTTTTCGTTCAGCAGGCAGCAATTGCAGCGTCACGGCCTGGCCCGGCTTGTTCGGAATCAGCTTGGAAATGCCGTCACAAAAACCGTAGGGGAAATCCAGCACACGGCCCACGTCACGAATCGCCGCGCGTGCCGCCATGGTGCCAAAGGTCACGATCTGGCTGACCGCATCATGGCCGTACTTGTCTTTCACATAGTCAATCACGCGATCCCGATTGCTCTGGCAAAAGTCAATATCGAAGTCGGGCATGGAGACCCGCTCGGGGTTCAGGAAACGCTCGAACAGCAGGTTGTATTGCAGCGGGTCCAGGTCGGTGATCTTCAGCGCATAGGCCACCAGCGAGCCCGCCCCGGAGCCGCGCCCCGGCCCCACCGGGCAGCCATTGTTTTTGGCCCAGTTGATGAAGTCGCCCACAATCAAAAAGTAGCCCGGAAAACCCATCTTCAAAATGGTGTTGATCTCGAACTCCAGCCGCTCCACATAGGCCGGCCGTTTTTCTTCGCGCAGCTTTTCATTCGGATAGAGATGCTGCAGACGCTCCTCAAGGCCCTCGAATGAAGCATGACGAAAGTAGGCGTCAATCGGCATGCGCACGCCATCGACTTCCGGCGTGGGGTAGTTGGGCAGCATGGGCTTGCCCAGCTCCAGCGTGAGGTTGCAGCGCTTGGCAATCTCCAGCGTGTTGGCCAGCGCCGAGGGCACATCGGCAAACAGCTGCGCCATCTGCGCCGCCGACTTGAAATATTGCTCGCGCGTGAACTTGCGCACGCGGCGCGCATTGCCCAGGATTTCACCTTCGGCGATACACACGCGCGCCTCATGTGCCTCGTAGTCGTCATAGGTCAAGAACTGCACCGGATGCGTCGCCACCACGGGCAGCTTGAGCCGGGCTGCCAGCTGGACGGCAGCCGCCACATGGCGCTCGTCATCGGGGCGCTGGGCACGCTGCAGCTCCAGGTAAAAACGATGGGGGAAGATGCCCGCCAGATGCAAGGCGCACTCCAGCGCCCGCGCGCCGTCACCCTGCACCAGCGCCTGGCCGACAGCACCGCCCTGCGCACCAGACAGCGCTATCAGGCCTTCATTGAGTTCTTCAAGCCATTCCAGCTTGATGACGGCCTGGTCACGCACGACATTTTTTGTCCAGGCGCGCGTGAGCAGCTCCGACAGGTTCAGATAGCCCCTGTGGTTTTGCACCAGCAGCAGCAAACGGGCAGCCGGTGCCCCCGCCTCTTTGCCGGGCACCTGCACCCAGACATCGGCACCTATCAAAGGCTTGACACCGGCCCCGCGGGCCTCCTTGTAAAACTTGACCGTCCCGAACAGGTTGCTCAGGTCGGTGATGGCCAGCGCAGGCTGCTGGTTGGCTGCGGCGGCTTGAACGATTTCATCAATACGGTTGGTACCGTCTACAACTGAAAACTCGGTGTGAATACGTAAATGGACAAACATCGCTTCATTTTAGGGCGGGGCCTCTGGCGCTTTCTGTCGCCGCGCCACCGTCCAGGCAGACGCGCTCACTAAAATGTGCAGCATCATGCAAATTCTGAACATTGCAGCCTATAAATTTGTGGCACTGGACCATCTGAGCGAATTGCAGGAAGCGCTGCGGGAGGCGCTGCAGACGCGCGGCATCAAAGGCACCGTGCTGTTGGCCGAGGAAGGTATCAACCTCTTTTTAGCGGCCGGTCGCAGCGACATTCATGATTTTTTGACATGGCTGCGAAGCGATGCCCGTTTTCACGATCTGGAAATCAAGGAAAGCTGGTCGAGCGCGCAGCCTTTTCGCAAGTTGCTGGTAAAGGTCAAGCCTGAAATCATCCGCATGAACCACCCGGCCATCCGGCCCTCGGCGGGCCGTGCACCGGCTGTGGACGCCGCCACGCTCAAGCGCTGGCTGGGCAGCGGGCACGACGATGAGGGGCGCCCGGTGGTCACGCTGGACACGCGCAATACATTTGAAGTGGATGTGGGCACTTTTAAACACGCGATTGACTGGCGCATCAACAAGTTCACCGAGTTCCCGCAGGCCTTGCTGGACCACCGTGATGAGTTGCGGGGCAAGACGGTCGTGAGTTTTTGCACGGGCGGGATTCGCTGCGAAAAAGCCGCGATTTTCATGCAGGAAGCCGGCGTAACCAATGTTTACCAGCTCGACGGCGGTATTCTGAAATACTTTGAAGAAAACGGCCACGCCCATTTTGACGGCGAATGCTTTGTCTTTGACGACCGCCGGGCCGTCGATGCCGCCCTGCAGCCCCGGGTCAGTGTCGGCGCATTGTCTGACAGCTGAAACAGGCAAGGCATGAAAAGCTCTTGAATTCGCTTCTACCGGTTTAAAGCTCCATGCCACCACCCAAGCCCGCCCGTCATAGCAGCGCCCCGGCCACCGACCTGATGGGGCGCTTTCAACAGGTTCGCGGGCAGACCGAGAGGCTGGCAAAGCCGCTGAGTGCCGAAGACTGCCAGTTGCAGTCCATGCCCGACGCCAGCCCGGCCAAGTGGCACCTGGCGCACCAGACCTGGTTTTTTGAGACCTTTGTGCTTGAAAAGTTTGAGCCCGGCTTCAAGCCTTTTGACGCCGGTTTTCGCGTGCTGTTCAACAGCTATTACAACGGCGTGGGCGACAAATACCCGCGCCCCCAGCGCGGCCTCATCAGCCGCCCCTCACTTCCGGAGGTGTTGGCCTACCGTGCGCAAATCAATGAGCGTGTGCTGAACCTGTTGGCGGCTGTAAAGACAAATGAGGACAAGGACGAGCTGGCACAGCTCATCACGCTCGGCCTGCAGCATGAGCAGCAGCACCAGGAACTGCTGCTGACCGACATCAAGCATGCGCTGTCATTCAACCCAGTGCGGCCCGCTTATGCCAAACGCTGGCCGCTGGCCGGCATCCATCCCCAGCCGGTGCGATGGCACCGCTACGCGGCTGGGCTGGTCGAGCATGGCTTTTATGCCGCGCAGGACGGCGGGTTTGCGTTTGACAATGAAACACCGCGCCATCGCGCCTACATTGCCCCGTTTGAACTGGCCAGCCGGCTGGTCACCAATGGCGAGATGATGGCCTTCATTGCCGACCACGGCTACCAGCGGCCCGAGCTGTGGCTGTCCATGGGCTGGGACTGGGTGCAAGCAGGCCAGCACCAGCTTCCGCTCTACTGGCAGGGTAATACTGCTGCTGGTAGCGACTACCGCAACTTCACGCTACAGGGCTGGGTAGAGGTGGATCCAAACACCCCCGCATGCCATCTGAGCTACTTTGAGGCCGATGCGTTTGCACGCTGGGCAGGCGCACGGCTGCCGACCGAGTTTGAATGGGAACTCGCTGCCCGCGCCCTGCCTGCAGGAGCATCCGGAAACTTTGTCGAGAATGCAGCCTACCACCCGCTGCCACAACAGGAAGCCAGCCACGGCGCTCCCGCGCAGATGCTGGGCGATGTGTGGGAATGGAGCCAGTCCAACTACAACCCCTATCCGGGCTACAAGCCGTGGGAAGGGCTGGTGGGCGAGTACAACGGCAAGTTCATGTGCAACCAGTTTGTGCTGCGCGGTGGCTCATGCGCCACACCGCAAAGCCACATCCGGGCGAGCTATCGCAACTTTTTCCCGCCCGAGGCCCAGTGGCAGTTCAGCGGCTTGCGGCTGGCACGCGACGCCTCTTGATACGAGCGGCACCGGGACTGGCTATTTGCGCAACACGCCCAGCACGTCGGAATTGAACTCGCGGTTGTAGAGAATCAGCACCACCACAGCGGTAGCCAGTGCAAAGGCAATGGTTGAAAAAAACCAGGCCATGATGGCAAAGCTCAAATAGTAGGCACGCAGTCCGTCGTTGAAGGTTTCAGCGGCCAGGCCGACCATGCGGCTGGCCCGCGTGGCAAACGCCTCACGGTCAAACATACCGGTTTCAAACTCGTGCGACGAGGGCATGGAGCCGATCAACAGGGCGACAAAGGTGTACTGCCGCATGGACCAGCTGAAGCGGAAAAAGGCATAGACAAACACACCCACCATCAGCAGCACCTTGAGGTCAAAAATCAGCACCGAAGTGCGCACTGCAAACGGGATCTCCCGCACCAGCTCGGCCGCCTTGTCGGTGGTGCCCAGCAGCGCGAACAAACCACCGATGATGATGATGGTGGTTGATGAAAAGAAGGCCGGCGTGCTCGACAGGTTTTGCGTGATGACGCCGTCAATCACGCGTGGATCGCGTGACGTGGCCTGCATCAGCCAATCGTGCCGGTAATGGTTGGTGGTGTGCAGCAACGAAGAACGCTTGACCCCGTAATACCGCGCAAACCAGGCATAGCCCAACCAGCCCGAAAAGAACCAGAGCATCGCCAGCCAGTCGGCCCAGGGAAGCAGGGTGAAGATTTTCATGGCGTCATCTTAAGCGCAGGAAAATCACACCCGAGGCTGAACTCATCCTCCCGTGAATCGCCGCGCAGGCAGGGGAATAAATTCAGTATCCCCCTCGACCTGCCCCATGCGTTGAGCCTCCCAGTCATCGCTGGCCTGAACAATCCGCTCCTTGCGGCTGGACACAAAATTCCACCAGATAAAGCGATGCGCATCGAGCGCATCACCGCCTATCACCACCCAACGCGTCGACCCGCTGCTGCTGACCTGCGCACTAACACCCGGTGTCAGAATAGCCAGGGTATGGGCGGCCACGAGTTCACCATCCACCGTCAAGTCGCCATCCACCGCATACACCGCCAACTCATCGGCCAGTGCTGGCAGCGCCAGCGTCGCCCCAGCGGCCAGCGTGACATCGAGGTAAAGGGTTTTGGAAAATGTTTTGACCGGCGATGTTTGTCCAAACGCCTCGCCAATCAGCACGCGCACCTCGGCCCCGCCGATGGACACCACGGGAACGGCCTTGGCCGGCGTGTGCGAAAACTCGGGCGCCACGTCTTCAAACGCCTTGGGCAGAGCGGCCCACAGTTGCAGGCCATGGTTGGTGTAGGCCTTGCTGCGCAAATCTTCCGGGCCACGCTCGGAATGCACAATGCCGCGCCCGGCCGTCATCCAGTTGATCGCACCAGGTTCAATGCGCTGAACAGACCCCAGGCTGTCGCGGTGCATCATCGCGCCTTCAAACAGGTAAGTGACCGTGGCCAGCCCGACATGCGGGTGTGGCCGCACATCGTGGGCAGCCCCCGGCGCAACGGTGACCGGGCCGAAGTGGTCAAAAAAGAGAAATGGGCCTACCGACTGGCGCGGCCCCGCAGGCAGCAGGCGGCGCACCAGAAAACCGCCCCCCAGGTCTTTGTCATGTCCCCTCAGTTTGAGTTGCACAGTCATGACAGCCGCTCCACATTGGTGGTAATTTCGGTGGTGACCACGGTCATGAGTTTGTGCACCGGGCATTTGTGCGCGATGGTTTGCAACTCATGCAACTGGGCATCGGTCAGGTCACCTTGTATCCTGAGCCTGGCCGCCAGGCGATACACACCGCTGCGCTCGCCCGAGTCGTCGCGCTCCACCACGGTATGGATGTCGTCGACCGGAATCCCTTTTTTGCGGGCGTACCACATCACCGTCAAGGCCTTGCAAGCCCCCAGCGCTGCGTCATACAAATCGTGCGGGCTGGGGCCGCTGTCTGCGCCGCCCTCGGCTTCACTCCCATCGGCTACCAGCGCATGGCTGCGGATGGTGAGTAGCTGGGCCATGGCCGCCGAGCGGTCGCGTTTGAGTTCGATTGTCATGATGGTTTCCTATGAGTTCTTAGTACTTCGACGCAGAAATATCGGAACAAAATGAAAGCGATGAATTCGGGCCCAAGCCTAGGCGCAAACCGCAGACATAGCCGTAGCTATGGCGAGGATTTGCAACGACGGCATGGGTTCGAAGGCGCGCTTTCATGTTTCGATATTTCTGGGTCGGAGTACTAGATTCGGTTTTACCGCTGAAATTTGCTCGCCACGTCGGCCACCCGTTTGCCAAATTTCCGGGCTGCCTCCAGGTCGCCTGGAAACATCTCGCTGGCTCCCGCGTCGGACGGCGACTGGGCCATGGCGCCACTGTAAGCGCCCAGGTAGTTCGCATCGTTGCGCTGCGCGGCCTTGCTGTTGCTGGGCAGCACACCCTGGCTCACCCAGATGCCGCCATGCTGCATGGCCAGCGTAAAAAGGTAATTCAGCGTTGACATCTTGTCGCCATCCATGGAGGCGCTGTTCGTGAAGCCAGCAAACAGCTTGTCTTTCCAGGCCTGGGCGTACCAAGGCCTGGAAGAAGCGTCGGCAAACTTCTTGAACTGCCAGCTGACGCCGCCCATGTAGGTGGGCGAACCCATGATGATGGCGTCAGCGGCATTGAGTGTCTCCCAGCCGCCTTCGGGCAAGTTGCCATCGGCATCAATGGCCACGAGTTCTGCTCCCGCGCCCTCGGCCACCGCTTGCGCCATGCGCTGGGTATGCCCATAGCCGGAGTGGTAAATCACAACGACTTTTGACATTTTCCGACTTCTTGATGGCGATGATTACGCGCTGCGCTTGCCGTCAACGCTCCAGGCACCGGCACCCCATGCAGCTACCGTGAGCAAGCCACCGACCACCGCAATGTTCTTGAAAAACATCAGTTGCTGCATCATCGCTTGCTCGGCAGGCACAGCCCAGTAGTTGTGAAAGATGAAGGTGATCACTGCAGTAAAGAATGCGATTCCGAGCGCCGCCCAGCGCGTTTGAAAACCGATCAGCAGCAGCATACCCAGACCCAGTTCAACACCAATGGCCGCCGCGACTGCCAGCTCGGGCAGCGGCACGCCCTTGGAGGCGATATAGCCCGCAGTTCCGGCAAAACCGCCGATTTTGCTGAAACCCGCGGGCACAAACAGCAGTGCCAGCAAGACGCGGCCAATCAGCGACAGGGGGTTCTGGAGAGATGCAAACATGGTGAGTCCTTTTAAAAAGTTAACGAAGAAATGATGAATTAAAAATTAATGACGGGCAAGCGCCAACGGTATCGGAAAATTCGATCTGCGGACACATGGCAGATCGCTCAGGGAGCCAGGTCAAACACCAGCACCTCGGCCGACTGGCCATGCGAGAGATTCAGCTGGCTTTCTGCCTCCAGCCTGGCCGCATCGCCCGCACTCAGAGATTGCCCGTTGACTTTAAGTTCCCCGCGAATCAGGTGCACATAAGTTTTGCGCCGTGGATCAAGCGCCAGCGTGGCGCTTTCGTTACCGTCAAACAGGCCCGCATACATTCTTGCATCCGCATGAATCGTGACGGAGTTCTGTGCACCATCCGGCGAAGCGACCAGCCTGAGCGTGCCGCGCTTTTCGGCATCCGCAAAGGTTTTTTGTTCGTAGCCTGGATCAATGCCGGTGACATTGGGTGCTATCCAGATTTGCAGGAAATGCGTGGTCTGGCCTTCGGCAAGATTGAATTCGCTGTGCTGCACGCCCGTGCCCGCGCTCATGCGCTGCACGTCACCGGGCGGAATGCCCTTGACATTGCCGATGCTGTCCTTGTGCGCCAGCTCGCCGCTCAGCACGTAGCTGATGATCTCCATGTTCTGGTGGCCGTGCGTGCCGAAACCCCGGCCGGCGGCAATGCGGTCTTCATTGATGACGCGCAGATTGCCAAAGCCCATGTGGGCCGGGTCGTAATAGCCGGCAAACGAAAAAGAGTGGAAAGACTTGAGCCAGCCGTGGTCGGCGTAACCACGTTCACTGGAAGTTCTTAAGCTCATCATGGGATGCTCCTTTCAAGGTGCGTTTCAAGTTGACTTTGATGCTGGGTTTGAAGCGGGTTTCAAGCCGGGCTCCAATGCCTCCAATGTAGGCGTGAACATCACCCTGGCAATTGCGCTTATTTGATGGCATCATTCAAATTATTTGAATCATCACTATGGCAATCATCAACAACCGGGTTCGCGGCGTCCTTACGCCCGAAACCATCGGACTGATTGGGGCGGTGGACCGCACCGGCAGCATGGCGGCTGCGGCGCGCGAGCTGGGCGTGGTGCCCAGCGCCCTCACTTACCGTATCCGCCAGGTGGAAGACGCCCTTGATGTGCTGCTGTTTGACCGCTCATCACGGCAGGCCAGGCTGACGGCGGCCGGCAAGGAGTTGCTGCGCGAAGGCAACCGCCTGCTGGCCGAACTCGATGCCGTGGCCAACCGCGTCAAGCGTGTGGCCACCGGCTGGGAGCCGCAGCTGACCCTGGCCGTGGACAGCGTGATTTCGCGCACCACCGTGATGGAGTTGTGCGAGGCCTTTTTTGCGCTGGACCCACCCACCCGCCTGAGGATTCGCGAAGAGGCCTTGTCGGGCACGCTGGAAGCCCTCACCTCGGGCCAGGCCGATCTGGCCATTGGCGTTGCCATCGAGCCGACATTCAACGGCTCCGTGCAAAGCAGGCCGCTGGGCACAATCCGCTTCATCTACGCCGTGGCACCCCACCATCCACTGGCCCAGGCGGCCGAACCCGTGACGGACGCCATGCTCATGCCGCACCGCGCGGTGGCGGTCGCCGACTCGGTGCAGCGCGGCAGCGGCGTCACGATAGGCCTGATGGGGGGCCAGAACATATTGACGGTGCCGGGCATGCCCGAAAAACTCGATGCCCAGTTGCGCGGGCTGGGTGGGGGCTTTCTGCCGGAATACCTCGCGCGGCCCCACATCGCCAGCGGCCGGCTGGTGGAAAAACAAATGCAGCGGGCCGCACGCCTGGTGTCCATGCGCTATGCCTGGCGCCGTAGCGACTATGGCAGCGAAGGGCGCGCCTTGCAGTGGTGGCTCGCGCAACTGGACAAGCCCGCGACCCGAAAGGCGTTGCTGGAGCGCGCGCAGTCGATTTAAAACTCACGAGCGTTAACCCGCAGGCCGCGGCTGCGTGTAGAGTGTGCTGATGGTTTTCGTTTATGGTTGTGCCATAAAGATGCTTTGAGACAGTCAGGCCCTCCTTTTCATTAACCCAGAAAAAGTACCAAGACATGGCAAAAAAATCCCGCACCACTTCTTCTGATTCGTCCTCTGCTTCCAGCGCTTCCATGCGGCGCCACATCGCCGTGATCGGTGCCGGCATCGCCGGCATTGCCTGCGCGCGCACGCTGGCGCAGGCCGGGCACCGGGTGACCGTGTTCGAGAAAAGCCAAGCTGCGGGCGGGCGCATGGCCACCCGCGACAGCGAATATGGCGGGTTCGACCATGGCGCGCAGTACTTCACCGTGCGTGATGCACGGTTCGAGAAAGCGCTGGCCACGACTGCGGGGCTGGTACGCCCCTGGAGCGCCAATACCGTTCGCATTCTTGACGAGCTGGGCCGCGTGGTAGCCTCGTCGCTGCCGCCCAAGGAAGCCCATTGGGTCGCGACACCCGGCATGAATGCGCTGGTTCAGCAATGGGCCCAACCGCTGGCGGCTGCCGGCAACCTGCTGGTGGACACCGAAGTGATCCAGTTGGAGCCCGACAAGCTGCACCCAGCGCGCTGGCAGTTGCAAACCGAAGGCTCAGGCACTGGCGGACGGGTTCATTCCGGCTTTGACACAGTAGTGCTGGCCGTGCCCGCTGCACAGGCGAAGGCCTTGCTGATGAATTCCAAGCAAGGTAAAGCCCTGCTGCCAGAACTGGCCGGTGTCAGCGTGGCCCCCTGCTGGAGCCTGATGCTGGCGTTTCCGCAGGCCCAGCAGCCCACGCTGTCACACCTGGGCCCACACTGGAACGCGGCGCGCAGCACCCACCACCGGATTACGTGGCTGGCGCGCGAATCATCCAAGCCCGGGCGCGGCCCGATTGAGCGCTGGACCGTCCAGGCCAGTCCCGAGTGGTCACGGCGCCATCTGGAAGACGATGCCGAGCGCGTGAAAGCCAAACTGCTCAAAGCCTTCACCGAAGTCACCGGTATCCGCGCCACGCCACCGCACGCCGTGGTGCACCGCTGGCGTCATGCCCAAACCATTGAGCCCCTGGGCAAAACCCACGCGTGGAACGCCAAATCACGCATAGGAGCCTGTGGCGACTGGTGCCTCGGCCACCGGGTTGAAGACGGCTTTGTGTCGGGTCTGGAAATGGCGCTCGCGCTGGTCTGAATGCCGGGTGAAAGCCCATGACTGCCTACATTGGCAGGTTTGCCCCCTCGCCTACCGGCCCGCTTCATGCGGGCTCACTCGTCGCCGCGCTGGCTAGCTGGCTGGATGCGCGCGCGCACGGTGGGCGCTGGCTGGTGCGCATCGAGGACGTGGACACACCGCGCTGTGTCCCAGGTGCGGACGAAACCATCCTGCAGCAACTGGCCGCCTTTGGCCTGGTGCCCGATGAGCCGCCGGTGTACCAGTCGCAGCGCAGCGCCCTGTACCAGCGCGCACTGGACCGGCTCGTGGCCCGCGGCCTGGCTTACCCCTGCGGCTGTACGCGGCAGGACATCGCCAGGGCACTTGCCGCCGCCGGGCAGGCCCGCGAGCGCCATGGCGAGCTGGTTTATCCCGGCACCTGCCGCCAGGGCCTCAACGGCCGGACCGCCCGCGCCTGGCGCCTGCTCACGACAGTTCATGAAGAAAATATGCCAACAGCCCTGACAGGTCGGGCGCAATCAGCTATCAAATCAATAGCAAATTCAGATACCCTGGTCGTGTGGCATGACCGCTTGCTGGGCGCACAAACACAAAACGTCAGCCGCGAGGTCGGCGACTTTGTGCTCAAGCGCGCCGACGGTTTCTGGGCCTACCAGCTGGCCGTGGTGGTGGACGATGCCGCTCAGGGCATCACCGACATCGTGCGCGGCCAGGACCTGGCCGACAACACCGCCCGGCAAATCCTGCTGCAGCGCGCGCTCGGCTTGCCAGAGCCGCGCTACCTGCACACGCCGCTGGTGCTGGGTGCCAACGGCGAAAAGCTGTCCAAGCAAAACGGGGCCCAGCCGCTGGACACCCACCAGCCGCTGGCAGCGCTGGCGCAAGCGGGCCAGTTGCTGGGCTTGCACGTCAGCGGTCACGCCAGCACACCGGCAAAATGGCTGCAACAAGCCGTGCCGCAGTGGGCCGAACTGCACATCAGGGCGGCACATTAAAATTGCCGGGTGATTGAAACTCCCCCCACCCCACCGCTTACCCAAGCGCCAGCATCGTCCGAATCGCCGCAAGGCACTCCCGCTGACGTGAGTCACTCCCGCAACATCCGCAGTTTTGTGCGGCGCACCGGCCGCACCACCGTCGGCCAGGCCAAGGCCTTTGAAGACGTGGGGCCCAAGTACCTGCTGCCCTACACCGCAGCGCCCCTGGATTTCGCAGCCGCCTATGGCCGCGTTGCGCCCACCATCCTGGAAATCGGCTTTGGCATGGGCGAGGCCACGGCGCATATTGCGGCCTTGATGCCTGAAAAAAACTTCCTGTGCTGCGAAGTCCACACACCCGGTGTAGGCGCGCTGCTCAAACGCATTGCCGAGCAGTCGCTAACCAATATCCGCATCCTGCAGCACGATGCCGTGGAGGTGATTGACAACATGCTGCCTTCGGGTGACCTGGCCTGCCTGGACGGCGCGCATATCTTCTTTCCCGACCCCTGGCACAAAAAGAAGCACAACAAGCGCCGCCTGATTCAAGCGCCGCTGATTGCCAAGTTGGCGGCCCGCCTCAAGCCCGGCGGCTACCTGCACTGCGCCACCGACTGGCAGCCCTATGCCGAGCAGATTCTTGAAGTGTTGAGTGCTGAGCCTTTGCTGCGCAACACGGCTGATGCGTCGAATGGTGGCTACGCCCCCAAACCCGACTACCGCCCCCTGACCAAGTTCGAAAACCGCGGCATCAAGCTGGGCCACGACGTGTGGGATGTGGTGTTCACCCGTGTGTGAGTTTCTCGGCCTGAAGATGTGACTACCGCGCCAGTCCATGGATTGCAAACCCGCAATGGAGTCAGTCCAAGTTGCGTCGGCTTGCCAGCAGGCCACTGGCCGACCATCACCGATTTCCTGCTTGAACGCTTCCCCGCCATCACGCGCGAGATCTGGCTGCAGCGCATGCAAGACGGCCTGGTCGTCGATGAATTTGGCGTGGCCGTCACATCCGGGCGCGCCTACCGCGGCCACATGCGGCTGTACTATTACCGCGCCCTGGACGACGAACCCCGCATTCCGTTTGAAGAAATCCTGCTCTACCAGGACGCGCACCTGGTGGTCGCCGACAAGCCGCATTTCTTGCCTGTCACACCTTCGGGCCCCTACCTGCAAGAAACACTGCTGGTGCGGCTTAAAAACCGGTTGGGCATTGACAGCCTGATCCCGATTCACCGCATTGATCGTGAAACCGCGGGCCTGGTGCTGTTTTCAGTTCAGCCCGCCGAGCGCAATGCCTACCAGGCCTTGTTCAGGCATCGCACCGTCAGCAAACACTACGAGGCAATTGCGCCATGGCGGGATGATTTGTCATTCCCGATCACCCGCCAAAGCCGGATCGTGGAAGACGAACCCTTTTTTCGGCAACTCGAAGTGGCGGGCAAGCCCAACAGCGAAACCTGTATTGAGGTGCTGGAAATCAGGGGCAACAAGGCGCGCTACGCGCTCAGCCCGGTCACCGGCAAAAAGCATCAGCTGCGTGTGCACATGAACGCACTGGGTCTGCCGATTGACAACGACCGGATGTACCCGCCGGTCAGTCCCACGCCCGCTGACGACTACGGACTGCCCCTGCAATTGCTGGCCAAGTCGATTGCCTTTACCGACCCGGTGACCGGGCAGGCCAGGCAGTTTCAGAGCAGGCTCAGTTTGTCGTTTGCCTGAACCGGGCTCACACCGCGCCGCACAGTTTTCGAGTACGGACTCAGGAAGTCGCCAAGACCAGATCCTGCCGAATGGCGCGCGCTTCGAGCTCCACTTCCCCGCCCGCGATCGGCGGGCGCGCCCGATAGGTGAGCACTCCCCGACGGATCGGCTCACCCATTGCACCGAGAAGCGCGGGGCCCCAGAGATCGGCAATGTCGTGGACGTGAAACAGCGCGACCCGTGTGGTGTCCGCCCATGAGAACCCCAGCTTTTGCAGTGTCTCGCCAACCGTGTCGATCGTGAAGCGAGTCCGCTTTTGCATGGCTTGGGGTCCCACCTCACCTTCGGCAATGATCTTGTTGTTTGGTCCGATATCTGCTTGTCCCGAGAGCAGGAAGGTGAGCCCCTTCGAAGTCGCGGGCACGGTGTAGCTGAAGGCGCACATCGACGTGGTGGCGGGCGGATAAAGGTCCAGCGCAATGTTCGACCGGCAAACCAGACTGTAGTCGCCGGACAGCAGGCGCCACTTGCGCAGCTGCTCGAGGTACGGAACGTTGAAGGAAGACCACTTGTCGAAGGTCAGAGGTTCCGGGACGCGCAGTTCGATTCCGCAGAACGCCTGAATCGGGCGCCCGATGCCTTTGAGATGGGTTTCGATGAAGGCATACGCTTGCTCGAGCGCAAGCCAGCGCTGCAACTCCACGCGAGCCACCTCGAAGCCCGGGTCGGGAACGATCCCGGAGCAATAGGCAGCACCGCTCGGAAGAATCTTGTAGTTGCCTGCGCTGTTGTCGATCAAATCGCCGGGCCGGCTGGGAGATTGGTTTGACATGAAGACCTTCTTGAGGATTTGTGTGAAGAGGAGGGAGAAGTGGCTCCGCTCGTAGGTCATGTTGCATCGCTGCACCGCCCCAGGCCCCAAAGAATCCTGGCCGTGGCGTTGCACGCAACACGACGCTAGTCAGCCTCAAACCTTGATTTCTTTGGCCGTGATCTGGTACTTGAAATCATCAGGTGCATAAGAGTCAAAGCGCCCGGCGGGGTTTTCTGCCGTCGGGTACATGAAAAAGCCGAGCTTCTCACCCCTGGAATGGGGCAAAGCCAGATCGTGGGCGGTGTTGTAGGCCATCCAGTTGCCCTCCCAGCCGCCAAACAGCGCCTTGTTCACGGGCGCGACCACCGGGTTGCTCGTGTTCTTGATCCAGTCGGCGGTTTCCAGGCGCATGACCTTGGCCACGTCGGCCGGGTCCATGGCCACCCAGCCGTAGCCTTTCAGGTAAGCCTCGGAGCGGCAGTGCTGCGCGCCCTTCAGGCTGGCCGGGTTGCCCGACAGCTCCTTGTAACCAAAGGCCGACGGCACCAGGCGGATGCCATATACGTCGCGTGCGGGGATGCCCACCGAGCGGCAGAGGCCGACAAACAGCGCGTTCAGGTCGGCGCATTTGCCGCCCAGGTTGCCGGTTTCCAGCATGGTCTTGATGTCACCTTCGCCGCAGCCACGCACCTTGGGGTCGCGGTAGGTGTTGGCGACGATCCAGTCGTAAATCAGCCGGGTTTTTTCCACATCAGTCTTGGCGCCCTTGGTGGCCTCGAGTGCGGTCTTGCGCACGATGCCGTCGGTCGGCAGGAATTTGGTGGAGCGCGTGAAGTAGCGCAGCGTGTCGGCGTCTTCGCGCACGGCGGTCTTTTGCGACCAGTCCACGGCGCGGCCCTGGGTCTGCACGCGGCTGGTCAGCTCGATGAAGGGCCTGGCTTCACCTTCTGCAAACTCGGCATACAGCATCTTGGCGCCGTCCTGGCCGTCTTGCGTGAGCCTGGCCGTGCCGTTGCTTGAAAAACTGCTTTCGAAGCTGCGCTGGTAGTCGCTGTTTACCGAGGGAATCGGCAACCAGACTTTGGTCACCCCCTGGGGTTTGAGGATGTCCACCCGGGTGGTCACTTCAAAGGTGCGCCAGGCACCGCTTTGCGGCGCAAAGTGGCTGCGCTGCGCAGGCGTTTGCGCAAAATTGAGGCTGGGCAGCGCTGCGGCCATGGCGGCAGCGGCGGTGTTTTTGAGGAAGGTGCGGCGTACGGTGGTCATGAAGAGATCTCCGGCGAAGAAGGGCTAACGTGCATCGGGGCAGGTAAAGGTGCCCCGAGATGTTCAGGAACGAACCCTGGCGAGTTTGGCCAGCGGCGCGAGCAGCCTGCCAATTATCGCTAGCGCAAGCGACAAGGCAAGCCTCACGACGCACGGCATCAGGGTTGCATCAGCCCGGCAATCAGCTTTTCGGCGGCGCTGCTGGTCCAGTCCACCTCGCCCTGCACGCGCTGCCGGGGCCGGCCCCGGCTGTCCAGCGTCAGGGTGGTGGGAAACACCTTCACGCCCCACTGGCGCGCCGTCCGACCGTCGCTGTCCAGCAAAACCGGCATCGTCACCCCGGTGCTTTTGGCAAACTGGATCGCGCGCGCCGCGGGCTCCTTGAAGTTGACGGCCAGCACCAGCAGCTTGTCGGGGCCATACAAGTCGGCCACCTGTTGCAGCGTGGGAATTTCGGCACGGCAAGGCTCGCACCAGCTGGCCCAGAAATTCAGAAACACGGCCCGGCCGCGCAAGTCGGCCAGTTGCCAGGTTTTACCGGTGGTGTCCAGCAGGCTGAACGCAGACACCGGGCCGGCCCATTTGCTGACCTCATAGGCCGGGCCGGTAAGGCCCTGGGCCTCGGCCGCGGGCACAAGGGCGGCGCCGGTGGCAGCCAGCAGCGTCGTTTGCAGAAAACCACGGCGGGAAAAGGGAATGGTGGACATGGCAGGCTGGCTTACGAAATATCGGGGAACGGATTTGACAGGAAAGCGCAAAAAAAAAGATCAAGCCCCCAGAGCGTAGCAAAGCCGGTCACCGCTTGCCTTCCAAGCGATGAAGTCCCATAAGCGCTGCAGACAATGGCCCGCATGCGGTTGTGCCCCTCTCACTTCCTCACATAGTCCTCGAGCGGCTTGTCGCTCGGATTGGCCCAGGCAGCCCTGGTCAGCGCGGATGCCGGCAGCCCGACCCGGGTGTTGTTGGGCGGGATCGCCTGCACAAACCATTTGTCGTACAGCTGGGCGACCTCGCCGCTTTTGGCCATGGCCTTGATGCTGGCATCGACCGCCTGTTTAAACAGCGGATCATCCTTGGGCAGCATGATGGCAATCGGCTCGACGCTCAGCACGTCGTTCAGGATGCGGTAGTTGCCCGGCTGCCTGGATTGCGCAATCAGGGTCGCGAGTATCTGGCCGTCGGCAACAAAAGCGTCGGCACGGCCACTCTCAAGCAGCAGGAAGCCCTCACTGTTGTCCTTGCCAAATACCTCCCTGAAGTCTATGCCTGAGGTGCGCTCATGCTTGCGCAGCAACTGGACGGAAGTGGCCCCCGATGTTGTCGAGACCGATTTATTCGCCAACTGGGCAATGCCGGTGATGCCCGAACTGCTTTTCACCGCGATGCGCACTTCCTCGATGTAAAGCGTGGGCGCGAACGCGACATCTTTTTGCCGGGTGGCGTTGTTGGTCGTTGTCCCGCACTCGATATCGACGGTGCCGTTTTGCACCAGCGGAATGCGGTTTTGCGCCGTGACGAGCTGGTACCTGACATCCAGCTTTTTCAAGCCGATCTGTTTCTGGATATCCGCGATCACCCTTGTACAGACATCATGGTGAAAGCCGGTGTACTTGCCATCGCCGAGCGAGTAGGACATCGCACCCGAGGCCTCGCGCACACCCATGGTGATGGTCCCGGTTTCCCTGACCTTTTTGAGGATGTCCACCGGTTCGGCATGCGCGCAAGCGATTGCGAACGTCGCTGCGGCCAGGGCGGCGGCTTTGACAGACATGGTTTTGTTCATCAATGACTCCGGTATTTTTATTTGGCGAAAAGGTTGTCGAGCGTAGCGAAGGCCTTGAACTCCAGGGCATTGCCGGACGGGTCGAGAAAAAACATGGTGGCCTGCTCGCCAGGCTCGCCCTTGAAGCGGATATGGGGCTCGATCACGAAACGGGTGGCTGCGGCTGTGAGTTTGTCGGCCAGTGCCTGCCATTGCGACATCGACAGCACCGCGCCGAAGTGACGCACGGGAACGTCATGGCCGTCGACCGCGCTCGTCTGCTTGTGGCCGCATTCATCCGGCGCGAGGTGAGCCACGATCTGGTGGCCATAAAAGTTGAAGTCCACCCATTCCGTCGAACTGCGACCTTCGGGGCAGCCCAGCAAATCGCCATAGAACTGGCGCGCCGCGGCGATGTCATGGACGGGAAATGCAAGGTGAAACGGTGGCATGGCAGCGTGGGGTGTCGTCATATCGGGTCCTTTAGGGCAGGCGTTGTGAAAAGATGCCTGCACTGTAGAACCGTTAACCGATCATGAAAAGCGATATATATTTGCACTGAGAGACAAAATAATCGATGATTTAAATGTGATCACAGAACTACGCACCTTTGTCGCCGTCGTACGCCACGGTACGTTTGCTGCGGCGGGCGAGCGTATTGGCCTGACCCAGTCCGCGGTCAGCAGCCAGATCAAGCGCCTCGAGGAATCGCTGGGCTTTGCGCTTTTTGACCGCACCCGGCGCGCTGCGACGCTCAACGCGGCCGGGGCCATGACGCTGGCGCGAGCCGAGGAAATCATTGCCCTGTTCTCGAAGCTCAGTGACCTGCCGGACGATGGCAGCGCCGATGGCCTGCTGCGCATCGGGGCCATCGCTTCGGTTCAGTCTTCGCTGTTGCCTCGCGCGCTTGTGCCGATGCGGCAGAAGTATCCGAAGCTGCGCCTGAACCTTGTGCCGGGTGTATCCATGCATTTGATGGACCAGCTCGACGCCGGAGAAATCGATGTGGCCATCACGATCCGGCCGCCGTTCGGCTTGTTGCCCGAATTGACCTGGCAGGCGCTGATCCATGAGCCTTTCATGCTGGTCGTGCCTGCCACCCTGAGAAGCAATGACTGGCGCAAGCTGGTACAGGCACACCCCTTTCTTCGTTATGAACGAAAGTCCTTCGGGGGGCGCATGGTCGAGCGGTTTTTGCGCGACATGCAGCTGGCCGTACACGAATCGATCGAACTCGACGAGATTCAGGGCCTGGTCCAACTGGTATCAAATGGCCTGGGCGTGGCATTGATACCGATGGTCGAAGCCCATCTTCCGCTGCCCAGGAATGTGCGGGCCATTTCGCTCGGAGAACACACTTTTTATCGTGAGGTCGGCATACTTCTGCGGACCGCAAAAGCCAGCCAGCCGATGGTCAGCCAGCTGGCCCAATGCCTGCGCGATGCCGCCGCAGTTGCCCCAGGTGCTTGACCCTTTGCGCGCTGAAAAGCACACTCACGGGTTAATAAAAAAGGGGCTTGGGAAGCAAAGCCCGGCCGCGCGCGGGCGGTCAGGGGTCTTCTTGCCGGCACATACACACACATACACAAAAACACCGGGGATGGCTCGCCCTCTTGCGCTCAATGTGATTAAGTCCTACAAACGCAGCAGCCAAACCGCTTTCAAATCTATAGGCATTTTCAGCATCGAAGTCGATTTTGAAACTCCCACTCAACACTCCCGACCTGTCGCTTGCGCTGCCGCCAGCGTCCCCGCAGTTCATCGACCTCTACAGCCTCTATGGCCGTCAAGGCGAACTGCAGCCGGGGCGAAGCCTCAGCACGGCACAGGAGTTGACCGCAGGGCTGTGTGCGGCGTCGGCCAGCATTGCGCCCAAATTTTTTTACAACGCGCTGGGCTCCAAGCTGTTTGAAGCCATCACCGGGTTGGACGAGTACTATCCCACCCGTACCGAGGCGGGCATTTTTGAGGCGTCCCATACGCAGATGGCCAGCGCGCTTGCCAACAGCGGCATCACGCACCCCTGTCTGATTGACCTTGGCGCGGGCAACTGCGCCAAGGCGTTGGCACTGATTCCGCATTTGCGGCCGAATCAATACGTGCCAGTTGATATTTCGGTGGATTTTTTGAAGGGCGCCGCCGAGCAGGTGCAAAACAGCTTTCCAGCGCTGGACATTGTCGGGCTGGGCATGGACTTTTCAGCCGGCATGGCTTTGCCTGAAGCAGTTCAAAGCCACGACCGGGTGTTTTTCTACCCCGGTTCCAGCCTCGGCAACTTCTCGCCGGATCAGGCTTTGCAGTTTTTGCAGCACATGGCCGACCCCACGCAAGGCAAGGCGCGCGGCCTGCTGCTGGGGATTGACCTGGTCAAGGACACCGCCACGCTGGAGGCCGCTTACGACGATGCGCTGGGCGTGACGGCGGCGTTCAACAAAAACCTGCTGCTCAACGTCAACGATCTGCTGCAGTCGGATTTTGATGTGCGCCAATGGCGCCACGTGGCGTTGTTCAATACTGCGCAATCACGCATTGAAATGCATCTGGAAGCGACTTGCGACCTGACCGTGCGCTGGCCAGGCCATGAGCGGCGCTTCAGTGCAGGCGAGCGTATCCATACCGAAAACTCTTACAAATACACGCTGGAGACCATGACCGCACAGCTGCACCAGGCCGGTTTCAGGCACGTGGCGCACTGGACCGACCCGAAGCACTGGTTTGCCGTGTTCTGGGCGGCCGTTTAAGGCTTTTTGCAAATTTTCTTAACCAAAAATGGCACCAGCCCAATAGGAACGGGCGCAAGTAGCTATTAATTTAATAGCAGCTTAACCGCCCGCTCCCACCCTGCAAGGCCATGCAGCGGTGTCAGGCCCGCTCAGCAACCCAGGCCTGTACGGATTTGAGCGCCTCACCCAGTTTCGAAGCATCGGTGCCGCCGGCCATGGCCATGTCGGCCTTGCCGCCGCCCTTGCCGCCCACCTGTTGCGCCACAAAGTTGACCAGTTCGCCGGCCTTGACCTTGCCCACGCTGTCAGCCGTGACGCCCGCGGCGATTTGCACCTTGTCGCCATCCACGGCTGCCAGCACGATGACCGCGGTTTTCAGCTTGTCCTTGAGCTTGTCCATGGTGTCGCGCAGGGTTTTCGGGTCGGCGCCCTCCAGCCGCGCGGCCAGCACTTTCAGGCCCTTCACATCGATGGCCTGGGTCATCAGCTCGTCACCTTGCGACGACGCCAGCTTGCCCTTGAGCGCGGCGATTTCCTTCTCCAGCGACTTGACCTGGTCCAGCACCTGGCCGATACGGTTTTGCAGCTCGGTCGGGCTGGCCTTGAGCGAACCGGCGGCGGCCTGCACGGTCGATTCGAGCGACTGCAGGTAAGCCAGGGCGTTTTCGCCGGTGACGGCTTCGACGCGGCGCACGCCGGCGGCAACACCGCCCTCGGCGACGATCTTGAACAGGCCAATGTCACCGGTGCGGCCCACATGGGTGCCGCCGCACAGTTCCTTGCTCGAACCAATGCTAAGCACGCGCACCTCGTCGCCATACTTCTCGCCAAACAGCATCATGGCGCCCGACTTCTGGGCCGACTCCATGTCCATCACGCTGGCATCGGTGGCCACGTTGGAGAGGATTTCGGCGTTGACGCGCGCCTCGATCTCGCGAATCTGCGCGTCGGTCACCGGGGCTTTGTGCGCAAAGTCAAAGCGGGTGCGTTCGGCATTCACCAGGCTGCCCTTTTGCTGCACATGGTCGCCCAGCACTTCGCGCAGGGCCTTGTGCATCAGGTGCGTGGCGCTGTGGTTGCGCACGGTGGCGGCGCGCAGGGCGGTGTTGACCTGCGCCATCACCGCATCGCCGACCTTGAGCGAGCCCTGCTCCAACGCACCATGGTGACCAAACACATCGGCCTTGATTTTCTGCGTGTCATCGACCGCGAACACGGCGCCGCTTGTGGTGATGCGTCCCTGGTCGCCGACCTGGCCGCCACTCTCTGCGTAAAACGGCGTGGTGTTGAGCACGACCACACCGCTTTGCCCGGCGTTCAGCGCCTGCACGGCCACGCCATCGGCGTACAGCGCCACCACTTTGGCGGCTTCTTCCAGCAACTCGTAGCCGGTAAAGGTATTGCCTTCGCCGCTATATTCCAATGCGCGGTCCATCTTGAACTTGCCGGCCGCACGGGCCTGGGCCCTCTGGCGGTCCATGGCGGCGCCAAAGCCGACCTCGTCCACCGTCAGGCCGCGTTCGCGGCAGACGTCGGCCGACAGGTCGAGCGGAAAGCCATAGGTGTCGTGCAGCTTGAAAGCCACATCGCCGGGCAGCACCTGGGTGTCGTCCGAGAGTGCGGCATCCAAAATCTGCATGCCGATTTCCAGCGTCTCGAAAAAGCGCTCTTCCTCCACGCGCAGCACCTCGGTAATGCGCTCGGCCTGTGCGGCCAGCCGGGGGTAAGCGTCGCCCATAAGCTGCACCAGATCGGCCACCAGCTTGTGGAAGAAAGGTGTCTTCTTGCCCAGCTTGTAGCCATGGCGAATGGCGCGGCGGATGATGCGGCGCTGCACGTAGCCGCGGCCTTCGTTGGACGGGTTGACGCCGTCGCTCACGAGGAAAGCCGTGGCGCGGATGTGGTCCGCAATCACGCGCAGCGATTTGTGGTGCAGGTCTTGCTCCCCCGTTTCGCGCGCGGCGGCCTTGATCAGCGCGTCAAAAATATCAATTTCGTAGTTGCTGTGCACATGCTGAAGAATGGCGGCCAGGCGCTCCAGGCCCATGCCGGTGTCCACGCAAGGCGCAGGCAAATTCTTCAATGAGCCATCGGGCTGCATGTCGAACTGCATGAACACATGGTTCCAGATCTCGATGTAGCGGTCGCCGTCCTGCTCGGGCGAGCCCGGGGGGCCACCGGCAATCTCGGGGCCGTGGTCATAAAAGATTTCCGAGCAGGGGCCGCAGGGGCCTGTGTCGGCCATCATCCAGAAGTTGTCGCTGGCGTACTTGGCACCCTTGTTGTCGCCGATGCGCACCACGCGCTCGGGTGGCAGGCCAATGTCTTTTGTCCAGATGTCGTAGGCCTCGTCATCGTCAATGTAGACCGTGGCCCAGAGCTTGTCGGCCGGCAGCTTGTACACCTGGGTCAGCAACTCCCAGCCCCATTTCAGGCTGTCGCGCTTGAAATAGTCGCCAAAACTCCAGTTGCCCAGCATCTCGAAGAAGGTGTGGTGGCGCGCGGTGTAGCCCACGTTTTCCAGGTCGTTGTGCTTGCCGCCGGCACGCAGGCAGGCCTGCACCGAGGCCGCGCGCACGTAATTGCGCTTGTCGGTGCCGAGAAACACGTCCTTGAACTGCACCATGCCCGAGTTGGTGAACATCAGGGTCGGGTCATTGCCCGGCACCAGCGAACTGGACGGCACCACGGTGTGGCCCTTGGACGCGAAAAAGTCAAGAAAGGTCTTGCGGATGTCGGCGACGGTGAAAGTGGGTTGGCTCATGGTGTGGTGAGAAGGCGCATATCACGCTAACTGCTTGATTTATTTGAACAATCGATTATAGGTTTTGCGCCCGTCCCCACGGTGCACAGCGCCGGATTCCGCGCCAGGCGCGCGGGCCGACGGCGGCCTTCAGGTGATCGCGGCTAAAACCCGGCTCACAAATACACCAAAACGGCCAATTTGCCCAGTGCCGAATACCCCAATAAGATATTTGAAATATCTTCTTAATATATCTACACACATCAACCCAACCCCTTCAACCGCTACTGCAGAAAGTGCAAGCTCATGATCAACCCCCGCTGGCAAGGTATTTTTCCCGCCATCACCACCAAATTCCACGCCGACGAGAGCATCGATGCCGAAGGCACGGCCAGGCACATCGACTTCCAGATCCGCAACGGCATTCACGGCCTTGTCACCTGCGGCTCGCTGGGCGAAGCCAGCACGCTGACGCTCGAAGAAAAGCTCCAGGTCGCCGACATCGCCATCAAGGCCAGTAAGGGCCGCGTCCCCGTGCTCGCCAACGTCTCGGAAACCAGCACCCGCGAGGCGCTGCGCTACATCCGTGGCGCCAACGAACTCGGCGTGGACGGTTTCATGGTGATGCCCTCGGTCATCTACGTGGCCGACGCACGCGAGGCGATGCTGAATGTGCGCACCATGGCCGAGGCCGCGAAAAAGCCCATCATGGTCTACAACAACCCGGTCGCCTACCGCGTGGACCTCAAACCCGAGCACATGGCCGAGCTGGCCGACTGCGAATGGATAGTCGCGATCAAGGAAAGCACCGACAACATCCGCCGCATCACCGACCTGCGCAACCTGCTGGGCGAGCGCTACCAGCTCTTCCTGGGCGTGGACGACCTGGCCTATGAGGGCCTGGCCCTCGGTTGCGACGGCCTGCTCGCCGGCGTCGGCTGCACCTTCCCGCGCGAAACCGTGGCGCTCTACGACCTGATGAAGGCCGGCAAGTTTGCAGAGGCGCTCAAGCTTTACCAGTGGATGACGCCCATGCTGCACCTGGATGTCTCCACCAAGCTGGTGCAAAACCTCAAGTTGATCGACGTACTGGCCGGCGTGAGCACCGAGCACATGCGCCGTCCGCGCCTGCCGCTGATAGGCGCGGAGCGCGAGTTTGTCGAAAACATTGTGAAAAAGGCGCTGGCGACGCGGCCGTCGCAGTACCAGTCCATCCCCTGAGCATCCCGCGGTCTCCCCCTGGAAACCGCATTCCCTGTGCCCCCGTTTGCCTGTGTTCCCTCATTTATCAGGAGTTCATATGAATCTGAAGACCCTCGTTCTCGCCGCTGCCAGCGCCTTTGGCCTGTTCGCAGCCCAGGCTGCACATGCCGCCGACAAGCTTGACAGCATCATCGAATCGGGCAAGCTGCGTTGCGCCGTCGTGCTGGACTTTCCGCCCATGGGTTCGCGCGACGGCAGCAACAACCCCATCGGGTTCGATGTGGACTATTGCAACGACCTCGCAAAAGTTCTTGGCGTCAAAGCCGAAGTCGTCGAAACCCCGTTCGCTGACCGCATCCCCGCGCTGGTCTCCAACCGCGTTGACGTGATCGTCGGCTCCACGTCCGACACACTGGAACGCGCCAAGACCGTCGGCATGACCATTCCCTATTTTGCGTTCCAGATGGTGGTCCTGACGCGCGAAGGCACCGGCATCAACAGCTACAAGGACCTCAAGGGCCGCCCGGTCGGCAACACCTCCAGCACCTTTGAAGCGATCGCTCTCGAAAAGGATGTGAAGGCCTGGGACGCACCCAAGGCAAGTTTTCGCGCGTACCAGACGCAGGCAGACACCATCCTGGCGGTCAGCCAGGGCCATATCGACGCCACCGTCGTGACTTCAACGGTGGCATCCGCGTCGATCAAATCAGGCAAATACAAGGGCCTGAAGATCGCCGGCAATGCGCCCTACACCATCGACTATGTATCGCTCGCCGCCAAGCGCAGTGAGTACGGGCTGATCCACTACCTGAACCTGTTTGTCAATCAGCAGGTGCGTTCGGGCCGCTACGCCGAGCTGTACCAGAAATGGGTAGGCGGCAAGACTCCCGACCTGATGGTTCCAGGCGTCTACTACTGATTAGCTGGCCTGACCGGTTCGTCCGGCAGCCCTTGCGCCTCAACCACACCGGATTTGCGGTTTCCCACCCCATGATCGCCCGCAAATTCAGTGCAAGCCCCGCGCAAGGGCGAGTCCGCTGCACCGCTGCAGTGTCCCGTCGTCATGACCCACTGTGGCAGGTGCAGGCACCTCTTTCGTAAGAAACTGAAGACCGAATGTTCGACTTTGATTACACCTTCCACTGGCGCCCAGCCTTGAGGGCGCTGCCAGACATGATGGCCGGCGCCTGGGTCACGGTCGAGACCGCCGTGCTATCCATGGTTTTTGGTGTGCTGATCGCGCTGGTCCTGACATCGATGCGGCAGGCGCGCAATCCGCTGATGCGCGGTTTTTCCAACGCCTGGGTTTCCATCGCGCGCAACACCCCGTCGCTGTTCCAGATCTACATCCTGTATTTCGGCTTGGGGTCCTTCGGCTTGCATGTCAGTTCATGGATCGCGCTGCTCGCCGGCATCACATTCAACAATGCCGGCTACCTGGCCGAAAACTTCCGGGGCGGGCTCAAGGCTGTACCGGAAACCCAGATACGCGCGGCGCGCTCGCTGGGCATGAGTGCGCTCCAGGCCTACCGCCTGATCGTCGTGCCGCAGCTGCTGCGCATCGTGTTCTATCCGCTGACCAACCAGATGGTCTGGGCCGTCCTGATGACCTCGCTGGGCGTCATTGTCGGGCTCAACAACGACCTGACCGGGGTCACGCAGGATTACAACGTCAAGACTTTCCGCACCTTCGAGTTCTTCGCCCTGGCAGCAGTCATCTATTACGCGATCGCCAAGGTCATCGTGTTGGCGGCCAGGCTGATGGCCTGGCGTTTGTTCCGGTACTGAGGCATGGACATGTTTTCTACCAGTTTTACCGGGAACGATTTGCTGTTCATGCTGGAGGGCGCCTGGGCGACCCTCAGGCTCACGCTGTGGGCCATGCTGCTTGGCACGCTGGCCGGCGTGGTTTTGGGCTTGTTGCGCGCGGCGCTACCCCGGCTCACAATGCCCCTGGCCTGGCTGCTGGATGTATTTCGCAGCGTCCCCCTGCTCATCCAGTTCGTGCTCTTCAACGCGCTCAAGAGCATCGCCGGCCTGGAATGGAGCGCCTTTGTCGTGGGCTGCGTGGTGCTCGGCATCTACTGCGCCGCCTACTGCACGGAAATAGTCCGTAGCGGCGTGCTATCGGTGTCCGCGAACGTGAACCGCGCGGCGCGTTCGCTGGGCATGACTTATTTCCAGACCCTGCGCTACATCGTGCTGCCGATGGCCACTCGCGTGTCCTTTCCCGGGTGGATCAATCTTGTGCTGGGCGTCATGAAGGACACCTCGCTGGTGCTGTGGATCGGCATCATCGAACTGCTGCGTGCCTCACAGACCATCGTCACGCGCATCCAGGAACCACTGTTCGTGTTGTGCATCGCTGGGTTGATCTATTACGTCATGAGTTGGGGTGTCGCATGGTTAGGCACGGTCGTCGAAAAAAGGTGGCAGGAAAATGATTGAAATCAACAACGTTCACAAATCCTACGGCCCTCTTGCAGTGGTCAAAGGCGTCAACCTGACCGTCAACAAGGGCGAAGTGGTGTCCATCATCGGCGGCTCCGGTTCCGGAAAATCCACCCTGTTGATGTGCATCAATGGCCTGGAGCAGATTCAGCAAGGAAGCATCCGAGTCGACGGCACCGAAGTGCATGGGGCGCCGGGCACCGACCTGAACCGCCTGCGCCAGAAGATAGGCATCGTTTTCCAGCAGTGGAACGCGTTTCCGCACCTGACCGTGCTGGAGAACGTGATGCTGGCGCCGCGCCGGGTCAAGGGCCTGGCACGGGATGAGGCCGAAGCCATTGCCGTGCGCCAGCTCAAACACGTGGGCCTGGGCGACAAGCTCAAGACCTTTCCCGGCAAGCTCTCGGGCGGGCAGCAGCAGCGCATGGCGATTGCCCGGGCGCTGGCGATGTCGCCCGACTACATGCTGTTTGACGAGGCCACCTCGGCGCTGGACCCGCAACTCGTGGGCGAGGTGCTCGACACCATGCGCATGCTCTCGGAGGAAGGCATGACCATGGTGCTGGTCACCCACGAAATCCGCTTTGCGCGCGATGTATCCGACCGGGTCGCCTTTTTTCGAGAAGGCAAGGTACATGAGATCGGCCCCCCGGAACAGGTGATTGACCATCCGCAAATGCCTGAAACCTTTGACTTCCTGAAATCAACCCATTGACGCCATGTTATGGAACCGCGCCATGCCGGCTTGATTTTTTAGACTACCTACGGACATCAATTCCATGCGCTCATCCACGCTCATTCACGTCGTCAGCTGCCATGCCGAAGGCGAGGTCGGCGATGTCATCGTCGGCGGCGTCGCCCCGCCGCCCGGCGACACGATCTGGCAGCAATCGCGGTATATCGCCGAGGACGAACGGCTTCGCAATTTCGTGCTGAACGAACCGCGTGGCGGCGTTTTCCGCCACGTCAATCTGCTGGTCCCCGCCAAAGACCCACGGGCCGGGATGGGCTGGATCATCATGGAACCGGCGGACACTCCGCCAATGTCGGGCTCGAACTCGATCTGCGTTGCCACAGTCCTGCTCGATACCGGGATTGTGCCCATGGTGGAGCCCGAGACACGGTTTTCGCTCGAAGCCCCGGGAGGCATCGTCGAGGTCACGGCCGATTGCCGCAATGGCAAAGCCGAACGCATCACCGTGCGCAACGTCCCGTCGTTCGCCGATCGGCTCGATGCCAAGCTGGAAGTTGCAGGAATCGGTACCCTGACTGTCGACACCGCGTATGGCGGAGACAGTTTCGTCATCGTTGATGCACATGCCCTGGGCTTCTCGATCAAGGCCGACGAAGCAAGGGAGCTGGCGGAGACCGGCTTGAAAATAACGCAGGCGGCCAATGAGCAACTCGGCTTCCGCCATCCCGTGCTAACGGAGTGGAAGCACATCTCGTTCTGCCAGTTCGCCGCCCCG
>DASXRN010000464.1:0-2107 GCA_036506595.1 Polaromonas sp. | reverse complement strand
CTTTCGCCCGATCGCAAGGGCTTGAGCTCAGCCTCGCCAAACGCATAACTCTCGGGCGGCGTCCAGCTCTCTTTCGTCAGCGTGATCGTGCCCTGGTTGCGCGGCAAGCCGTAGAAGTCGGCGCCGTTGAAACTGGCAAAGGCCTCCAGCATGTCGAGTGCGCCCGCCGCATCGAAGGCCTCGGCGTACAACTCCATCGCCGCATGGGCGGTATAGCAGCCGGCGCAGCCGCTGGCGTGCTCCTTGAGATGGGCCGGGTGTGGCGCGCTGTCGGTACCGAGGAAGAAGCGGGCATTGCCGCTGATGGCCGCTTCCACCAATGCGACGCGGTGGGTTTCGCGTTTGAGCACCGGCAGGCAGTAGTAATGCGGGCGAATGCCGCCGGTAAAAATCGCGTTGCGGTTGTACAGCAAATGGTGCGCGGTGACGGTCGCGCCCGTGAACCGGTCGGCGTCACGCACGTAATGCGCGGCCTCTTTCGTGGTGATGTGCTCGAAGACGATTTTGAGTTCCGGGAAATCACGGCGCAGCGGAATCAGCTGCGTATCAATGAACACGGCCTCGCGGTCAAACAGGTCAATCTCGGGCGAGGTGACTTCGCCATGCACCAGCAGCAGCAAGCCTTCGCGCTGCATGGCTTCGAGTGTTTTGTAGGTCTTGCGCAGGTCGGTCACGCCGGCGTCGCTATTGGTGGTGGCACCGGCCGGATAGAGCTTGGTGGCGACCACGCCGGCCTCTTTGGCCCGCCTGATCTCGTCGGGCGGCAGGTTGTCGGTCAAATACAGCGTCATCAACGGCTCGAAGCTCACGCCCGGCGGCACGGCGGCCTGGATGCGTTCGCGGTAGGCCACGGCCTGGGCGGCAGTGGTCACCGGCGGGCGCAGGTTGGGCATGATGATGGCGCGGCCAAACTGCGCGGCCGTGTGGGGCACCACGGTTTGCAGTGCTTCGCCGTCTCGCACATGCAAGTGCCAGTCGTCGGGGCGGGTGATGGTGACGGAGGGGGCCAACGTGGTGGTCGAGGGAGTGGTGGCTGAGGTCATGGCCGAATTGTCGCATTGCTGACAGCGTCGCAAGGCTATGCCCAGGCTCTTGCGAGGGCCGCAATTCGTAAGTACGCATAAGGAAAGTCCCGATGCGGGTGCCGGCGGCCAGCCCTTACGATACAGGCCGATCCCGTAGACCCGCCACCGCCACCTTTCAGAAAACAGGCCAGGCGGCACGATAATCGCCCCCACGCCAACTACCCGAGCCTCCACTTTCATGCCTTCCCCGTTAGATGCTGGTCACGCGCCAGAAGCCCTGCCTGCGCTTGCCCAGGCCGATGAACCCGTGAGGGTACCGCTCAAGATTGAAGACTGGCTGACCGTCATCGTGATGGGCGCATTGGCGCTGATCACCTTTGCCAATGTGCTGGTGCGTTATTTCACCAGCCAGTCCTTTGCCTGGACCGAAGAGTTTTCGGTGTTCCTGATGATCGTGCTGGCGCTGGTGGGCAGCTCCGCGGCGGTCGCGCGCGACCGGCATATCCGCATCGAGTACTTTTCCGGCAGCGGCTCCATGGCCAGGCGCAAGACGCTGGCACGCTTTGGCGCCATCATGGTGGCCTTGCTGTTTGCGCTGATCGGCGTGCTGAGCATCCGGCTGGTGTGGGACGACTACCGGTTCAATGAAACCTCGCCGGGCATCGGCGTCCCGCAATGGTGGTACTCCATCTGGCTGCCGATTCTTTCCATTGGCATAGCGCTGCGCGCGCTGGGCCTGTTCATTCGCCGCGGGCGGTCCGCATGATCGCGACGCTGCTCTTTCTGGCGTTCATCGCCATGATGCTGGTGGGTGTGCCGATTGGCGCGGCGCTGGGGTTTGCGGGCGCCACCGCCATTGCGCTGGCCAATGCCGATGCGCAGTGGCTGGGCCTGCTGGCCGTACCGCAAAACTTTTACGCCGGCCTGGGCAAATACCCGCTGCTGGCGATTCCGATGTTTGTACTGGTCGGCTCGATTTTTGACCGTTCAGGCGTCGCCCTGAGGCTGGTGAATTTTGCGGTGGCCATTGTCGGACGTGGCCCCGGCATGCTGCCGCTGGTGGCGATTGCCGTGGCCATGTT
>DASXRN010000463.1:0-3600 GCA_036506595.1 Polaromonas sp. | reverse complement strand
GCCGGTGACCTGGGCGTCAGCCCGAATCAGGGCACCTGGGTCATCACCAGCTTTGGCGTGGCCAATGCGATTGCCGTGCCGCTCACCGGCTGGCTGGCGCAGCGCTTTGGCCAGGTGCGCCTGTTCACGGCCAGCATCCTGTTGTTTGTGCTGACGTCCTGGCTGTGCGGCCTGGCGCCCAATATGGCCACGCTGATCTTCTTTCGCGTGCTGCAGGGTCTGGTGGCCGGGCCGCTGATCCCGCTGTCGCAGGCCTTGCTGCTGTCAAGCTACTCCAAGGCGATGGCGGGAACGGCCATGGCGCTCTGGTCCATGACCACCCTGGTCGCGCCGGTGATGGGGCCGCTGCTGGGCGGCTGGATCACCGACAACATGGCCTGGCCCTGGATTTTCTACATCAACATTCCGGTGGGCTTTGGCGCCGCCTTTGTCACCTGGGGCATTTTCCGCAAGCGCGAGAGCGTGACCCGCAAACTGCCGATTGACTCCATCGGCCTGGCGCTGCTGGTGATCTGGGTCGGCGCCCTGCAAATCATGCTCGACAAGGGCAAGGAGCTGGACTGGTTTCACTCCGGCGAGGTGACAGGGCTGGGCCTGGTCGCGCTGGTGGGCTTTATCGCCTTTGTCATCTGGGAACTGACGGAAGAGCACCCGGTGGTGGATTTAACCCTGTTCAAAAAGCGCAACTTCTGGGCCGGTGTGGTCGCCATCTCGGTCGGCTACGGCCTGTTCTTCGGCAACGTGGTGCTGCTGCCGCTGTGGCTGCAGCAGTTCATGGGCTACACCGCCACCCAGGCCGGCATGATCCTGGCGCCGGTGGGGCTGATGGCCTTGCTGCTGTCGCCGGTGGTGGGTAAGACCCTGAGCAAGGTCGACCCGCGCCGCTACGCGGCTTTCTCCTTTGTGGTGTTTACGCTGGTGCTGTGGATGCGCTCCAACTTCAACACCCAGGCCGACTTCAACACCATCCTGGTTCCCACCATCATTCAGGGTGTGGCCATGGCCTTCTTTTTCATTCCCCTGATGACCATCACGCTGTCGGGCCTCTCGCCCGACAAGATCGCGGCGGCCTCGGGCCTGTCCAACTTCGTGCGCATCACCGCAGGCTCGTTCGGCACCTCGATCGCCACCACCGTCTGGCAAGACCGTGCCGCCATGCACCATGCGCATTTGAGTGACGCCGTCAACCTGGGCAGCAGCGCCACCAACAGCGCGCTGTCAGGTCTGGCCGGAGCCGGGCTAACGCCGGATCAGGCGCTGGGCACCATCAACCGCCTGCTCGACCAGCAGGCCTACATGCTGGCGGCGTCGGATGTGTTCTATGCCTCGGCGCTGATCTTTTTGCTGCTGATTCCGCTGGTGTTTTTGACGAAACATAGCAAGGGCGGGGCGGGCAGCGCGGATGCGGCGGCTGGGGCGCATTGAGGAATGTGATCGGCTGTTGAGGCGCTTCCGGGCGGGTTTGTGGAAACCGGTCTGTACAGGCCGGACCAGCACCGTAAATTCAAAGAAAAAGCGGCCTTGTCCTAACTAGGGCGGTCGCAAGAAGCTATCAAAAGAGTAGCGACTCAGGTTATCAAAGCATCCAGCGGGCTGGCTGTGCCGCCTGCGGCCAGTTTGAGTACGTGCGTGTAAATCATTGTCGTACTCACGTCGCTGTGCCCAAGAAGCTCCTGTACCGTACGGATGTCGGTGCCCGACTGAAGCAAATGAGTGGCAAAACTGTGGCGCAGGGTGTGCACTGTCACGTGCCTGGCGATCTCTGCCTGCGCGACCGCCCGCTTGAGCTGGCGGCCCAGGCGTTCGTCAAAAAGGTGGTGACGCCGCTCAACTCCGGTGCGGGGATCGACCGACAAGCCTGCTGCCGGAAACACCCAATGCCAGGCCCAGGTCTGTCCTGCACGCGGGTATTTGGCATCCAGCGCTTGTGGCATGTACAGGCCGCTGCGCCCCGCTGCGCGGTCTGCCGCCCACAGCGCCCGCGAACGCGTCAGTTGGTCGCGAAGGGGCGGCGCCAATGTGCGCGGTAGCATGACGACCCGGTCTTTGTCGCCCTTGCCACTGCGCACCACGATCACCTGCCGGTCAAAATCCACGTCTTTGACGCGAAGGCTCAGGCCTTCAGCCAGCCGCATGCCGGTGCCATACAGCAGGCGCGCCAAAACGCCCTCAACACCATCGATCAGCGCCAGTACAGATTGCACTTCGGTCACCGTCAGCACAACCGGTATGCGCTTGCGCTCCGGCGGTCGGCCTATGGACTGCATCCACGGCAAGTCTTGCTCCAGCACCTGTTTGTAGAGAAATAGCAGCGCATTCAAAGCCTGCCGATGCGTCGCTGGCGAAATCTGGCGTTCGTTTGCCAGCATGGTCAAAAAACCTTCCACTTCGGCTTTACCCATGTCGCGCGGATGCCGCATCGTGCCATGGCGGCCGTGCCAACGGACGAAAAAGCGGGCCCAGTAAAGGTAAGCCTTTTCAGTTTGCAGGCTATAGTGAAGGTATCGAATGCGCTCCCGAATCTGGTCCAGCAGACGAGTGGACTGCAAAGCAGGGGCGGCGACTTTGGTAGAACCAATATACCTGTTCATTTATCCAGTATAGTGACCCAACTCCATGTCAGCAAACAGTTTTTTTGAGTTTGGTGTGCCGTGTTATTTCGCAGGCGGCCATGTTATTCCGCGCTTTTGCGGGATATATCAAAGTTAAATGGCTTCAATTCCACCGCTTCAATCTTTGTCGGAAGTTGTTCTGGCACATAAGCATTCCTCGGGTCATCGTCAAGAAATTTTGACGAGTCGAGGCTGCGGTTGCTTTCATTGCCTACAGGTCTTTGCGCCGACCAAGATTGCGGATTGGGTTGACTGGCCGGAGGGAACCCCAGCGGAAGTGGAACTGAACCTTGGTACTACAGCGCTGTGTCCATATTGCGGAATTGATTCGGTCATCGGCGATACTTCTGGCTATCCCGTTACACCAGAATTCTTAGCAAAAATGCAGCAACATTGGTTTGGTTCAACGCAATGACGTTCCGGCTCAAGTCAATGCACGAACTCGCGGCCTCAGCCAACCAGCAATTTAACTGGTCGCTCGGCGCGGACAGTCAACTGAAGGTTGCCGCTTCGCGGCTAGTGTTGCCTGCCGGGCAGCTCGAACGTTAGATTGCTACTCCAATGAACTCCTCCGAACCTGGTCCAAACTGGAAGCTTGATCTCCGATACGGACGGCTTATAACGCCGTACAAGCACTTCACTGTGGTCGCCGAAGGTCGAGTAGGCAAGTTGGTGCCCGGTTTTGAATGTCGACCAGGTCCTGCATTTATGGGCATGAAAACGTGGGCCACATCCGCGGGTGAGTCGGCCGATATGGCGTATGTGGTTGGCGCCCAGATTGGGTTCGAGGTCACCGGACGCGTCGAGGTATTCGATACAGAACCGATCGAGCCTCCCAGCGAGAACCCCCGTGGCTATGGCATCAACTTCACCCCCTACGACGAGAAGTAGCCGACTTGCCGCAATCTAACTCGTCAATCGACACGGACCCACAACAGCAGGAGGCGGCTGCGCCGCAAGTGTTGGTGGTCCGGTCATTTTTACGTTA
>DASXRN010000462.1:0-3346 GCA_036506595.1 Polaromonas sp. | reverse complement strand
TGCCGGCAGCAAGAACACCGGCAATACCAGCGTTTTTAATGAGGGAACGACGATCCATTGAATTCACTCCGGGTTGTTGGGATTGTTGAATTGAAATCCTCACTGGCCAGTTGCACCAGCAGGACTGCTTGATAAGTCCTGGGGAATTGTAAAAATCGGGCTTCGGCCACCCCACCGGTGTTTACCCTCGAAGACCTGACGAAAAGCTGTCATGGTATCAAGAGCGTTGGCCCCACTCAGGCCACCGACTTGAGCGTGACCTGGGCCAGGCCATTTGGCAGTTTCAGCGCGCCGAAGCGCGCCGTGATGGCGGCCTCGATGCCCGCCGCATCCAGGCCTTGCAAGGCCAGCAGCCTGGCCGGGTCACCATGCTCGATGAATTCGTCTTGAAGACCCAGTTGCAGCACGGGCCTGATCACGGCTGCGGCCTGCAGCGCCTCGCACACGGCACTGCCCGCACCGCCCATGATGGCGCCCTCTTCCACAGTGACCAGCGCCTCATGGCTTGCCGCCACCTTGAGCAGCAGCTCGGTGTCCAGCGGCTTGGCCCAGCGCATGTTGACGACGGTGGCACCGAGCTTTTCGGCGGCTTGCAGCGCCGGGTACAGCAGTGTGCCGAAAGCCAGAATGGCGACGCGCGCACCCTCGCGGCGAATCTCGCCTTTGCCAAAGGGCAGCGACTGCAAGCCGGCCTCGGGTTCAACACCGGCGCCCGCACCCCGTGGGTAGCGCACAGCCACGGGATGGCTTTGCTCAAACGCCGAACTCAAGAGCTTGCGGCATTCGTTTTCATCGGCCGGGCAGGCGACGCTCATGTTGGGAATGCAGCGCAAAAAGGGAATGTCATAGGCTCCCGCATGGGTCGCGCCATCGGCGCCGACCAGCCCTGCGCGGTCCAGCGCAAACACCACCGGCAGGTTTTGCAGCGCCACGTCGTGAATCAGCTGGTCATAGCCGCGCTGCAAAAAGGTCGAGTAAATCGCCACCACAGGCTTGAGCCCTTCACAGGCCATGCCGGCGGCAAACGTGACGGCGTGCTGCTCGGCAATGCCCACGTCGTGGTAGCGGCCTGGAAAGCGCTTGTGAAACTCCACCATGCCAGAGCCTTCGCGCATGGCGGGCGTGATGCCAACCAGACGTGGGTCTTTGTCGGCCATGTCGCACAACCAGCGGCCAAACACCTGGGTGAAGGTCTGCTTGGCCGGTGCGGTCGACTTTTGCAAGCCCATGGCCGGGTCAAACTTGCCGGGGCCGTGGTAGGCGATCGGGTCGGCTTCGGCCAGTTTGTAGCCCTGGCCCTTCTTGGTGACCACATGCAGAAACTGCGGCCCGGCACCATTCACCATCAGCTGCTTGATGTTTTCCAGCGTGGGAATCAGCGACTCCAGATCATGGCCGTCAATCGGCCCGATGTAGTTGAAGCCGAAGTTTTCAAACAGCGTGGCCGGCACCACCATGCCTTTGGCGTGGGCTTCCAGACGCTTGGCCAGCTCCAGCAGCGGCGGTGCAACCTTGAGCACCTGCTTGCCGACATTTTTGGCCGAAGCATAAAAACGCCCGCTCATGAGCTGGGCCAGGTAGCGGTTCAGCGCGCCCACCGGCGGACTGATGCTCATGTCGTTGTCGTTGAGCACCACCAGCAGCCTGCAGTGGTCATGAACACCCGCGTTGTTCAGGGCCTCGAACGCCATGCCGGCACTCATGGCGCCGTCACCGATGATGGCCACGGCGTGACGGTCTTCACCCTTTTGATGGGCCGCCAGCGCCATGCCCAGCGCGGCAGAAATCGAGGTCGACGAATGGGCGGTGCCGAAGGTGTCGTACTCGCTCTCATCGCGGCGCGGAAAGCCCGACAGGCCGCCAAACTGCCGCAGGCTGCCCATGCGCTCGCGCCGGCCGGTCAGGATTTTATGCGGGTAGGTCTGATGGCCCACGTCCCACACCAGCCGGTCGTCGGGCGTGTTGAACACATAGTGCAAGGCCACCGTCAACTCGACCGTGCCGAGGTTGGAGCTGAGATGCCCACCGGTCTTGGACACACTGTCGAGCAGGTAGGCACGCAGCTCGTCGGCCACGGCCTTGAGTTGGGCACGGGGCAGTTGCCGCAGGTCAGCGGGGCTGTTGATGGTTTCAAGCAATGGATGCATCGTGGTGTCTTTGTGATGGCGGGGCGAGGCGACGTCGAGCCCCTGTCCAAGTTCTAGTGGTGGCGGTTGACCAGCATGTCGGCCAGCGCACGCAGCGCCTCGGTGTTTTCAAGCCCGCTGGTTTTCAGCGTGTCAAGGCTGGCCAGTGCTTGCGCCAGCAGTTGCTGGGCGTAGTCCCTGGAGCCCTGCAAGCCCATCAGCGACACAAAGGTGGGCTTGTCCTGGGCCGCGTCCTTGCCCGCGGTCTTACCCAGTGTGGCCGAGTCGGCGGTGACATCGAGGATGTCGTCCACCACCTGGAACGCCAGGCCCACCGCAGCGCCATAGTCGCGCAACGCGCCATGCACCGCCGTTTGCACGGCACCGCAGGCCGCGCCCATCATCACGCTGGCCTGCAGCAGCGCGCCGGTTTTGAGGCGGTGCATTTCGTGCAGCTGCTCAGACGTCAAAGGCCGGCCCACGCTGGCCAGGTCAATCGCCTGGCCGCCGGCCATGCCCTGGAAACCCGCGGCCTGCGCCAGCATGCGGCACAGGCGGGCCTGCGTGGCGGCGTCTACCGAATCGTCATCGGGCGTGAGAAATTCAAAGGCCAGCGCCTGCAGGGCATCGCCCGCCAGCAAGGCCTGCGCCTGGCCAAACTTGACGTGCACCGTGGGCTTGCCACGGCGCAGCACGTCGTTGTCCATGCAAGGCATGTCGTCGTGCACCAGCGAGTAGGCATGAATCAACTCCACCGCGCAGGCCGAGCGCAGTGCGGCCTCGGTGTTGCCGTTCACGGCTTCGCAGGCGGCCATCACCAACAACGGGCGCAAGCGCTTGCCGCCGTCGAGCACGGCGTAGCGCATGGCATCGCCCAAGCCGGCGGGTGCCGGCGCAGCGGTGGGGCAGGCCACCCAGCGGGACAAAGCCTGCTCGACCTGGGCAAGCTGGCGTGCGCTCCAGGTGTTCAAGCTGAACGAGGTGACCAGGGGCAGTTTTTCAGGGGCGTTCAATCGGGGGTTCTCTGTTACTTTACGAATGGCTCGGGCCATTACTCTGGCTGACTCTGGCTTACCTTACTCTTGCGCCCAGGGCTTGAGCTCTGTGCCTTCCAGCACCTTGATCTGGTTTTCCACGGCTTCCAGCTTGTCCTTGCAAAACTTCAGCAGCTGCGCGCCGCGCTGGTAGCCCGAGAGCAGCTGGTCCAGCGGCAACTGGCC
>DASXRN010000461.1:0-11824 GCA_036506595.1 Polaromonas sp. | reverse complement strand
CAATGCCGGGCGGCAGGCCGCCTGAACCCGAACGCCCCGGGCCCTCGCGCAAGGGGCGCTCGATCAGGTCGGCCGCCGGGTGGCCGGCAAACTCCCTGAGCACGCTTTCCTTGACGCTGGCAAAACTGAAGCCGGCGCGGTCGCGCGGATGGGCCAGGTTCACCGGCACGATGCGGCGAATGCGGCCGGGCCGTGGTTCCATCACCACCACCTTGTCGCCCAGGTAAATGGCTTCCTCCACATCGTGCGTGACCAGCACCATGGTGATGCCCTCGCGCTGCCAGATGCGGTGCAGCTCCTGCTGCAGGTGGGCACGCGTCAGCGCATCGAGTGCGCCAAAGGGCTCGTCGAGCAGCAAAATTTCGGGCCGATTCACCAGCGCGCGTGCAATGGCCACGCGCTGCGACATGCCGCCCGAGAGCTGGTAGGGGTGGGCCTTTTCAAAGCCCTTGAGCCCCACCAGTTCCACATGCTCACGCACCGTCAGGCGCTTCTGGCCCTCGGTCAGGTCGGAGTTCTGCAGTCCGAGGGCGATGTTTTGCTCGACCGTGAGCCAGGGAAAGAGACGGTGCTCCTGGAACACGATGCCGCGGTTCAGGCTGGTGCCGACGATGCGCTGGCCGTCCAGCAGAATCTCGCCCTGGTAGTCTTCCTCCAGCCCGATCACCAGCCGCAGCAAGGTGGACTTGCCGCAGCCGCTGGAGCCCACGATGCTGACGAATTCACCGGGCGCTATCGTCAGCGTGATGTCGTTGAGGACCTCGAGCTTTTCGCCCTTCACCTCGTAATGTTTGCTCAGGTTTTTCAGAGCCAGGGTACCGGCATGGGCCATACAATTTTCCTTGTCAAATTACTGAAACTGGGCAACAGAGCGCCCGCGCCACGCCAGCAGGCGGGCCTCGATCCGGCTTGCAATCCAGTTCAGCGTGAAGCCGACCAGCCCGACCACAATCACGCCGAACAGCACCAGGTCCATCCAGAAGTGCTCGCGGCCGTCGATCATGGTGTTGCCTATGCCCTTGCCGGCCACCAGCAGGTACTCGGCGCCCAGCGTGGCCAGCCAGGCGTAAATCAGGCCCAGGTGAATGCCGGCGAATATTGAGGGCGAGGCCGACGGCAGCACCACACGCCGCAGCAGCTGCCAGCGCGAGAACTCGAACACCCGGGCCACTTCGATGTAGTCGCGCGGCACGCTGCGTATGCCTTCAAAGGTATTGAGCACCACCGGGAAGAACGCCGCCAGCGAGAGGAAGGCCACCTTGGCCGCATCGCCCAGGCCGAACCAGACCGAGAGCAGCGGAATCCAGGCGAACAGCGATATCTGCTTGAGGGTGTGAAAGCTCGGCCCCAGCAGGTTTTCAATGAGGCGCGACAGCCCCAGCGCCGTGCCAAAGAGCAGCCCGGCACTCGCCCCGATGGCAAAGCCGGCCAGGTCGCGCCACAGGCTTGCGCGCAGCGCATCCCAGAGCTGGCCGCTGACGGTCTGCTCCACCGCAGTCGCCCAGACTTTTTCGACCGGCACCAGCAGCGGCGACTGCGACCAGCCAAAACGCACCGCCGCCCACCACAGGGCCAGCAGCAGCAAGGGCAGCACCCAGCCGCGCACGGCGCGCGGCACAAAGAGGCGACGACGACGCGATGCCGCAGGTATCACATTTGAAGAGGAAAGTGTTTCTTGCATACCGGTCCTTAAAGTCCCACACGGCGCCAGCGCAGCAGGCGTGACTCGATCAGCACCAGGCCTTTGTCGAGTGCAAAACCGACGATGCCCACCACCACTACCGCCGCCATCACCACATCGAGCTGGAACAGCTGGCGGCCATACACAATCATGAAACCCAGGCCTTCGGAAGAGGCCAGCAACTCCACGATCACCAGCGCCAGCCAGGCGTGCGTCAGGCCGTAGCGAATGCCGTTCCAGATCGGCGCAATCGCGGCCGGAAACACCACCTTGAACAGCATTTGTCGGCGGCTGAAGCGAAACACCTGCGCCACCTCCACATACTGGGCCGGCACGTTCTGGATGCCCTTGTAGGTGTTGAGCGCAATCGGCACCAGCGCCGCCTTGGAAATCAAAATCACCTTGAGCGCCTCGTCAATGCCGACCAGCAGCATGAGCAGCGGCAGCCAGCCCAGCACCGGCACCTGGCTGAAGGCCTTGAACAGCGGGTAGACATAGTCCTTGAAGGTCGGCGAAAGCCCCATGGCCACGCCCAGCAGCAGGCCGCCCGCGGCGCCCAGGCCAAAGCCGGCCAGCACACGCCACAGGCTGATGCGCAGGTTGTCCATCAGCTCGCCGCTGTTGAACAGGTCGGCCAGCGTAGCGGCGACCACCTCGGGCGCGGGCAGCACCTGCGGCGCCACCCATTCATGGCGGGCGGCCAGCCACCACAGCAGCAGCACGGCCAGCGGCACCGGCCAGGCCAGCAGCGCACGCAACCAGTAGCCGCGAGGGGCCGTGACGGCTTGAGCGCCGCGCACGGCCGGCTGTTCACGCAAGGGGGCAGGCGCTGGCGTCGCCGCAGACGCTTCTGCGTTTACGGCGGCCGAGGCCAGGCGCAGTGCCGAAGTAATGCTGTGGGGCATGGTCGGTGGCCTCACAGCACGGTTTGCCTGCCCTGGGAATCCAGGCGCGGCCAGAAGTTTGCCAACTGCTGTTCCTTGAGCGCGCGGTTCAGGTACTTGCGCTCTATCCAGCCGTCGACATCCACCTCGCGGCGCGCGAGTTTGAACTTCACCAGCTGACGCGAGGCATCCTTGTAGAGCGAGACCAGCAGCGGATCAAACTCCGGCGCCAGCCGCACTTTGAGCGGCTGGCCCAGCAAGTCCTCGCGCCAGGCCTCGTAAGGCGTGCCGGCCTTGCTCCACTGGCGCAGCACGTCTTCGCGGTTGGTTTCATCCGAACCCCAGCGCGCGCTTTTGACCAGCACATTGACGACGCGCTGCACCACATCGGGGTGGGCTTTTTCAAACTCTTCGGTCACCAGCACATGGTTCTGCCGCGTGAACACGGGCGAGTCATCGCGGCTGGTGTAGAGGATTTTGGTAACGCCCTGCTCACGCAGCTTGAGCAGCTCGATACCGCCGAAGGCCGCGTCAATGTCGCGTGTGGCCAGTGCGGTCTGCATGCTGGCGTAGTCGAGGTTGTAGGCCTTGAGGTCTTTTTCGCTCAGGCCGTTTTTTTCAAGCAGGCGGTTGGTCGGCAACTGGCCGCTGGTGCCCTTGAACAGCGCCACGCGCTTGCCGCGCAGCTGGGCCACCGTGCTGAGAGGGGAGTCAGGCGGCACGGCCACATACAGGTTGTTGCGGCTGCCCGAGGACATCAAGAGGCGCGTCTTCAGGCCGTTGGCGCGTGCCAGGATGCCGGGCAGGTCGCCCTGGAAGGCGAAGTCCAGCTGGTGGTTGGTCAGCGCCTCATTGACGGCCGGGCCGGCACCGCGGAAGAAAAACCACTCGATGCGCAGCCCGTCTTTTTTGAACTCCTCGTCGAGCCAGCCTTTCCAGTGCGCGATGGAACCGGCATTGCCGGCAGACACCGGCGGGTTGCCTACAGGCGCGGCCGACACACCGAAGCGGATCACCTCCAGCTTTTGCGCCTGGGCGCTAACCGATACCGCTGCGAGGGCCGCGGCCAGGGCGGCGCCCGCTGCGGTGTGCAGCCACTGGCGCCGGGCGGGAATGAATGGGGAACTCATGATGCGTGGTCTTTTTTCTTCAAGGGGGTTTCAAGCGGCGGCCAGCGCCGACGCGGTCTGGGTGTAGCGGTTGGGCGGGCGCGGCAGGCCGAGGTTTTCGCGCAGGGTGCGGCCTTCGTACTCGCTGCGGAACAGCCCACGCCGGCGCAGCTCGGGCACCACCTGCTTGGCAAACTCTTCCAGGCCACCGGGCAGCCAGGGCGGCATCACATTGAAGCCGTCGGCGGCGCCTTTCTCAAACCATTCCTGCAGCTGGTCGGCCACTTGCGAGGCCGTGCCGTAGATGGACCAGTGGCCGCGCGCCGTGCCAATGCGCTGGTACAGCTGGCGTATCGTGAGCTTTTCGGTTCGCGCCAATTCGGTGACCAGCCTGAAGCGGCTTTTAGGACCGTTGGGTTCAGGCAGGTTGTCGGGCAGCGGCCCATCGACCGGGTAGGCCGACAGGTCAATGCCGCCAATCACGGTCGATAGCAGCGAGACACCGACATCGGGATGAATCAGTTCTTGCAGTTGCTCGAATTTCTCCTTCGCATGCGCTTCGCTTTCGCCGACCACCGCAAACACGCCGGGCAGGATTTTCAGGTCATCGGGCTGGCGGCCGTATTTGGCCAGCCGCCCTTTAAGGCCTGCATAAAAAGCCTGCGCACCGGCCAGTGACTGCTGCGCCGTGAAGATCACTTCGGCCGTCTGCGCCGCGAGCTCCTGGCCCGGCTCGGACGAGCCCGCCTGCACAACGACGGGATAGCCCTGCGGCGAACGCGCCACGTTGAGCGGGCCGCGCACCTGGAAATGCTTGCCCTTGTGGTTCAGCACGTGCAGCTTGTCTGCGTCAAAGTATTCGCCGCTGTCCTTGTTGCGCAGGAAGGCATCGTCTTCCCAGCTGTCCCAGAGGCCGGTCACCACATCGACGAACTCGCCGGCACGCTCATAACGCAGCGCATGTTCGGGATGTTTGTCGAGGTTGAAGTTCAGCGCCTCGGCCTCGTTGGAAGAGGTCACCACATTCCAGCCGGCGCGGCCATCGCTCAGGTGGTCGAGCGAGGCGAACTTGCGGGCCACGGTATAGGGCTCGTTGTAAGTGGTCGAGACGGTGGCGATCAGGCCCAGGTTTTTTGTGACAGCGGCCAGCGCCGACAACAGTGTGAGCGGCTCAAAACCCGCGACACGCGCGGTGCGGTGCAAGGTGCTGGACGTGGCCGCATCGCGTATGCCCACACTGTCGGCCAGGAACACCGCATCGAACTTGGCGGCCTCCGCCGTTTGGGCCAGCGCCTTGTAGCGCTCAAAATTCAGCGCTGAATCGGCGGGCACGTCGGGGTGGCGCCAGGCGGCGACATGGTGGCCGGTGGCCATCAAGAAAGCGTTGAGGCGGATCTGCCGTTTGGTCGATGTGTTGCTCATGGTGTCAGGCTCCTGAAATTTTTCCGTTGGCCTCAAAAACCGGCCAGTAGGTTTCCAGCTTCAGCTCACGCAGTGCGGCGTTGAGAAAGCGGCGGTCTATCCATTTATCCGAGTCAAATTTGGCCCGGGTCAGCTTGAATTTGTAGGCCTGCTCCACCGCATCGCGGTAGCGGCCCGTGAGGAAGGGGTCGAACTGCGGGTTGAAGCGGATGCGCAGTGGCTCGCCGTCATAGTCTTCTTTCCACACCTCGTACGGAAAACCGGTGCGTGCCCAGATGCGGAAGACCTCGTCGCGGTTCAGGTCGTCAGAGGCCCAGCGCGCCGTGCGCACCACCGCCTTGGTCACCCGCGTCGTGAGCTCGGGAAACTTCTCGGCAAACTCGTCGGTGACCAGCACATGGCCCTGGCGCGTGAAGATGGGCGAATCGCCCTTGCTGGAATACACAATTTTTGCCGTGCCATTGAGGCGCAGCTGGATCAGGTCCAGCCCGCCGAAGGCGGCATCAATGTCCTTGGTCACCAGCGCCGCCTTGGAGGTGGCAGTGTCCAGGTTGATCAGCTTGACGTCTTTTTCGCTAAGGCCGTTGGCTTCGAGCAGGCGGTTGATCGGCAGCTGGGCATTCGTGCCCTTGAAGATGGCCACGCGCTTGCCGCGCAGGTCCTTGATGGACTGGATGGCTGAGTCGGGCGGCGCCGCCAGGTAGATGTTGGAACGCACGCCGGTGGCCAGGATCAGCCGCGTCTTCAGGCCCGCCGCCTTGCCGACAATGGCCGGCAGATCGCCCTGAAAGGCGAAGTCGAGCTGCTTGTTGGTCAATGCTTCATTCACCGCCGGGCCCGCACCCTTGAAGAAGTACCACTCGATTTTGATGTTGTCTTTTTTGAACTCTTCCTCGATCCAGCCCTTGGCATGTGCAATCGATACCGAGCTGCCGTAAAACCCCGGTGGGTTGCCAATGGCCGGTTGCGCCACGCCGAAGCGAATCACAGCCGGCGGCGGCGTTTGTGCGCCGGTCGTACCGGCCAGAGCCGCCAGCGCGCTGGCACCGACGCCCTGAAGAAAATGTCTGCGATCAAATTTCATGTTGTTTTCCCTCTTGTAAAAAAAGCCGACACCAGCACCACTACCACCCATAGGAGACAAAAACTGTGTTGCAGTGCTTGAGTTGTGCCAACCTGTAAATCGTTGCGTTAGCGCGAAGCCACCAATTGCCGTTTGGGCTTGAGAAAGTTGTCGGCCACGAACTGGCCAATGGCCGGACCGAGCAATTCGCGCCCGGAACGCACTGCGGCTGCCGTGTGGTAACCCGAATAGATGCGGCTGTTGGCCGCCTCATGGGTGGCGGCAGAGATGCTGGTGTAGCTGCGTTTAACCCCCGGCAGGCTGACCGAGTCGAGCGTGAAGCGCAGCTTGTCGGTCTTGAAGAAGGTTTGCAGCACGGCCGTGGTCGCACCTGCATAGGTGGTCAGCGTGCTGGGGTAGTCCAGGCCCGCTGCCGGTGACAAGGGCTCCCAGTCGGGTTGGGCTACAAGTCTGGCTTGGGGGTCACCCGCACGAATGAACTCCACCGGCCGTTGCGATTTGTATTGATTCTTCCAATACACCGACGATACCGCCCCATCAGACAGCGCAATGCTCAGCAAGGCGAGCAGGCGCGCTTCATCGGCCAGCGACAGATTTTTCTGCTGCGCCAGGGTCTGCCCAATACGCAGCGAGTGCCCCGCTGAACCATAAGTGCCTACGCCGGTGTTGGACCAGAACAAAGCAATCTCGGTCTGCTCCGGCGTGCGGGCTTTGCTGTCACGCTCCCCCAGGCTTTTGGAACGGTTGATGTCGATGGCTAATTGCGCGTTGCTGCTGTCGGGTGGCGGCGGCACAAAGAACTGCGCGGCGCTGGTCAGGGCAATGGGTTTGATCTCGCCAAACGGTTTGGCCGGATCGTTTCCTCCGTCGTCCTTGCGGCTCGCCAGAACTTGCTGCGCCACCTCTTGACCCAATGCAATGCCTTTGGACTTGGCGGGCCCTTCGGGAATCCGGGCCAGCTCGTTGTAATAAGTGGTGCTCAGATAGGTTTCGTTGGTCTTCGGAAAAAGACTGGTCAGCGCGGTGTAGCCCGCCGCCGCAGCGGCCGCTTCAGCTGATGCATCGGGCGCAGGCGCCACGCTCACCTGAAACAACTCGTGCTTTTGCTTGACCGCTTCAATGGCGTTGTAGAGCGACAGATTGAGAATCGCGAGCTGACGCGCGTTCTTGTAAGGCGCGGAGTTGTTGAGCACGATTTCATTGAGCGCCACGCTGTTCCACTTGGACACCACACTGGCTTGCTGTTCCGCCGCAATGGCCGTGCAGGCTGAATATGCAATGAAAAGTGAAGCCCCTAACCATCGCATTGGCTGGGTGAAATAACGGCTCATGAAAGGTCCTTGAAGTCAACTGAGCGTGCAGGTTAACAATCACTTTCCGATGACACAACGACCGAGTTTCTATAAGGATAGTTGAAGATTATTTTGTTTGAAGTACATGCACTAAATACGCAGGAAATCAGCGCCAGCAAATCAGTACCACCACGTACAGATGGCATAGATTTCAAATAAGGAAATAAGAAAAATGATGTTCCCTTCTCACCTGAAGATGGGAGAAACTTTTACGAATCAATGTTGAGTTGCCGTCATTTTTTCAAAGGCCTTTCCATGTCTACCGTCATGCCCGCAGAGCTCGCATGGGTCTCGCCGCATCTTTATGTGCTCGATGTTCGCGACCGGTCAGCGTACGACACCGGGCATTGGCCCGGCGCTTGTTTTCTGGACATCAAGCGCTGGGAAACGTTGGCGAAATCAACCGAAGGCACGCTGGAAAACGCCGGGGTATGGGAAGCTGCGATGGGTGCGTTGGGCATAGATGGCACCCGACGCGTGGTGGTGTATGACGATGGCCGCATGACGGAGGCCGCACGCACCTGGTTCATCCTGCAGTGGCATGGTGTTGATGTTCAGGTGCTTGACGGCGGCTGGCCGGCAGCACTCCGCCTGCCCGGCTTTACCGCTTCGCAAGCCGCGCAGCAGCCCGGGCCGGTTCGCTACCAGCGCCCTGCCGGCTACACGCCCACGGTCGGGCTGGCGACGCGGGAAGCGCTCAAGCAGCAACTCGATGGCTCACTGCAAATTCTGGATGCGCGCACCGCGGCGGAACACCGCGGCGAGGACTTGCGCGCCAATGCCCGTGGCGGCCACCTGCCGCACGCCCGTCACGTGAGCCACGCCAGCCTGCTCAATGACGACGGCACGCTGAAAACCGCCGAAGCGCTGAGAGAACAACTGACTAGTGCCGGGCTGGCCGCCGACCAGCCGCTGGTCACCCACTGCGATGGCGGTGGGCGGGCCGCACTGGCCGCACTGGCGGCTGTCCACGCGGGGCAGCGCGGGGTGTCGGCCTACTATCTGAGCTTTTCGGACTGGGCCAGGGATGAGGCTTGCCCGGTTGTCCAGGGTCTGTCCCAAGGCTACAATAGCTATCATTTTGATAGCCTCTTGTGCCCGCTCCATATGGGCCAGAGACAAAAAATGACACTGAACTACCTGGATTTTGAGTACAGCGAGAGCGACGACGGTGCGGGCACCTTTGACGCCATGGCCTCGACCTCGCCGCAGCAGGTTGCGCTGGTCCACGCCGAGATCGCGCAGGTGCTTGGCTGGGCGCATACGACTTTCCCGGGCTTGCGCGGGCCGCTGGACGAAGGCTTTGAATGGGACTTCAACCTGCAGGGCATGCAGGAATTCACGGCCTTTGAAACCCTCACCTACAACGAGGACACACAGCAGCTGAGCGTGACGGCAAGCCCGCCGGGCGTGCCGCGGCATACCGTGACCTTGTCAGTCACCGGCACCCCTGCGTTTTGCATGGCGTTCAGGCAGCAGTTCGACTAAACCCCACCTCATTCCAATTCGCATTGGAAGCGAGAACAAGGCGCGACGCCGCAGACAGTGCTACAGCATGTCCCCTTGCGTCTGGCGACGCCATTGGAGGGGCAAGGCTAAGCAACGCAGTTATCGCTTTCAATGCGAATTGGAATCACACCGCGCGCCAGTGGCGCAGCGGCACACAGGTCTGCAATCGCGTCACGGCCTGGTCCATCAGCGCCGGGTGCAGCTCGTGCCCGACGGACCGGGCCACGTCCAGTGTGGCATCGGCGCTCCGGGCCATCAGCCGGTCAAAGCCCGCGCGCGCCTGGCTGGCAGGCACCACCCTGTCGTTCTCCCCGTGCAACAGGTGCAGCAGGGTCAGCAAAGGCGGCTTTTCAAAGCTATCGGGCCGGGCCGGGTAAGCCGCGCCGAACGCCAGCACGCGTCCCACCAGGCCATCGTGCGCATCGCTCAGGGCCAGCGCCAGGTCGGCGCCCGCGCCAAAGCCGGCCAAGGCGGTGTCTGACTGCAACACCTCAAAGCGCTGCTGCTGCGCGCGCACAAAGGCGGCCAGCGCTTCCACGCGCACAGGGTCAGGCGCCGGACCCACCAGCTCCTGCGGGATCAACACCGCTGATTCGGCAAAGGCATCGCCCAGCAGGTTGCCCAGGGCCAGCATGTCGGCAGCGGTCTCGCCTGCATCGTGCAGCAACACGAACAGGGGCCGGGGTGAGGCGGCTGCAGACAGCAGCTCGATGGTTTCAGTATCAAGGGGGTTCATGGCAGTTACCTGGCAGCTTTGCGGGTTAGTGGTGGTTTATTGAACGCCTGTTGCCATCATTGCTAAGATTCTGCATCGCCGCAAGCGGCATCCCATGGCCAGCCGCAGCGCCTAAACCTCACATTAGCCGCCCATTATTGAAAGCCCCTCATGAAAATCGAAAAAAACACCGCCGTCACCCTGCAATTCAAAGTGGCTGATGCCCAGGGCAAATTCATTGAAGAAAGCGCCGGCCCCATGGTTTACCTGCATGGCGGCTATGGCAACACCCTGCCCAAGATCGAAGAAGCGCTGGACGGCCAGCAGCCCGGCTACCAGACCACGCTGCAATTGCAGGCCGCCGACGCTTTTGGCCTGCGCGATGAGAGCCTGGTGCGCACCATTCCCAAGTCTGAATTTCCGCCCGGCGTCAAGGTCGGCGGGCAGCTGGAAGGCCGCGGCAACGATGGCCGCGAGCAGGTGTTCAACGTGGTGAAAATCAAGGGCAACATTGTCATGCTCGACGGCAACCACCCGCTCGCGGGCAAGGATCTTCGCTTTACCGTGAAGGTCACCGACGTGCGCGCCGCCACTGAAGAAGAGATCGCGCACAAGCATGTGCATGGCGAGCACGGCCACCACCACTGACATGCCGCCGCGCTTGCCCGATGTCGGCATCGCGCAGGCCGTGGCTGCGGCACGTTCGACAGGTTCGCGGCGTTCTGTCTGGGTCATGCTGTTCGCGCTGGCGACGGCGTTTTCACTCAGCCAGGCCTGGCGCACAGTGGCCGCCATCATGGCCGCGCCGCTGCAGGCCGATTTTCAGCTCAGTGCGCAGGCCCTGGGCCTTTTCGCCGGGGCCTTCCACTTCGCCTTTGGCGCCATGCAATTGTTCATGGGCCTTGGCATTGACCTGCATGGCGTGCGGCGCACCGTGTTGACGGCGTTTCCGATTGCGATTGCGGGCTCGGCGCTGTCGGCGCTGGCCAACAGCTACGGCGTGCTGGTGGTCGGCCAGGTGTTGATTGGCATTGGCTGCGCGCCGGCCTTTCTGGTGTGCACCGTTTTCATTGCACGGCACTTTCCGACGCATCGCTTTGCCGCGGTGTCCGGCCTCACGCTGGGCCTGGGCGGCGTGGGCATGCTGCTGACCGGCACGCCGCTGGCCTGGCTGATACAGGCCACGTCCTGGCGCATGGGCTTTTGGGTGCTGGGCGGTTCTGCGGCGCTGGCCTGGCTGCTGATTTTCTGGCTGGTGCACGAACCTGCGCAAAAAGCCGCGGCAGCACCGAAAGAATCGATGGGAGAGGCCATCGCCAAATTTGGCGCGCTGCTCATGCTGCCGCACACGCTGGGCATTGTGCTGCTGGCCAGCGTGGGCTATGCCTCGTTTATTTCGCTGCGCGGCCTCTGGCTGGGCCCGCTGCTGATGCACCGCCACGATTTCACGCTGGTGCAAAGCGGCAACGTCGCGCTGGTCATGTCGCTGGCATCGCTGATCGGCCCGCCGCTGTTTGGCCGTCTCGACCCAGGCACCGCCCAGCGCCGCCGCTGGATCGTCGGCTTCACGCTGCTGCTGGCAAGCCTGTTCACGGCGTTTGCATTGACGCACAGCAGCCTGGTGGACGTGGCCGGCCCCATCCTGATCGGCATGCTGTCGGGTTACATGGTGCTGCAGTACGCCGACGTGCGCGCGGCCTACCCCGCGGCGATGACGGGCCGGGCCATGGCGGTGTTCACCATGGCGATGTTTTTGGGCGTGGCCGTCATGCAGTGGCTGACCGGCATCATCGCCTCGGTGGCATCCGTCCAGGGCGTGGACCCGTTCACGGCGGTGCTGGCCGGCATTGCCGCACTGCTGGCGGCCGGAGCGCTGGCGTTTGTGCTGTTGCCCGGCCCCGCCCACCCGGGCTGAAGGCGGCCCAGGCGCCTCATTCCATTTCTACTTCGATGCGAGATTAGGCGCACCGCCGCAGACAGTGCATTAGCACGGCAAGGTGGGGCAACGACATATCGCATCGAAGTAGAATTGGAATCACACGGAATCTGCGCGCGCCGGCTGCTTGAA
>DASXRN010000460.1:0-7031 GCA_036506595.1 Polaromonas sp. | reverse complement strand
CTGCGCTACAGCCTTCTGGCCACCGGGCGGTACCTCACCGTGGTGCCGTCAACCGTGCTGAAGTTCTGCGAGCCTCGCACAGCGTTGAAGGTGCTGCCCATCGAACTGCCACACTGGGACGTCGCCACGATGATCGTGACGCTCGCGCACCGCACGCTGAGCCCCTTGGCCGAGGCATTCATTCAGTGCGCGCGTGAACTCTCGACCGACCTTGCGACCTGAGGTCCCCAAGGGACACGCCACAGCGTCACCTCATTCTTGTCAAAACCCGCGAAGCCCATCCCCAGCATCTCCGGCTGAGTGGTGAACCTGCAAGTCAACCACTTCAGGTCGCCACTCTGCGCAGCACTACTGCGTCTTGGCCAGCCCCAGCTTTTCCACCAGCGCTTTCTCGCGCGCAAAGGTCTCCTGCGCAAACTTGCTGTAGCCAGCGGTGCTCATGTACATGGGCACCATGTCGTAGCGGGCCAGTGTGGTTTTGTAGGCCTCTTGTTCCATGGCCTGCTTGAAGGCGTCGTGCAGGCGCTTGACCACCGCCGGCGGCGTGCCGCGCGGCGCGCCTATGCCAAACGGCGAGTTCTGCACCAGGTCCAGGCCCAGCTCCTTGAGCGTGGGCGCATCGGGAAACTTCGCCAGGCGCTGCTCACCCCAGGTGTTGAGCACGCGAAGCTTGCCGGCCTCGACCTGCGGCGCAAAGCCGGTGGAGTCGGCCGCCGCCATGATGTGGCCGCCCAGAATCGCCTGCATCAGGTCGGCGCTGCCCTTGTAGGGAACATGCTGAAGCTGCAGGCCCAGCTTTTGCGCAATCAGCTCCATCGTCAAATGCGGGCTGGTCAGCGTGCCGGTCGAGCCATAGGTCAGCCTGCCGGGATTGGCCTTGGCCCAGCCGACAAAGTGCGTCCAGCTTTTGAGCGGTGAGTCGGTCGGCACGACCAGGCCAAAAGCGTAGCCCGTGACATTGAGCACGTAGGCAATGTCCTTGACCGGATCCCAATTGATTTTGGTGGTGTAAGGCAGGCGGAACACACCCAGCGGAATCTGCGCCAGCGTGTAGCCGTCGGCCGCCGAAGTTTGCAATTGCTGCGCCGGCAGCGTGCCGCCGGCACCGGGCTTGTTTTCCACAATCACCGGCTGGCCCAGCACTTTGGAGGCGTTGTCGGCCAGCGAGCGCATGGTGATGTCGGTCGGCCCGCCCGCCGGAAAGGCGACGAGGAGCTTGATGGGCCGGGCCGGAAAGCTTTGGGCCTGGGCAATGCCCAAAGTCGCCAGCATGCTGGTAGGGGCGGCCAGTGCGGCAGCGGATTGCAGTAAATGGCGGCGTCGCATAAGAATCTCCAGAGATGGTGTCGCAGTTTGCGAGACGCCATCATGCGCCACGCAAGCCCGCGCCACATCAGGGCAACACCTGAAGGCCTGTCGCGCCCGTGTCAGCCGGAGTCTCGGCCTTTCAAGCGCCTGGTCCAACAAGCACGGTCGCAAGCAGCTATTTATTTGATAGCATCAGCGCAATCCGTCAAACCCGCGCCAGCACGCTCTGCAAGGCCTTGCCGGTGTGGGTGCCCAGCTTGACCACGGCTTCCGGCGGTGCTGATGCGACGACCTGGCCGCCCGCGTTGCCGCCATCGGGCCCCAGGTCAATCACCCAGTCGGCCTCGGCAATCACATCGAGGTCGTGCTCGATCACCAGCACGCTGTGGCCGCCGTTGACCAGGCGGTGCAGCACATGGATCAGCTTTTCGACATCGGCCATGTGCAGGCCCACCGTGGGCTCGTCCAACACATAGAGCGTGTGCGGCGCCTTCTGGCCGCGGCGCGTGATGTCGTCGCGCACCTTGCTGAGTTCCGTCACCAGCTTGATGCGCTGCGCCTCGCCGCCCGACAGCGTCGGTGAGGGCTGGCCCAGCGTGAGGTAGCCCAGGCCCACGTCCTTGAGCAGCTGCAGCGGGTGGCTGATGTTGGGCATGGAGGCGAAGAACTCGACCGCTTCGTCAACCTCCATTTTCAGCACGTCGCCTATGCTTTTGCCGCGCCAGGTCACGGCCATTGTTTCGGGATTGAAGCGGGCGCCGTGGCAGGTTTCGCACAGCACTTTGACGTCGGGCAAAAAGCTCATCTCGATGGTGCGCACGCCCGCGCCTTCGCAGGTGGGGCAGCGGCCTTCGCCGGTGTTGAAGCTGAAGCGTCCGGCCGCATAGCCGCGCGCGCGCGCTTCCAGCGTGTCGGCAAACAGCTTGCGAATGGTGTCCCAAAAGCCGATGTAGGTGGCCGGGCAGGAGCGCGGGGTTTTGCCGATGGGGGTCTGGTCGACTTCGAGCACGCGGTCAACGACCTGGTAGCCTTCAATGCGTTCGCAGCCGGTCCACGCGGGATGCCGGCCCGCGTCGTCGGCTTCACGCCCGGCTTTGGTGGAGCGCAGCATCACCCCCGCATGCACGTTGCTCAGCAGCACATCGCGTGCCAAGGTGGACTTGCCGGAGCCGGACACCCCCGTGACCGCGACCAGCCGGTACAGCGGCACGGCGGTCGACACCTCTTTGAGATTGTGCAGATCGGCATTGACCACGGTGAGCCAGGAGGTGAAGGGGCTGGCAGCAACAGGGCCCGCATTGGCGCTGGCGCTGGCGCTGGCCGCCGCATCGCGCACGGCCTGCGCCTTTAACGCGGCCTTTTTCTGGCGACCTGCAGGTGCAGCAGGTGGTGCACTGGCTGCGACTGGGTCTGGCGCGGCAATGCCTGCCAGCGTTTCCCGGCGCGTACTCAAGGGGTGTACCAGCGGATTCGCCAGGTAACGCCCCGTGAGCGACTCCGGCACTGCCGACAGTTGTGCCGCCGTGCCCTGGGCCACCAGTTGCCCGCCGCGCTTGCCCGCGCCGGGGCCTATGTCGATGATGTTGTCGGCGCGGCGTATCGTGTCCTCGTCATGCTCGACCACCACCAGCGTGTTGCCGCGGTCACTGAGCTTGCCCAGGGCGCTCAGCAAAATCTGGTTGTCCCGCGGGTGCAGGCCAATCGTCGGTTCGTCGAGCACATAACAGACGCCCTGCAGATTGGAGCCGAGTTGCGCAGCCAGGCGGATGCGCTGGGCTTCGCCGCCCGACAGCGTGGGCGCGCCGCGGTCCAGCGTGAGGTAGCCCAGGCCCACGTCTTCGAGGAACTCCAGGCGGCTCTTGATCTCGGGAACCAGGTCGCGGGCGATGCCGGCCTCACGGCCCAGCAAGGCCAGCGTTTCCACCCAGGCGCGCACGTCCGTGACCGAAAGACGGGCAATCTCGGCAATGCCCACACCACTGAACTTGACCGCACGCGCCTGCTTGTTCAGGCGCGTGCCTTCGCAGCCTGGACAAACGGCGTCCAGCACATCGTCGACTTCGGGCTCCGCAAAGCTTTGCTCGCGGCCCTTGTTGTCGTCATCGCGTACCGAGTCGTCAAACACCTTGCGCTGCTCTTTGCTGAGCTTGACGCCCGTACCCACGCAGTCGGTACACCAGCCGTGCTTGCTGTTGTAGCTGAAGAGGCGCGGGTCCAGTTCAGGATAGGACGTGGCGCAGACCGGGCAGGCGCGCTTGGTCGAAAAAGCCTCCAGCTTGCCGATGGCCTTGGCGCTGCCGCCCGCCATCATCGCGCCGCGCAGGCCGTCCAGCGGTGCCAGCACATGCACCACGCCCTTGCCGTGCTCCAGCGCGGTCGCCAGGGCCAGCCGCAGCGCCGCTTCGTTCTCGGGCGTGACATCGATGTCGGCAATCGGCAACTCGACCGTGTGCTCCTTGAAGCGGTCTATGCGCGGGAAACCGGTGGTGGGCAAAAACTCGCCATCCACACGCAAATGCGTGTAGCCGCGCGGCCGCGCCCAGTCGGCCAGTTCGGTGTAGACGCCCTTGCGGGCGATGACCAGCGGCGCCAGCAGGCCGATATGCTGGCCGCGGTAGGTCTTGAGCAGCTGGGCGGCAATGCTTTCCGGGCTTTGCGGCATGACGGCCGCGCCGTCTTTGGTGCAGTGCTGCACACCCAGCTTGACGTACAGCAGACGCAGAAAATGCCAGACCTCGGTGGTGGTGCCCACGGTGGACTTGCGCCCGCCGCGCGACAGGCGCTGCTCAATCGCCACCGTGGGCGGGATGCCGTACACCGCATCGACCTCGGGCCGGCCGGCCGGCTGCACAATGCTGCGCGCATAGGCGTTGAGCGACTCCAGATAGCGGCGCTGGCCTTCGTTGAACAAAATATCAAAGGCCAGGGTGGACTTGCCCGAGCCCGACACCCCCGTGACCACGTTGAACTTGCCGCGCGGAATATCGACCGACAGGCTTTTGAGGTTGTGTTCCTTGGCGTTGACGATCTGGATCAGATTGGAAAAAGCCGGTCGGGTGGCCCAGGCCTTGGGCCGTGCTTCTTCGACCCGATGCACCTTGCCCATGGCCTGCTCGTACTCGCGCAGCGCCAGCGCCGTGTGCGAAGTCGGGTGCTGGCGCAGCGCTTCGGGTGTTCCTTGCGCCACCAGCAGGCCGCCGCCTTCGCCGCCCTCGGGGCCCAGGTCAATCAACCAGTCGGCCGAACGGATCACATCGAGGTTGTGCTCGATGATGATCAGCGAATGCCCGGCCTCCATCAGCTTGCGCAGCGCCCGCATGAGCTTGGCAATGTCGTCAAAGTGCAGGCCGGTGGTCGGCTCGTCAAACAGGAACAGCGTGCCGCGGCCGGGTTGCCGCAGCGCCAACGCCTGTTTGCTGGCGCTGGCGGTTTTGGAGGCACTGGCGAGAAAGCCCGCCAGCTTGAGCCGCTGGGCTTCGCCGCCCGACAGCGTGGGCACGGGCTGGCCCAGCTTCACATACTCCAGGCCCACATCGACAATCGGCTGCAGCGCGCGCAGCACCTCGCGGTCTTGCGCAAACAGCTGCACGGCCTCGCTCACGGTGAGTTCCAGCACATCCGACACATTGAGCAGCACCGGCTTGAGCTGGCCAATGGCCTTGCGCTCGATCGTCACCTCCAGGATTTCAGGCCGGTAGCGCTTGCCGTCGCAGTCGGGGCAGCGCAGGTAGACGTCGCTCAGAAACTGCATCTCCACATGCTCAAAGCCCGAGCCGCCGCAGGTCGGGCAGCGACCGTCGCCATTGTTGAAGCTGAACTTGGTGGCGGTGTAGCTGCGCTGTTTGGCCAGCGGTGCCAGGGCAAACAGTTCACGCACGGCATCCCAGGCGCCCACATAGCTGGCCGGGTTGGAACGCGCCGTCTTGCCGATCGGTGACTGGTCGACAAACACCACATCGGTCAAATGATCAGCGCCCATCAGCCGGTCATGCAGGCCCGGTGTTTCGGTGGCCTTGCCAAACTGGCGGAGCAGCGCGGGCGCCAGAATGTCCTGCATCAGCGTGGACTTGCCGGAGCCGCTGACCCCGGTGACGCAGACCAGGCGCTGCAGCGGAAACTCCACGGTCAGGTTTTTCAGGTTGTGGTCGCGCGCGCCCTCCAGAATCAGGCGCGGTGTGTTGTCGGTCACCGCACGCTTGAAGCCCATGCCGACCTGCTTGCGCGCACCGAGGTAAGCGCCGGTCAGCGTGTCGGCATGCTTCATGTCTTCGGGCGTGCCGTCAAACACAATCTGCCCGCCCTTCTCGCCGGGGCCGGGGCCCATGTCTATCATGCGGTCGGCGGCCAGCATCACGGCCGGGTCGTGCTCGACCACCACCAGCGTGTTGCCGGCATCGCGCAGCCGGTGCATGGCCTGGGTGATGCGGTTCATGTCGCGCGGGTGCAGGCCAATCGAGGGCTCGTCCAGCACAAACAGGGTGTTGACCAGCGAAGTGCCCAGCGCCGTGGTCAGGTTGATGCGCTGCACCTCGCCGCCGGAGAGCGTGCGGCTTTGCCGGTCCAGCGTGAGGTAGCCAATACCGACATCGCAAAGGTATTTCACGCGGGTCTGGATTTCCTCAAACAGCAATTTAAGCGCCTTCTGCTCTGCGTCATCTCCCGCAGCGGCCAGTGAAAGGCTGGCAAAGAATTGCTGCAGACGGTCAATCGGCAAGCGCATCAGGTCGTGCAGACACAGCCCCGGCAAGGCCTCGAGTTGCGCGCGGCTCCATTGCACGCCCACCGGCATGAAGCGCTGGCTGGACGGCAACACCGCATCGGCGGCTTCCTTGGAGCCGAGACGCCAGAGCAGTGATTCAAGCTTGAGGCGCGCCCCCCCGCAGGTGTCGCACTGGGTGTAGCTGCGGTACTTGGACAGCAGCACACGGATATGCATCTTGTAGGCCTTGCTTTCCAGGTAGGCAAAAAAGCGCTTGATGCCAAACCAGTGCTGGTTCCATTTACCGTTCCAGCTGGGCGAGCCGTTGATGACCCAGCCCTGCTGCTCGGGCGTGAGCTTGTACCAGGGCGTGTCGCGCGGAATGCCGGCCACCTCGGCGTGGCGCATCAAATCATCTTGCGCTTCTTTCCAGGCCGGCGTCTGCATGACCTTGATGGCACCGGCACGCAAGGTGAGCTTGTCGTTGGGAATCACCAGACCGTAGTCCACGCCGATCACGCGGCCAAAGCCGCGGCAGGTTTCGCAGGCACCCATGGCCGAGTTGAAGGAAAACAGCGAAGGGGTCGGATCGGTGTAGCGCAGATCGCTGTCAGGGCAGTGCAAGCCGGTGGAAAAGCGCCACATCTGGTCGGGCTGGCCATCCTCACCGTGCTGAACATACACATTGAGGCGACCACCGCCACGCTTCAGCGCCATTTCAATGGCCTCCATCACGCGCACCTTTTCAGCCGTGTGCAGGCGAAAGCGGTCGGCGACCACATCCAGCAGCTTGTGCGGGCCGGCCGGTGTGCTGATTTCCCTTTCGGCATGCACGCGCGTGAAGCCGCTGGCAGAAAGCCATTGTTCGAGCTGCTCAGCGCTGGTGTTGCCAGGAAGCTCCACTGGAAAGGTCATCACCGTTCTGGGATCGCCAGCGACGGTGCGCGCCATCAGGTCGGCATAAATAGACTCTGGCGTGTCATGGCGGACATTCTGGGCGGTCTGCCTGTCGAAGAGCTGCGCA
>DASXRN010000459.1:0-2624 GCA_036506595.1 Polaromonas sp. | reverse complement strand
CCTGCACCAGGACCTGTATGGCGAACATGTCTTTCCGATCCAGGTGGCGGTGCTGTTGTCGCGCCCCGGTGAAGACTTCACGGGTGGCGAGTTTGTGCTGACCGAGCAGCGCCCGCGCATGCAGTCCCGGCCGGAGGTGGTGCCGCTGGCGCAGGGTGATGCCGTGGTGTTTGCGGTCCATCACCGGCCGGTGCAGGGCAGCCGGGGCTTTTACCGGGTCAACATGCGCCATGGTGTCAGCCGGCTGCGCTCAGGGCGGCGCCACACGCTGGGTATCATCTTTCATGATGCGCAGTAAACGGTTGGGGAAGCCTTGTGACCCAAAACCTTTTTGATGACGAAGCGGGGCCTTATGTTGCGCCGCAAGTAATCGCGTCGGGCGCCGTACTGCTGCGCGGCTTTGCGCGCGATGCCGGTGAAGCCTTGATGCGCGCGGTGGAGCAGGTCACCGCCGCCGCGCCGCTGCGCCACCTCGTCACGCCGGGCGGCTACACCATGTCAGTGGCCATGAGCAATTGCGGCGCGCTGGGTTGGGTGTCGGACCGCACGGGCTACCGCTATACCAGCACCGACCCGCTGTCTGGTCAGCCCTGGCCGCCCATGCCCGCCTGCTTTGCCGATCTGGCCGTGCGCGCGGCGGCCGAGGCCGGTTTTAATGACTTCAAGCCGGATGCCTGCCTGATCAACCGCTATGAACCCGGCGCGCGCCTGTCGCTGCACCAGGACAAGGACGAAGGCGACATGAGCGCGCCCATTGTGTCGGTGTCGCTGGGTTTGCCGGCCGTGTTTTTATTTGGCAGCACGCTGCGCAAAGACCGCCCAGCGCGTTATCGGCTGGCCCACGGCGACGTGGCCGTATGGGGCGGCCCGGCGCGGCTGGCCTACCACGGTGTTGCAGCCCTGGCCGAGGGCGATCACGCCCTGCTGGGACGGCAGCGCATCAACCTGACGTTTCGCTGCGCACGTTAAGGCTGGCTTTCGCGTTCGCCGTCATCCAGCCCAGCCCTGCGGAGGCGGCACCGGCTTGCGCGCGATCACAGCACAAAGCCGGTGTGAATAAAACTCGAGTGCCGCTGGTCGACGATGTCGTTGAGCAGCCGCTTGGATGCGTCCGTCTGTTTGGCAGCCACCATGGTGCGTATCGAAAACGCCCGCAGCGCATCGGTGATCGACAGCGTGCTTTCGGCCGAGTCTTTGCGGCCGGTGAACGGAAAGGCGTCCGGGCTGCGCTGGCACTGGCAGTTCAGGTTGACGCGGCACACCTGGTTGACCAGCACGTCGGCCAAGTGGCCGACCTGCGCGGGGCTGCGACCGAACACGCTGATCTGCTGACCGTAGCTGGATTCCACGATGTACTCAATCACGGTATCCAGATCGTCGAAGGGCATGACCGGAATCACCGGGCCGAACTGCTCCTCGTCGTACAAACGCATGCCGGGCTTAACCGGGTAGACCACCGCTGGGCGAAACAGATTGGCATGGTGCTCGCCGCCGCCCGCATTGAGCACCTTGGCCCCCTTGCGCCGCGCATCGGCCAGGCAATCGGCCAGGTAGGTGCTGCGCGACTCTTCGGCCACCGGCGTGATCTGCACCCCCGCCTCCCAGGGCATGCCGATCTTCAGCTGGCCCAAGGCCGCCGTGAACTCGCGCAGGAATTCGTCGGCGATCGAGCGGTGAACCAGCAGCATCTTGAGCGCGGTGCAGCGCTGGCCGTTGAAAGACAGCGTGCCCAGCAGGCATTCCTTGACGGCCAGGCCGATGTCGGCATCGCGCAGGATGATGGCCGGGTTCTTGGCGTCCAGGCCCAGCACGGCGCGCAGGCGGTTGCTCTTGGGATGCAGCTTCTTGAGTTTGTCGGCCACGCGGCTGGAGCCGATCAGGGCCAGCACATTGATGCTGCCCGAGGCCATCAGCGGCGGCACCACCTCCTCGCCCTGACCATACACCGTGTTCACCACGCCGGCCGGAAAGGCGGTACGAAACGCATCGAGCAAGGGGTAGTAGCACAGCACACCGAGCTTGGGCGGCTTGAGCAGCACCGTGTTGCCCATGATGAGCGCGGGAATCAAGGTGGTGAAGGTTTCGTTGAGCGGGTAGTTGTACGGCCCCATGCACAGCACGACGCCCAGGGGCGAACGGCGGATTTGCCCGATCGTGCCTTCGACAATCGAGAAGCGCGAGCTTTCGTTTTCCACGTCCTTGAGCGCTTCGATGGTGGCGCGGATGTACTCGACCGTGCGGTCGAATTCCTTTTCGCAGTCGGCCAGGCTTTTGCCGATCTCCCACATGATGAGCCGCACAATCTCCTGCCGCTTCTCCAGCATCAGGCGCGTGAACAATTCCACGCGCTCGATGCGCTCGGCCACCGCCATGCGGGGCCAGGGCCCGCGCCCGTGGTCGTAGGCGGCCACCGCGCTGGCCAGGGCCTCCAGGCTTTGCTGCGCGCCCAGCAGGGGGAAACTGCCCAGCTCCACCGGCTGGGCCACACCGTCGGCACGCCGCACGGCCACCGGCGAGAAAACCGGCTTGACCGGGCCCGCCCATTTGCGGATTTTCCCGCCCACCAGATAGCGGGTCTGGTGCAACGGGCGGGGGACACGCAGAGCGGCCGGGATGCTGCCTGC
>DASXRN010000458.1:0-3437 GCA_036506595.1 Polaromonas sp. | reverse complement strand
TGGGCCAGCGCGCACGCCAGTTGCAGCGCCTGCGCGGCCGTCACGCCCCTACGGGTGCTCACGCCGCGCAAGCCCATGCGGGCTTCGGTCAGGGTGCCGGTTTTGTCAAAAATCACGGTGTCTATGCCGGCCAGCGCTTCCAGCGCCTGCAAACGGCGCACCAGCACGCCATGCCGCGCCAGCAGGCCTGCGGAAGTCAGCATGGCGGTGGGCGTGGCCAGCGACAGCGCGCAGGGACAGGTCACCACCAGCACGGCCACCGCCGCCATCAGGGCTCGGGCGGGGTCTGTGTTCCACCAGTACGCGGCGGCCAGGGCTGCGGCCAACAGCACAAGGCCTAAAAAAGGCATGGCCACCTGGTCGGCCAGCACCGCCAGCCGCGGCTTGTCCACCGCGGCCCGCGCCATCAGGGCCACAATCTGCGCGTAACGGGTGCTCTCGCCGATTTTTTCTATGTGCACCTGCACCGCCGCCGACAGGTTGTGGCTGCCGGCCAGCACCGAGGCTCCTAGCGGACGGGCAACGGGTCGGGATTCCCCGGTCAGCAGCGCTTCATCGACAAAGGTGTCGCCCAGGACAATCGTGCCGTCGGCCGGAAAAACCTCACCGGGCAACACACGAACCACATCGCCGGCCGCCAGTCGGCGCACGGTTACCCGTTCAAACCCGCCGTGGGCCTGTTGCCGCTCCACGCTGTCGGGCAGCCGTTGCATCAGGCTGTCAAGGGCCCCAGCCGTGCGCGCACGCAGACGCTGTTCCAGCCAGCGGCCGGTGAGCAGAAAAAAGACGAACATCGTCAGCGAATCAAAATAGACCTCTTGCCCCCACCTGCCCCGCGGCTCAAAGGTGGCGGCGCTGCTGACGGCAAAAGTGATGACAATGCCCAACGCCACCGGCAAATCCATGCTGATGCGGCGCCACCTCAAATCGTGCAGCGCATTGCCAAAAAACGGCGCGCAGGAAAAGAACACCACGGGCAGGCTCAGCACCCAGGAGGCCCAGCGCAGCAGGCTTTGAATGTCGGGTGTGATGTCACCCGGCCCCGCGACGTAAGCCGGCGTCGCGTACATCATGACCTGCATCATGCAAAACCCGGCCACCAGCCAGCGCCACAGCGCCAGACGCGCCGCCTTGCGGCCGTGCTGGGGCGCAAACGCATCGGCAGCGGGCAGTAGCCGGTAGCCCAGCGCCAGCGGCGCGCTCATCCACTCGGAAGGCCGGGTCAGCGCCGCCGACCAGACGATGCTGGCGCGCTGACTCGCCGCACTGACCTGGGCGGCGCTAACACCAGGAATCGCCAGCAGCGCCTGCTCCAGCGAGAGCGAACAGGCCGCGCAGTGCATGCCGCGCACCACTACCTGCGATTCCCACAAGTCCGTGGTGTCCACTGACGCTTTGCCCGGCGTTGGCTCAGCGGGTTGGCTGAAAGTGGCCCACTCCTCGGGGTCGTCAAACACGGCAAGACGGCCGGGCCCGGTTTCCCGGATCACCCCAGGACCGGGCTCGGGCAACTCAGCTAGGAGGACAGCGGCTTGCATGGGCCAAGACTATCGGCAGCGCAGGCTGGATACCTTGACATGGGTCAAGGACCGGGTGATCAGGGAGGTCTAGCAGGCTGCTGAAGTGCCTCGGAACGGATTCCGCCGATTTGCTGCCTCAAGCGTCTATCTCAGGCAGCTTTTTTTTTCACAGACGTAAGCCAAGTAATCACCATGCGCTGAGCCGACGGGGTTGCGTAAAAAGAGTTAACTCGTTCTTTGGCCCGCGAAGTCAGTCCAGCACTGCTGCTCAAAATCGTAGAGTTTGCAGCGTCTGGCCGTCTCAAAATACCAGGCCCAGGAAAAGGGCTGAATCACGATGTGGCCGGTCAGTTTGGCTTCCAGCAGCGCCTGTGCCTGCTTGAGGCGGTACAGCGGCACGCTCATGTCGACATGGTGCGCCGTGTGTTCCATGATGTGGTGCAGCGCGTTGCCAATGCCTGCACCAAAGGTCAGGTGGACGGTGGTCGAAACAAAGGGGCTGGCCGCTGACCAGTCTTTCTTTTGGGCGTACCAGGCCACGCGGGTGTGGGTGTGATGCACATAGACAACAAAGCCGATCAAGGCATTCCACACCAGCAAGGGCAGTAAAAACGCGACACTTAATAGCCACCACGGCGACTGGCCGGTGGTGTAGGCCGCGTAGACCAGTGCGGTAACCCAGGCCATTGCTACGCCAGTGACCAGTAGGCAGTCGGCCGTAAAAATGCCTCTGCGTGTCGGCATCAGCTTTTTTGACGGGAAGTACATGCGCTTGAACCAGATTTCAAGCCCGTAGTAAAGCCACGGTGCCCAGCCGCTGCGGTACACCTGTTCCAGGACTCTGCGCCAGACGGGCAGGCGCCGGTAAGCGTCGAGTGAATACGGCTGCCACACAAAGTCGAAGTCCTTGAGGTTGGTATAACCGTGGTGCACGACGTTGTGGCCCATGTCCCACAGGCTGTAGGGTGTTAGCGAGGGCAGGAACACCAGCCGCCCCAGCCATCGGTTGAGCCGGCGGTGAGGCGTAAGGCTCTGGTGGCAGGCATCGTGACCCAAAATAAACAGCCGACCTATGACCAGGCCTGTGACGATGCCGGCCAGCACCTGCAGCGCGGGCTGGGCCAGCAAAACGGCCGCGCTGAGCGCCAGCCCAAACAGCAGTAGATCCATCACCACCAGGCGGATGGCGTAAGTCGTGTTTTTGGTGACGATGGGCGCAAGCCATTCTCGAATGATCTTGCGGTGCGGGATGACGGTAGCTTGGTGCATAAATTGAATATGAGCGCCCAGGGCGAAGCTTTTGAGCTTAGCGTCGGGAGCTCGCTGCGTGTTGATCCACGTCAAGCACTGCTGAGGCCATACGGGCGGTTGCACAATGTGCCCGGCACTGGCATGAAAAAAAGCCACCCGGAGGTGGCTTTGCGCAAGGAAACGGGCGGTCTTCCTTCAGCCCGGCCGCTGGGCGCAGCGCCTGCGCCTGCGCCTTGTCGATACACTCCCAGCTAAATGAGGGTCGGCAGGGATTCATGTAAAAAAACCGCAGAAACAACCTTAAGTCCCTGTCCCTGTTGGGTTTTTACCGGCTTCTTGTCACCCAGAATGCCTAACTCGGCACCCTTCGCCGCCGCCAAATCAGGCTCGGGCGATGTCGCAGTCAGTCGCGCAAGCATGCTGGCCACCACTTGCTCTTGCGCTGTGACGGATGACCTAGCCGTCGCCAGTGCCAGTTCTAACTGCTGCCTCATCGTGAGCAACTCATCGACCTTGGCTTGCAGCTGCTCGTTGGACGCACCGAGCTGCTTGACGGCCGCGTCCTGCTCCACCAGGCGCCGGCCCAGGTCCTCGGTGCGCCGTTGCGCAAACGCCAGTGCATCCTTCAGCGGCCGCAGTCCCCGCTCCTCGTCCTGGGATTGATGC
>DASXRN010000457.1:0-21561 GCA_036506595.1 Polaromonas sp. | reverse complement strand
TGAATTCGTCACCGGTCATGACCGGGTGTTATGCCTGCGCCCAGGGTCTTTGGGCAGCGCGTGGCGCTTGGGTAAACCATGAGTTTTCGTCATGGGCCTGGCGCCAAAATGAATGCCGTGCAGCGCAGAGTGTTCCTACACTGGCGATGTCAAATTTGTGAAAATTTTCAACCCTTGCTCCCGAAAGGACGCGCATGAAATTCTCGACCCTCATGACCGCTGTGCTGCTGATGGCTGGCCTGGCCGGCACGGCAGGCGCACAGACGCTTCAAAAGGTTGCCGACAGCAACAAGATCACCGTGTCGTACCGCGAGGCCTCGGTTCCTTTCAGCTACCTGATTGGCTCCACTAAGGCCGTGGGTTTTTCGGTGGAGCTGACCGAAGCCATCATTGATGACGTGCGCAAGAAGGTCAAAAAGCCCAACCTCGAAGTGGCTTACATGCCCGTGACCTCGCAAAACCGTATTCCGCTGCTGGTCAACGGCACCTATGACCTGGAGTGCGGCTCGACCACCAACAACACGGCACGCGGCAAGGATGTGACTTTTGCCGTGAACCACTTCTACACCGGCACGCGCTTGCTGACCAAGAAGACCTCGGGCGTCAAGAACTACGCCGACCTGGCCAAGAAAACGGTCGCCAGCACAACCGGCACCACCAATGCGCAGGTGATCCGCAAGTACAGCGCCGACAAAAACCTCGACATGCAACTGATTCTGGGCAAAGACCATGATGACTCACTGCTGCTGGTGGAGAGCGACCGCGCCCTGGCATTTGCCATGGACGATATTTTGCTGTTCGGCCTGATGGCCAACTCCAAAAACCCGGCTTCGCTGCAAGTGGTGGGCGACTCGCTGCAGGTTGAGCCCTACGCCTGCATGCTGCGCAAGGACGACCCGGAGTTCAAGAAGCTGGTCGACGGCACCATCACCCGCATGATGAAGTCGGGCGAGTTCACCAAACTCTACGACAAGTGGTTCATGTCACCGATTCCGCCCAAAGGCGTGAACCTGAACCTGCCCATGAGCGAGCAGCTTAAGGCTAACCTCAAAACGCCAAGCGACAAGCCGGCAATGTAATTCCATTTCTACTTCAACGCGATATGTTGTTGTCCCGCCTTGCCGTGCTAGAGCACTGTCTGCGGCGGTGCGCCTAATCTCGCATTGAATTAGAAATGGAATAAGGCCCGACGGGACGCGCTTCGCATCGCGCCCCACCGGTTTTTCCGAGCACGGCAAGCATGCTGCGCTGGTTTCGCACACGGCTGCGCAGCCTTCACATGAACAAGTCAATTTTCAGACCCTTCCGGCAGAGTCCGGGAGACGGGTTTTGCGCGAGCATGCGCATCGGTTTTTTTAGGGAGTGGCGTAAGGCCATGAACGCATCATGAACGGGACACGGGTCGTAGGTATTCTGGGTGGCATGGGGCCTGCCGCCGGCGCAGACTTTGCGCGTCTTTTTGTGCAGGCCTGTGCGGACCGCATGCGTGAGCAGGGCATTGCCGTGTCGGACCAGGCGTTTCCCGAGCACTGGTTGGCGCAGGTGCCGGTGCCTGACCGCAGCACGGCGCTGGAGTCGCCCGGCCCGGGCGGGCATCAGCCGCTGGAGCCGATGCTGCAGGCCATGGGCAAGCTGGCCGCGCTGGGCGCCACTACGGTGGCGGTGGCCTGCAACACGGCGCATGCCTGGCACGACGAACTGCAACAGCGCTTTCCGCAACTCGAAGTGCTGCATGTGGCGCGCGAAGTAGCCCACACGCTTGCAGGGCGCGGGGTAAAAGAAGTGGGTCTGCTGGCCACAGCAGGCACTTACCGCGCCAGCCTGTATGACCAGGCCCTGCGCCAGGCGGGCCTGCAATGCTATGTTCCGCGGGCTGAAGAACGCGAGCGCCTGATGTACGGCATCTACCACGGCGTCAAGGTGGGCAACATGGTGCTGGCACGCGACTGTTTTGCGGGCGTGGGCGAGGCGCTGGCGCGGCGGCACTCTCTGTCAACGTTGGTGCTGGGCTGTACCGAAATCCCGCTGGCGCTCAGCGCTGTTCCGGGTATGGAAGCGCTGGACCTGGTCGACCCGGCGGCCTTGCTGGCACGGGCGCTGGCGCAGCGGGCCTACGCGATCGTTTGACGGGCTGAAAAGCCAAAATAGTTGATGGGATTGGCTTCTAGCCCAATAAGGACGGACGTAACCAGCTGTTAAAAGCGTAGCGAGTCAACGCAAGCTGTTTGGGCCTTAGTCTGCCGACGCGCTCCAACGGCTGTTCCAGGCCTTGTCTTGAGCTTTCTCCATATCACGACGGTCGCGCTTGGTGGGGCGGCCGTGTTCCAGGCTGCTGGCCGGGTCGCTGGCCAGGCGGCGCTGTTCGGCGGCCAGGGCTTTCTGCGCCAGGCTTTCTGCGGTTTCTTCATAAAGCTGCTGCGCCACCGGCGCCGGGCCGCGCTGGCTGCTGATGCCGCGCACCACCAGCGTGCGCGTCACCGGGCCCTGCCGCAAGCTCACGGTGTCGCCGACCTTGACCTCGCGGGCCGGTTTGGCCTCCTGGTCGTTGATGCGCACACGCCCCTTGTCGATTTCTTCCACCGCAAGCGAGCGGGTCTTGTAAAAGCGGGCGGCCCACAGCCATTTGTCGATGCGTAATTTATCCATCAAGTGCTATTTTGAACCAAGGGCAGGCGCACCGTGGCATCCAGTCCCGTCACATGGCCATGCACCACGCGGTTTTCCAGCGTAATGCTGCCGCCCAGCGCCTGGGTGATTTCGCGGCAAATGGCCAGGCCCAGCCCCGAGCCGTGGCGCACATTGCCGGCCGAAAAGGGCTGGTACAGGCGTGCCGACAGCTCGGCCGAAATGCCGGGGCCGCCGTCGCTGATCGTCATGGCGGCGTAGCTTGAATCACGGGTTATGCGCACAGCCAGTGCGCCGCCCTCAGGCGTGTGCTTGATGGCGTTGTGCAGCAGGTTGCGCGCGAGCTCACCCAGCATCCATTCATGCGACTGGATTGGCGCGGGAACCGTTTCAATGTCGAAGTCGATGTCTTTTTCGGCAATCAGCGGGGAGAGGTCCAGCGCCACCGAGCGCACCGCCTGCGCCAGGTCGATGGCTTGCAGGTCGGCCTGCTGGCGCAACTGCTCGACCTTGGCCAGCGCCAGCATCTGGTTGGCCAACAGGGTGGCACGGTCCACAGTCTGGTTGATCTCGCCGAGGGCATCGCGCGCATCCATGTCACCGTGCAGCGCCGACTGCACCTGCACTTTGAGAACCGCCAGCGGCGTGCGCAGCTGGTGCGCCGCGTCGCGCACAAAGCGCTTCTGGTGCTCCAGCAGATGCTGCAGGCGGGCCATCACCTCATTGGTTGCGTCGACCAGGGGCAACAGCTCGCGCGGCGCATCGGGTGCGGCGATGGCTGTCAGGTCGCCTTCGGGGCGGGCCTGCAACTCGGCGCTGAGCCGGCGCACCGGGCGCGTGGCACGTTGCACCACGACCACGGCGACCAGCGCAATCACGGCCAGCAGCAAGGCCTGGCGCCACAGCGTGTCGACAAGGATTTTGCGCGCCAGCGTTTTGCGCAGCTCCAGCGTTTCGGCCACCTGAATGACGGCTATGGCGCGCCCCTGCGGGCTGGCGACCGGCTGCAGCAGCACCGCCACGCGCACCGCGTCGCCATTGAACACGTCGTCGTAAAAATCAACCAGCGCCGAGTAAGGCGGTTTTGCCGGGATGCGGCCGCGCCAGAAGGGTAGCTGCGCAAAGCCGGAAACCACTTCGCCGTTGAGGCTGGATACCCGGTAAAAAAGGCGGCTCTGGTTGTCGGCCTCGAATGCCTCCAGCGCCGCGTAAGGCACAGTGACGCGCAGCTTGGACTGCTCGTCGTAGCCGCTCACGTCGAGTTGCTCGCCAATCGATTTGGCCGAGGCCAGCAGGGTGCGGTCGTAGGCCGTGTTGACGGCGGCCAGCGCCTGGCTGTAAAGGCTGACGGTGTTGATGATGACGAGCAGGCCAACGGGCAGCAGAATGCCCACAAGCAGGTATCTGCGTAAGGAGGTGGCCCCCACGCTTGAGGATGTAGCCCCCACGCTCGCCACTGCGTGTGCTTCGCGAGGCCTTGCAGGCCGCGGGTCGCGAGACGCTTCGCCCCTGTCGCCTGTCCAATCCTGCTCAAGCAGGATTGGAGCCGCAGGCTCCAGCCCCTCGGGGGCTATTTCGGCTTGGGGCGGCCCGGCGCCAAAATGCGGCGCCTCCAGTGCTGCCGCGCCTTGCCTTGTGCTGCTGTCTGAAGGGGGTGGCTCGCGGGTGCTCACGCATCCACCTTCAGTAAATAACCCAGGCCGCGCAGTGTGACCAGCGTGACGCCGGTGTGCGCGAGTTTTTTGCGCAGCCGGTAGACCACCACCTCCACGGCTTCGTACTGCACGTCGGTTTCGCCGGGAAACACCAGCTCAAACAGCCGTTCTTTTGACACGGCATGGCCGGGCTTGACGATCAGTGTCTGCAGCAGGGCCAGCTCGCGCGGTGTGAGTTCCAGCACCTGGTCGCGATGGTAAATCGCGCCGCTCTCTTTTTCATAGCGCAAGTCGCCCACCAATTGGGTGCTGGAGCCCGATTCTGTGCTGGATGTTGAGCGTCGCCGACTCAAGGCACGAAGCCGGGCTTCCAGTTCGTCCAGGTCAAAGGGTTTGGGCAGGTAGTCGTCCGCGCCGGTGTTCAGGCCGATGATGCGGTCGCCCACCGTGCCGCGTGCGGTCAGGATGAGCACCGGCGTGGTGAGGCCCAGGTGGCGCGCCTGCTCCAGCACCTGCAGGCCGTCGAGTCCGGGCAGGCTGAGGTCCAGCACCACCACATCGGGCTGCGCGGCGCTCCATTGGCCCAGCGCCTGCCTGCCGTCGGTACAGCCCACAACCTCCATGCCGCGCCGGCTCAGGGCGCGCTGCAGGGCGGCTTGCATGGACGCATCGTCTTCGATCAACAGCAGTTTCATGGTGGCAAGTATTGGGGAGATAAATCAAGGATGAATGGGTGGGACATTAGCACTTTCCCTAATGTCTTTGGACAGCCGACTGACAGCAAGAAAGCGCATGATCAGAAGGTTATGACCCATTCCAAGGAGACACTCATGCGTCGCGATAGCTTTTTGAAATCCATGGCAGCCTTGGCTGCTGCAGGTGCCTTGCCCCTGTCGGCCCTCGCTGCGGCCAACGTAAAAATGATGATTCCGGCCAACCCCGGTGGCGGCTGGGACACCACGGGCCGTGCCCTGGGCAAGGCCATGGTGGAATCCGGCGCGGCTTCCACCGTGACCTATGACAACAAGGGCGGCGCCGCCGGCGCGTTGGGCCTGGCCCAGTTTGTCAATGGCAGCAAAGGTGACGGCAACGCCCTGATGGTGATGGGTGCCGTGATGCTGGGTGGCCTGATCACCGGCAAGCCACCGGTCAGCCTGTCGCAGGCCACGCCGATTGCGCGCCTGACCAGCGAATACAACGTGTTTGTGCTGCCCGCCAACTCGCCTTTCAAATCGATGAAAGAAGTGGTTGAGCAGCTCAAGAAAGATCCTGGCAGCGTGAAATGGGGCGGTGGCTCGCGCGGTTCCACCGAACATATTGCCGCGGCCATGATTGCGCGTGAAGTCGGCGTGGACCCGGCCAAAATCAACTATGTGGCTTTCCGCGGAGGCGGAGAAGCCACCGCTGCCATTCTGGGCGGCAACGTCACCATTGGCGGCAGCGGTTATAGCGAATTTTCCGAGTACATTGCCGCCGGCAAGATGAAGGCGCTGGCCGTGACCTCTGAAACACGTCTGAAAGGTGTGGACGTTCCCACGCTCAAGGAGCAGGGCATCAACGTGGTGCTGGGCAACTGGCGCGGCGTTTACGGTGCGCCCGGCATCTCGGCCGAGCAGCGCAAGGTACTCACCGAGATGATCCTCAAGGCCCTCAAGGCCAAGAGCTGGATTGAAGCGTCCGAGAAAAACAACTGGACGCCGGCTGTGCTGACCGGCCCGGCCTTTGACAAGTTCGTCGATGACGACTTTGCCAGCCTGCGCGCCACCATGGTCAAGTCCGGCATGGTCTGAGGCCCGGCCTCTCCCCTCTCACGGCGCGTTGCCTGAAGCAGGCAGCGTGCCGTTTCCACGTTCAGTTCCAAGTTATTGGGAACCATAACAATGACAACTTCACATTCCTTGGCCCACGGGCCTTCCGATCTGGCAGCGCAGGCTACGGCGGCCGTCTGGCCGCAAACCCTTGTCGGCGCCGGCGTGTTGCTGACCGGCCTGGCGCTGGCCTTTGGTGCCATCAGCATTTCTTCCGAGGCCGGCTATGGCGGCGTCGGGCCCAACTTTCTGCCCTGGCTGATCTCGATCGTTCTCACGGTCTGCGGCGGATGGATCATCTGGGAAGCGCGCAGCGGCGGCTTTCGCGAGCTTGACCCGCCTTCCGGCGCGACGCGGGCTTACTGGCCGGGCTTTGTCTGGGTCTCGGCCGGCCTGCTGCTCAACGCGGCGCTGATCACCACGATAGGCTTTATTTTCAGCTGCACGCTGTGCTACCTGCTGGCGGTGCAGGGCCTGAGGCGCGCCAGCGGCCAGCCGTCGGGCGCGGTTCGCACCTGGGGCCTTGACATCATGACCGGGCTGCTGATTTCAGCGCCGGTGTTCTGGATGTTCACGCAATTCCTGGCAATCAACCTGCCGGGCCTGACAGCAACCGGGTGGCTCTAGAAATATGTGCCCCCACGCTCGTCACTACATGTATTCGCTGCCCCCCGAGGGGGCGCAAGCCTCCTTCGGGGCGGCCCGTCAGGAGTCTTAAATGGATATTTTCAACGCATTGATGCATGGCTTCGCGCTCGCGATCACGCCTGCCAATCTTCTGTGGTGCCTGGTGGGATGCGCCCTGGGCACGGCCGTCGGCGTGCTGCCCGGCATCGGCCCGGCGGTGGCCGTGGCCATGCTGCTGCCGATCACGGCCAAGGTCGACGTCACGGCCTCGATGATCTTTTTCTCGGGTATTTATTACGGCGCCATGTATGGCGGCTCGACCACCTCCATCCTGCTGAACACGCCGGGTGAAACCGCCAGCATGGTCACGGCCATGGAGGGCAACAAGATGGCCAAGAGCGGCCGCGCCGGCGCCGCGCTGGCGACCGCCGCCATCGGCTCCTTTGTGGCGGGCACCATCGCCACGGTTATCGTGACGCTGTTCGCGCCTTTTGTGGCCGAGTTTGCGGTCAAGCTCGGCCCGCCCGAGTATTTCCTGCTGATGCTGCTGGCCTTCACCACGGTGAGCGCGGTGCTCGGCAAAAGCACGCTGCGCGGCATGACGGCCTTGTTCGTCGGCCTGGCGGCGGGTTGCGTCGGCCTCGACCAGATTTCGGGCCAGGGCCGGTACACCGGCGGCATTCCGGAATTGCTCGACGGCATTGAAATCGTGCTGGTGGCGGTCGGTTTGTTCGCGGTGGCGGAAGTGCTTTACGCCGTGCTGTATGAAGGCCGGGTGGTGGAAGAGCAGAACAAGCTCAGCCGCGTGCACATGACGGCGCGCGACTGGAAACGCTCGATTCCCGCCTGGCTGCGCGGCACCGCCATCGGTACGCCTTTTGGCTGTATTCCGGCGGGCGGCACCGAGATACCGACCTTCCTGAGCTATGCGATGGAAAAAAAGCTGACCAAGAATCCCGAAGACAAGGCGGAATTCGGCACCCGGGGCGCCATCGAAGGCGTAGCCGGCCCGGAAGCGGCCAACAATGCCACGGTGACGGCTGCGCTGATTCCCCTGCTCACGCTGGGCATTCCGACTTCCAACACCACGGCCATTCTGCTCGGCGCCTTCCAGAACTACGGCATCCAGCCCGGGCCGCAACTGTTCACCACGTCTGCTGCCCTGGTGTGGGCGCTGATTGCGTCGCTCTACATCGGCAACGTGATGCTGCTGGTGCTTAACCTGCCCATGGTGGGCTTCTGGGTCAAGCTGCTGAAGATCCCCAAGCCGCAGCTGTATGCGGGCATCCTGATCTTCGCGACGGTGGGCGCCTATGGCATGCGCCAGAGTGCGTTTGATCTGTTCCTGCTCTACGCCATTGGCCTGCTGGGTGTGTTGATGCGCCGCTTTGACTTTCCGACCGCCCCTGTGGTGGTGGGCATGATTCTTGGCCCGCTGGCCGAAGCGCAGCTGCGCAATGCCATGTCGATAGGCGAGGGCAGCCCCATGGTATTCTTCCAGCGCCCCATGTCGATCACGCTGGTCGTGACCGTGGTGGCGGTGCTGGTGTTGCCGCGCCTGGCCAAGTACTGGTCCGGGCGCAAGGCCGCAGTCTGAAAGTTGCCATCAACAACCAAGGGACAACATGCTGAATCTCAAACGACGCACCGTTCTGGGCGGACTCGCAGGACTTGGAATGACTACCTTGGGAGGCGCGGCGCCGGCGTGGGCTCAAACGGCCAAAACCGCCGCAGCCGGTGCTTCCGGCAAAGCCAAGGCGGCCAGGCTGGCGCCCAAGCTGCGCATCGTGATACCGGCCAACACGGGCGGCGGCTGGGACCAGACCGGCCGCGCCCTGGGTGCCGCACTGCTGGGCGCTGGCATCGTGGACGATATCGAATATGAAAACAAGGGTGGTAAGGGCGGCACCCTCGGGCTGGCGTATTACGCCGAAAAATACAGCAACGACCCCAACACGCTGCTGATGGGCGGCATGGTCATGGTCGGTGCGGTCGCGCTGCAAAAGCCCGCCGTGGACATGAGCCGCATCCAGCCGATAGCCCGCCTGACCAGTGACTACCTGGTGGTGGTGGTGGCCGCCGACTCCCCGATTCGCACGGCGAACGACCTGGCGGCGCGCATGCGCGACAACCCCAAGGAGGTGCCGATTGCCGGCGGCTCGGCCGGCGGTGTGGACCATGTGTTTGCCGGCGTGTTTACGCGGGGCTCGCGCAGCAAACCGGAAGATCTGGTGTACCTGCCTTTTGCCGGTGGTGCTGAAGTGGTGCAGGCGGTGCTGGGCGGCAAAGCGGTTGCCGGTATCTCAGGCTACAGCGAATTCAGCGAACAACTGGCCAGCGGCAAGCTGCGTGCCATCGGTGTGTCGTCCAAGCGCCCGATGTTCGGCATTCCCGCGATTCGCGAGCAAGGTGTCGATGTGGACATGGCCAACTGGCGTGGTGTGTTCACCGGCCAGGGCGTGAGCGCCGCGCGCCAGGCCGAGATGGTGGAGGCTGTCAAGGCCGCCACCAACCATGAGTCGTGGCAGAAAACGCTGAAGCAAAATCGCTGGGAGTCTTCCTGGCTGGCAGGCCCCAACTTCAACAGCTTCATCGACTTTGATCTGACGACTTCACGGGTGATGGTGCATCTGCTCAAGCTCAAGGCCTGAGTGAAAGCCTGAGATATCTGCGCGGTAACATCTGCGCATGAAAAAGACAGACAGCCTGCCGCCCGCTCTTCCGCTGGAGGCCCAGGGCATCCTCGAACTGGCGGCTCGTTCGATGTTTCATTTGTTCTCCAGCATCAGCCAGGGCATGTTTCTGGTGGACCGAACCGGGCGCATCGTCTGGGTCAACGAGGGCTACAAACGCTTTCTGCCCGCGCTCGGCTTTTCTTCGGTGGACCAGTTTGTCGGTCACATGGTCGAAGAGGTCATTCCCAACACGCAGATGCGGCGTGTGCTGGAAACCGGCGAACCCTTCCTGATTGACCTGTTGACCAACCAGGCGGGCACCTTTGTGGTCAGCCGCATCCCCTTGCGCGATGAACGGGATGACCGGGTCATCGGGGCCATTGGCATCGTGCTGTTTGATCACCCCGAGACCACGCTGCAGCCGCTGATCAGCAAGTTTGCCCTGCTGCAGCGCGATCTGGACGATGCGCGCCGCGAGCTGGCCAGCCAGCGCCTGGGGCAGCGCCAGTCCAAATACACCTTTGCCAGTTTCGTCGGCACCAGCCCGGCCGCGGTCGAAGTCAAGCGCCAGGCCCGGCGCGCGGCCCAGTCCTCCAGCCCGGTGCTGCTGCTCGGTGAAACCGGCACCGGCAAGGAACTGCTGGCCCATGCCATCCATGCGTCGTCAAGCCGGGCACGCGGCCCCTTTGTTAGCGTGAACATCGCCGCCGTGCCCGATACACTGCTGGAAGCCGAGTTTTTTGGCGTGGCCCCGGGCGCCTACACCGGCGCCGACCGCAAGGGCCGGGAGGGCAAGTTCAAGCTTGCGGACCGCGGCACCCTGTTTCTCGATGAAATAGGCGACATGCCGCAGGCCCTGCAGGCCAAGCTGTTGCGTGTCCTGCAGGAAGGCGAGATTGAGCCGCTGGGTTCCAACCGGCTGCAGTCCTTTGATGCCCGGCTGATCGCCGCTACCTCGCGCGATCTCGCGGCGCTGGTGCGCGAAGGCCGGTTTCGCGAGGACCTGTACTACCGGCTCAATGTGCTGCCGATCCGGGTGCCGCCGCTGCGCGAGCGGCGCAGCGACATCCCGGCGCTGGTGGAGGTGCTGGGCGAAGACATGGCCTTGCGCAGCGGCGGTGTTCAGCCCGAGCTGTCCGCTGAAGGCCTGGCTCTGCTGTCGGCCCAGACCTGGCGCGGCAACATCCGTGAGTTGCGCAATGTGCTGGAACAGGCGGCCATGCGCAGCGATTCGCCCCATATCCCTCGGGCGCAACTGCTGGGGGTGTTGCGCGAGGCGGGCATCGACCAGCTTGCACCGGGTGCCCTGAACGGGTTTGACGAAGAAGCAGCCCGCGCAACAGGCGCCATCCGCCCGCTGGCCGAGCAAGTCGCCCAACTGGAGCAACGCGCCATCGCGGCCGCCTTGCAGGCCTCGCAAGGCAACAAGCAGGCGGCCGCACGCCTGCTGGGGATCTCGCGTGCAACCCTGTACGGGCGGCTGGGTGAAAGTGTCTGAAATAAATGCAGTGTATGAATTTAAGACATTTAACTGTCCTGAAAATGAACAGTTTTAAATGCCATTGAGAAAAATCCCCTATTAATCAATGTGTTGGAAGCTGGCACGCCCTGTGCTGTATTGGTGCAGGCAAGCCCATAACAAGGAGACATTCATGTACCGCCGTACCCTGATTGCATTGGCCGCGCTGGCCTGCACCGCATTTGCTTCCCCTTTCGCCCTGAGCCAGTCCGGCGAGATCCGGATTGCCCATGTTTACAGCAAGACCGGGCCACTGGAGGCTTACGGCAAGCAAACCGCTGTGGGCTTCATGATGGGTCTGGATTACGCGACCGGCGGCACCATGGCCGTGGCAGGAAAAAAACTGGTGGTGATTGAAAAAGACGACCAGGGCAAGCCGGATCTGGGCAAGTCGCTGCTCGCCGCCGCCTACTCGGATGACAAGGCCGATCTGGCTGTTGGCCCCAGCTCGTCAGGGGTGGCGCTGGCCATGCTGCCGGTGGCTGAAGAGTACAAAAAAATCCTGCTGGTCGAGCCGGCCGTGGCGGATTCCATCACGGGTGACAAATGGAACAAGTACATCTTCCGCACCGGCCGCAACAGCTCGCAGGACGCCATCTCGAACGCCGTGGCGCTCGACAAACCGGGTGTGACCATCGCCACGCTGGCGCAGGACTACGCCTTTGGCCGTGATGGCGTCAAGGCCTTCAAGGACTCGCTAAAAAAAGCCAAGCTGGTTCACGAGGAATACCTGCCGACCAACACCACCGATTTCACGGCGGGTGCGCAGCGCCTGATTGACAGGCTCAAGGACCAGCCGGGCCGCAAAATCATCTTCATCCTGTGGGCCGGTGCGGGCAACCCTTTCAAGATTGCCGACCTGGACCTCAAGCGTTACGGCATCGAAATTGCCACCGGGGGCAACATCCTGCCGGCCATGGCCAGCTTCAAGAGCTTCCCGGGCATGGAAGGGGCCAGCTACTACTACTTTGGCATCCCGAAAAATCCGGTGAACGAGGCCATGGTGGCCCAGCACTACAAGCAGTTCAAGGCACCGCCGGACTTCTTCACCGCCGGGGGCTTTTCGGCCGCGATGGCAGTGGTGACGGCGCTGAAAAACAGCAAGGGCGATGCCAGCAGCAACACCCTGATCAAGACCATGGAAGGCATGAGCTTTGAGACGCCCAAGGGCAAGATGACTTTCCGCAAGGAAGACCACCAAGCCATGCAGAACATGTACCACTTCAAGATCAAGGTCGACCCGGCGTTTGCCTGGGGCGTGCCTGAACTCGTCCGCGAAATTAAAGCTGACGAAATGCAGGTCCCTATTCGCAACAAGCGGTAGTTTCACAACCTCCGTTCAGGCTGAGCTTGTCGAAGCCCGCAGGCAAGCTCAGGACGAACGGATAAACCTGTCGAACTGACGGGACCATCACATGCTTCAAACCACAGAACTCACGGTCCGCTTCGGCGGGCACGTGGCGGTGAATGCTGTCAGTTGCACGTTTGCACCGGGCACGTTGACCGCCATCGTTGGCCCCAACGGGGCGGGCAAAACCACGTACTTCAACCTGATCTCCGGTCAGCTCAAGGCCAGCAGCGGAAAGGTCATGCTCAACGGCCATGACCTTTCCAACCTGTCGGCCTCGGCGCGCACGCGTGCGGGCCTGGGCCGGGCGTTCCAGCTGACCAACCTGTTTCCCAACCTGTCGGTGTTGGAAAACGTGCGCCTGGCGGTGCAGGCGACGCGCCAGGGGCCGCACCGGCATGGCTTGAATCTGTGGAGCATCTGGAGTGACCACCAGGCGCTCACGCAGCGGGCCGAAGAGATTCTGGCTACGGTCGCGCTGACGGACAGGCAACACATGCCGGTCGCCAGCCTGCCGCACGGTGACCAGCGAAAGCTGGAGGTCGCCTTGCTCATGGCGCTGGAGTCGCAGGTTTTCATGTTTGACGAACCGACGGCCGGCATGAGCACCGACGAAGCCCCGGTCATTCTCAACCTGATTCGCCAGCTCAAGCAGGACAAGCGCAAAACCATTTTGCTGGTGGAGCACAAGATGGATGTGGTCCGTGAGCTCGCCGACCGCATCATCGTGCTGCACAACGGCACGCTGGTGGCCGACGGCGAGCCGGCCGAGGTGATTGCCTCGCCGGTGGTCCAAGAGGCTTACCTGGGCGTGGCGAAGGAGGCCGCATGAGCAGCAACCTCCTCACATTAAAAGGTGTGCATACCCACATTGGGGCATACCACATCCTTCATGGCGTGGACCTCGTCATTCCGCGCGGCCAACTGACCATGCTGCTGGGCCGCAACGGCGCCGGCAAGACCACGACGCTGCGCACCATCATGGGCCTGTGGCATGCGTCGCAAGGCCGCATCACCTTCGATGGCAAGGACATCACGGCGCTCAACACGCCGCAGATTGCCGAGCTCAACATCGCCTACGTGCCCGAGAACATGGGTATCTTCGCCGACCTCACGGTGAAGGAAAACATGCTACTGGCCGCGCGCAAGGCCAAGAACGCGGGGCAGATGGACGATGCGCGCCTGCAATGGATTTTCTCGCTGTTTCCCGCGGTCGAGAAATTCTGGAACCACCCGGCCGGCAAGCTGTCGGGCGGACAAAAGCAGATGCTGGCGGTCTCGCGCGCCATCGTGGAGCCGCGCGAGCTGCTGATCGTCGACGAGCCCAGCAAGGGCCTGGCGCCAGCCATCATCAACAACATGATCGACGCCTTTGCACAACTCAAGGCCAGCGGCGTGACCATCCTGTTGGTGGAGCAGAACATCAACTTCGCCAAACGCCTGGGCGACAGCGTGGCCGTGATGGACAACGGCGTGGTTGTGCATGCCGGCGCCATGCAGCAACTGGCCGGGGACGAGGGCCTGCAGCAATCGCTGCTGGGATTGGCGCTATGAGCGCCGCCGGACCGCTCCAAGGCGCGAAAGCCCCCTCGGGGGGGCAGCGCAGTACACGAAGTGACAAGCGTGGGGGGCACTATGAAGAAATTTGACTTTGACTGGAAGCCGCTGGCGCTGGTGCCGCTGCTTGCCATTCTTGTGCTGCCGATGATTGGCTCGGGCTCGACCTGGCTGACGCTGACGGTGGCCGGCCTGGCCATGGGCATGATCATCTTCATCATCGCCTCGGGCCTGACCCTGGTGTTTGGCCTGATGGATGTGCTGAACTTTGGCCATGGTGTGTTCATTGCGCTGGGCGCCTTTGTGGCAGCCAGCGTGCTGGGCAGCATGGCTGACTGGACCGGCTCGCAGGACTTGTGGCGCAACATGGCGGCGGTGCTGCCCGCCATGCTGGTGGCCATGGGGGTCTCGGGGGCCATTGGCCTGGCGTTTGAGCGTTTCATTGTGCGGCCGGTGTATGGCCAGCACCTCAAGCAAATTTTGATCACCATGGGCGGCATGATCATTGGGGAAGAACTCATCAAGGTCATCTGGGGCCCGCAGCAGATTCCGCTGCCGCTGCCGCAGGCGATGCGGGGCTCCCTGCTGGTGGGCGATGCCGCGATTGAAAAATACCGGCTCATCGCGGTGGTGGTGGGGCTGCTGGTGTTTGGCCTGCTGGCCTGGACCCTGAGCCGCACCAAGATTGGCCTCTTGATTCGCGCCGGCGTGCAGGACCGCGAAATGGTCGAGTCGCTGGGCTACCGCATCAGGCGCCTGTTTGTCGGGGTGTTTGTCGTCGGCAGCGCGCTGGCGGGCCTGGGCGGCGTGATGTGGGGGCTGTACCAGCAAAACCTGGTGCCGCAAATGGGCGCGCAGGTCAATGTGCTGATCTTCATCGTCATCATCATCGGCGGGCTGGGTTCCACCGGCGGCGCCCTCATTGGCGCGCTGCTGGTCGGGCTGATGGCCAACTACACCGGTTTTCTGGCGCCCAAGGTGGCGCTGTTTTCCAACATTGCGCTGATGGCCGCGGTGCTGCTGTGGCGCCCACAGGGGGTCTACCCCGTGGCCAACCGTTAAACGTTAAGGGGCGCAAACATGATGAAGCATTGCTTGACGCGTCTACTCTCGGCCGACTTTCCGCGCAGCCGGGTGCTGGCCGTGGTGCTGCTGGCCCTGCTGCTGGGGCTGGCCTTTGCGCCCTTTATTTTCCCGGGGGTCAAGGCGCTCAATGTGGCGGCCAAGATTCTGGTCTTTGTGGTGCTGGTGGCCAGCTTTGACTTGCTGCTGGGCTATACCGGCATCGTGAGCTTTGCCCACACCATGTTCTTCGGCATTGGCGCTTACGGCATTGCCGTGGCCAGCACGCGCCTGGGCGCCACCTGGGAGGCGCTGGCCGCCGGGCTGGCCGGTGCGCTGGTGCTGTCGTTTGCCCTGGCGCTGGTGGTGGGCCTCTTTTCACTGCGGGTCAAGGCGATCTTTTTCGCCATGATCACGTTGGCGGTTGCCTCGGCCTTTCAGACCCTGGCGTCGCAGCTGTCGGACATCACCGGCGGCGAAGACGGCCTGACCTTCAAGGTGCCCGAGCTGCTGTCGCCCAGTTTCGAGTTCATGGAAACCCCGTTTCTGGGCGTCACCCTCGATGGGCGGCTGCTCTGCTACTACCTGCTGTTTGGGGTCGCAACGCTCTTGCTGCTGGCGCTGCTGCGCATCGTCAACTCGCCGTTTGGCCGTGTGCTGCAGGCCATTCGTGAAAACGAATTCCGCGCCGAAGCCATTGGCTACCGCGTGGTCGTTTACCGCACCACCTCCAGCGTCCTCTCGGCGCTGTTTGCCACGATTGCTGGCGCCATGCTCGCGCTCTGGCTGCGCTACAACGGGCCGGACACCTCGCTGTCCTTCGAAATCATGATGGACGTGCTGCTGATCGTGGTGATAGGCGGCATGGGAACGATTTACGGTGCGGCCGTGGGGGCGGTGCTGTTCGTGGTGGCGCAGAGCTACCTGCAGGATTTGCTGCGCCTGGGCAGCGAGGCCGCGGCAGGCTGGCCCTGGCTGGCCGCGCTGCTGTCGCCGGACCGCTGGCTGCTCTGGCTGGGACTTCTTTTTGTGCTTTCGGTTTACTACTTTCCAGCAGGGGTGGTGGGGCGTTTGCGGGCCGGCAATATAAGGGGAAAAGTATGAACTGCACTTCCAGCTATGTGACTTGCGCCGGGCGCGAGATCCACTTCACCCAGTGGGGCCAGGAGCATGCGCCCACGGTCATCGCCTGGCATGGGCTGGCCCGTACCGGGCGCGACATGGACGAACTGGCCCAGAGTTTGAGCGATCGCTACCGGGTGATCTGTCCTGACACGCTGGGCCGGGGCCTGAGCCAGTGGAGCCCCGACCCGGGACGCGAGTACTGCCTGCGGTTTTATGCACGCCTGGCAGCGGAGCTGTTCGATCAGCTGCACATCAGCCGGGCCCACTGGGTGGGTACCTCCATGGGCGGGGCGATTGGCACGGTTTGCGCGGCAGGACTGTTTGAGCCCCGGCTCAAGCAGCGCATTGCGAGTCTGGTGCTCAACGACAATGCGCCCAAGCTGGCCGATGCGGCGATTGAGCGTATCAAGGCCTATGCAGGCCAGCCGCCGGCCTTTGACACGGTGCGCGAGCTGGAGGCTTTTTTCCGGCAGGTCTACAAGCCCTATGGCTGGCTCAGCAACGCGCAGTGGCGCAGGTTGACCGAAACCTCGACGCGGCGCCTGCCGGATGGCCGCGTGACACCGCATTACGACCCGGCCATGGTGCAGCAGTTTTTGCTGCACCCGCATGATTACGACACCTGGGAGCACTACGATGCGCTGGACATTCCGGTGCTCTGCCTGCGCGGGATCGATTCCGACCTGGTGCTGCGCGAGACCACGCAGGCCATGCTGACGCGCGGCCCCGGTGCACGCGGCCTGGCGCGTGTGGTGGAGGTGCCCGACTGCGGCCATGCGCCAGCGCTCAATGTGGCCAGGCAGCTGGATCTGGTGCGCTCATTCATCGATGACTGCCAGGGCGAGCGCTCTTTGCCATCGGTTCGTGTTTGGCCCTGATTACTGGGTAAGTAAGGCTTGGCCCAGTATTTATAGGCGTCTATAGCTATAAAAATAGTAGCAAAAAATTGCCGGGGCCGGCGTAGGCTGGGGTTCGGGCTTGAGCCGGTTTGTTTTGTGTCAAACAAAGGCTACCAAGGGCTATCAAACAAAGGGTCAGACAGCTTTCGCCAGCTTGAAGTGTCCGGTATTTTTCCCGGGCAATCACATCAATGCACACGTGACGCGTGTCACATTCACTGATAGCATGACCGGGCGAGTGGGGGCGGGTCACGCCGTCAAGCGCGCTAGCAAACAGGTATTCATTCAACAACGGTTATTCAATTTGGAGGAGGTAGTATGGCTTTCAATCCAGGTGATGTCTTGCCGGTGCAATACAACATGACCTACGTGCTTGCATCGTATGCCGTGTCGGTCATGGGCTCGTTGATGGCGCTTTACCATGCCGGGCACACCCGACGCCGGGATGGGTCTATTGACCGTGACATGCTGGCAGGTGCTGCGGTGTCCTTGGGGGGTGTAGGCATCTGGTCCATGCATTTCATCGGTATGCTGGGCTATCGCCTGCCTGTTCCGGTGGTGTATGGCGGCGTACTGACTTTCGCGTCTTTGCTGGCTGCGATCGTTATCTCGGGCATTGCACTTTGGCTGGCAGGGGGCAGAGGGAAATTCAGCATAGGCGGGTGGCTGCTGGGAAGCATGCTGGCCGGTGTGGGCGTTTGCGTGATGCACTATGGGGGCATGTATGCCATGAGCTTGCGCGCTGACTTGTCCTTTAACTGGTCCCTCGTGGCCGGCAGTGTCTTGATTGCTGTCAGTGCCGCTGCGGCCGCCCTGTGGATTGCCTTTAACGTGCGCAAGGCGTCTTACCGGTTTGCCGCCGCCCTCATCATGGGCCTGGCCGTCTGTGCCATGCATTACACCGGCATGGCCGCTGCCGATTTCGTGTGTGTGGCAAACAAGGCTGTACCGGCCTGGACGATTGGCGGTATCTACCTCCCCACGCTGGTTTTTGCCACGGTGGGGCTGGTGCTGGTGTTGCTGCTCTGGAACTTGCTAGGGCGGATGGGGGAGTCTGCCGCAATGCGCTCAAGCAAAGCACCCAAGCAAAGCACGCTCAGCATGAGGCTTTGAGGCGTTCAGGCCCCTGTCGTCAGTCTTCTGGCCTGAGCTGCTGTTCGGGCAAGATTTCAGCCATGGGCCTGGTACCTCCGCTGAACTCGCCTGCTGGCCGGGGCACTCACGCTAACGTGCGGCCCCCATGGCAAGGGCTCGTTCGCTGGAACGCCTTAGCGTCTCGGCTTCTGTGGGCGTTTGCGTCGGCCAGCCCGCCAGCTGCTGCGCACTGAAGTCTGCCAGTGCGGCCAGCCACTGCGGGCTGTCGTTCAGGCATTCGATGTAATGAAATTCCTTGCCGCCCGCCTTCAAGAAGGCGTGGCGCGCTTCCATCGCAATTTCTTCCAGCGTCTCCAGGCAGTCACCGGTAAAGCCCGGGCACACCACATCCACACGTTTGACCCCCGTTTGCGCCATCTGGATCAGCGTCGGCTCGGTGTAAGGCTGCAGCCATTTGGCCTTGCCAAAGCGTGACTGGAAGGTGACTTTGTAGCGGTCTTTTGGAAGACCCAGCCTTTCCGCCAGCAGGCGCGCTGTCTTCTGGCATTCGCAGTGGTAAGGGTCGCCCAGCTTGAGCGTGCGTTCAGGCACGCCATGAAAGCTCATGAGCAGTTGTTCGGCCTGGCCGTTGTGGCGCCAGTGCGTGCGAATCCTCTCGGCCAGCGCCTCGATGTAGCCCGGCGCATCGTGGTAATGGTTGACGAAGCGCAATTCGGGAATGCGGCGAATGCGGGCGGCCCAGCTGTACACCGCGTCGAACACGCTGGCCGTGGTGGTGCCGCTGTACTGCGGGTAAGCCGGCAGGATGAGGATGCGCGTCGCGCCATCGGCCTTGAGCTGGTCGAGCTGCGAAGCGATGGATGGGTTGCCGTAACGCATGGCGTAGCGCACCTCCACGCTGTGCCCGCGCACGGCCAGGTAGCCGCGCAGCATCAGCGCCTGCTTTTGCGTCCAGACCTTGAGCGGCGAGCCTTCAGGTGTCCAGATGCTGGCGTATTTGGCGGCGGATTTTTTGGGCCGTATGCGCAGGATGATGCCGTGCAAAATCAGCCACCAAACCGGCTTGGGAATTTCAACCACACGCGGGTCGCTTAAAAATTCGGCGAGGTAGCGGCGCAGTGCGGGTGCGGTCGGCGCATCGGGGGTGCCGAGGTTGCAGAGCAGGATGGCGGTGCTTGAGGGGGCGGCTGGCGGCGTGCCGTGGGCGAAGGGAGGCTCTGGGGAAAACGGGGGGAAAGACATGGGTTATTCTCGCCTACCTATGCTTGACCTGACAACCATCCAAGCCGTCACCCTGGACCTTGACGATACCCTGTGGCCGGTCTGGCCCGCCATTGAGCGGGCCGAGAAGGCGCTGGATAACTGGCTCAGCCGGCACGCACCGATGACCGCTGCGTTGTATTTAAACCCAATGGCGCGGCATGAAGTACGTGACCATGTGCTGCGCTCGCGGCCGGAGTTGAAGTACAACCTGAGCGCCATCCGCCGCGAAGCCATACGGCTGGCGCTGTACCGTTCGAAAGAGGATCCGCTGCTGGCTGAAGAAGCCTTCAATGTTTTTTTTGACGAACGCAACCGGGTCACCCTGTTTGACGACGCCGTGCTGGCGCTGGAGTTTTTGTCCAGCCGCTTTCCGCTGGTGGCGCTGTCCAACGGCAATGCCGACATCCAGCGCATTGGCATCGGCTCGTATTTTCAGGCCAGCATCAGCGCCCAGCAGTTTGGCGTGGGCAAGCCCGACCCGCGTATTTTTCACGCGGCCGCCGGTGCCGTTGGGGTGTCACCGGCCCATGTACTGCATGTGGGTGACGACGCCACGCTCGATGTGCTGGGCGCGCTCAATTGCGACATGCAGACCGTGTGGGTCAACCGCGCTGACCATGTGTGGCCGCATGACGCCACGCCGCATGAAACGGTCACCTCGCTCACCGAGCTGTGCGACCTGTTTCCGCACCTGGTTTGATCAACCCCTTTGGAGTCGCTTCGCATGACGCTCAAAATCTACGGCACAGCCGCTTCGCGTGCGGCGCGGCCGCTCTGGGTGGCGCATGAGTTGGGCCTGGCGTATGAACATATTCCTTTGTCGTACCTGGGGGGCGCCACGCGCACGCCGGAGTTTTTGGCGATCAATCCGAACGGCCACATCCCGGTGATTGACGACGACGGTGTGCGGGTCTGGGAGTCCATGGCCTGCGCGCTGTACCTGGCCGAGCGTTTCCATCGCCCCGGCGCGCCATCGCTGGCGGCGGAAAACCATACCGAGCAAGCCGAAATTCTGCGCTGGAGCTTCTGGGCGGTGACCGAGTGCGAAAAAGACGCGCTGACTTTTTTAATGCATCGCGTGCTTATGCCGCCCGAACGCCGCAAACCGCAACTGGCCGACGACGCCCATCGGCGCCTGCTCGGGCCACTGCGCGTGCTGGAGCAGCATTTGCAAACGCGCAGCCATCTGGCGGGCGAGCGCCTTACCGTCGCCGATATTTGTGTGGCTTCCGTGTTGGCCTGGGTGCAGGGTGCCAGCGCATTGATGGCGCAATGTCCGCAGGTGGAAGGCTGGTTGCTGCGCTGTCTGGCGCGCCCGGCCTTCCTGGAGGTTCGGTTAATGGCAAAAAATGCCTGAAGCCCCTGATGGACGGGTGTAGGCAGCTATCGATTTAATAGCTATGAATGCAGCCGCCGGGCCGCTTCCAGCCCTGAGCGCACGGCCCCTTCCAGGGTGGCCGGATAGGGCCCGGCGATGTAATCACCGCAAGCCAGCAAGCCGGGGGCGATGCCGGTGGGTGGGCGCTGCAAGCCTGGTGTGCAGGCGAAGGTGGCGCGCTTTTCCACAATCGTCTGCACCGGCTGCAGACGCTTCAGCCCCAGTTGCAGTGCCGCTTGCGCCAGCACCTGCTGCGTCAGCGTGGCGCTGTCGCCCACGCTGGCACTGATCACAAAGGCCAGCAAGCCCGCCGGACCACCCAACTGACCGCGGTCAAACACAAACTGCGCCGGTGATTCTGTACTGGCAGGCAGGGCCAGCATGGGCTGCTTCAGGCCCGCACCGGGTGCATGGGCATAGACAGTGGTCAACGCTTCGTGTTGTAGCTCACGGGCTTGCGTGAGCCAGCCCTCAGCCGGCACGCCGGTGCTCTCGACCAGACGCGCTGCTTCCTGGGGCGGGCAGGCCAGTACCACGCGGTCAAAGGCAGCGCTGCTGTCGGCTGTGACCAGCCAGCCAGAGCCGGCAGGCGCAATGTTTTGGACTCGTGCACCCAGTCGTGCCATGCCGCCTTGGGCAGTCAGCCAGGCCCGTGCGGCGTCAGGCAGCAGGGCGCTCAGGTCCACGCGCGGGAGCAGCAGGTTGGAGCCGCCGCTCTCAAGAAACAGCGCATCTTGCAGCACGCGCAGGAACACCTGGCCGCTGGCCCGTTCGGTCGGCGTGTTCAGCGCCGACACGCACAAAGGCTCGATCAGCGAGGCCATGGCGCCGGGTGTCAAGCCCTGGCACAAGTCGGCCACCGACCGTGACGGCGCGCACTGAAAGCCTTTGAGTTGCCAGCCAATGGCTGCTTTAAGCAGCGACA
>DASXRN010000456.1:0-14853 GCA_036506595.1 Polaromonas sp. | reverse complement strand
GAATGACGCCACCGCCGAGCTTGACGCTGGCCAGGTTCACGTAGCCGTTCACCATCAGCCGGGAATCGGATTTGGAGCTGCTGGTCAGGCCGGCAGGCAGCACCACATCCGTAGCGCTGGCAGGCGTGCGGCCGTTCAGTTCGTCATAAGCCAATGCTGCGCCCCAGGTCTTGGTGTCGTACTTCACCATGGCCGACCACTCGCGGCATGCCTTGGAATCAGCCCCGCTTTCGCCTGCGCAATTGGTTCCGGCAGGCGAGGGGCCGGCATTGACGGTGTCGCGGCCCTGGCTGTAGGTGGCGCCCAGGGTGAAGTCGCTGAATTTTCCCTTGTACGCAACCGAATTGTCGATGCGTGCATTGGGGATGTAGCTGTCCAGGGAGCCGAGTCCATAGATGCTGGGCCCGACGATATCCGAATCCAGCAGGGACCAGAACAGCATGGTCCATTGACGGCCCAGCGTGACAGCGCCCCAGTCACCACTGAGTCCGACAATCGACTGCCGGCCGAACAAGCGGCCGCCTTGTCCCGACGCGCCTGTGTCCGGCGCAATACCCATTTCAAGCGTGTAGATGGCACTCAAGCCACCTCCCAGGTCTTCTTTGCCCCGCATGCCCAACCGCGAAGGAACGATGCCGGTGTTGGAGGGCATGCGCGTGATGCGGCCGCCGGCTGGCGCCACGTTGCTCACGGACTCGATGCCCGCATCCAGGATGCCGTACAGGCTGACACTTTGCGCTTGGGCAGCACCTGTAGCGGCCAGTCCGGTCAGGGTGGCCAAGGCGGACAGGGTGAGGAGGGATGGAGTTTTCATGCTTGTCTCGCGGTAGTAATGTTTAATTTTTCGACCAGGCCATTCCTGGAATGTCATCGCCCACTGGCAACTGAATCTTTCAGCGAATTCACAAGTTCCCGGAATGTCATTGGCCTCTAACAGCTGAAATTTGAACCCCCTGCAGCATCGCAACAGTGGGCTGCTAGTGCATGGATCGTCGGCGCGACCCGACTCGTCAGTCAGACATCAGCCAGACATAAGTCAGGCATCAGGATTCGGCAGTGAAGCCGATTTTTTTTATCAGCGGACCCCAGCGGTCAAACTCCAGTTTTTGGCTGCGTGCCATGTCTTCAGGGCTGCCGCCAAACGGGATCAACCCCACCACCGTCAACGAGTCAATGACGGATTTGTCCTTGATCGCGAGGTTGATCGCGGCATTGGCTGCGGCAATAACAGCAGTCGGGGTTTTCGCAGGCGCGTAAAAACCGAACCACTCTTCGACTGTCAGGTCGGCAAAGCCCTGCTCGGCGAAGGTCGCGACTTCGGGTACGAACGGTGAACGCTGTTTTCCTGATGTTGCCAGGAGGCGCAGCTTGCCGGCCTTGTGGTTGGGAATGAAATCGCCGTGCGGTGTGACCATCGCGGCGAGCTGTCCGCCGACAACATCGGTCACGCCAGGCACCGACCCACGGTAGGGCACGTGCTTGAGCTCAACGTTGTTGTTGATGCCCAGCAAGGCCCCAATGAAGTGAGGGGTTGAGCCGGCCGCGGGCGAGCCATAGCTGGCGTCTTTCGGGTTGGCCTTGGCCCATGCGAGAAAGTCCTGGACGTTCTTGACCGAGCCTGGCACGAGGGGCCCGACGGCCAGGCCATGATGCATCACGGAGGCGGTCCCTACAGGTACAAAGTCCTTGAACGGGTCATAAGCCAGTTTTTTGTAGATGTGCGGATACAGCGACATGCATGAGAACGGTGTCATCGCCAACACAGACCCGTCCGCCGCAGCCATCTTGAGCCCTTCAAGCGCAATGCGGCCACCGGCTCCGGCCTTGGTGTCCACGATCGCGTTGTTTTTGGCGTAAGCGGTACCGCCGAGCCTGTCGCCCACGCGGCGCGCGCAAATGTCGCCTGAGCTGCCGGCCGGAAAGCCATAAAGAATCTTGACCTGCTCCAGCGCCTGCGCGAAGGCGGAAAAAGGCGCGAGGCCGGCGGTCGCTGCTGCGAGCGCCGCCGAGGTCTGAATGAAATTGCGACGTGTTTGCATGAAATGTCTCCTTGTAGTTAGGTAGGCGAGGGAAGCGAGGGCAGCGAATGGACTCGTGGAACGCAAGCGCATCAAGACTCGGCGAAGAGCCCCAGGGGCTTGATCAGGCGGCGCCATTCCTCGGCGTCCGTCCCGAGCAGGTCGGCCGATTGCGCCATGCTGCGCGCCACGTCTGGTTGCAGGCAGGCGGCGGCGCGGTGTGTCGTCATCGGCTTGTCTCGTTGATTTAAAAATGCAGGTTCTTGAAGATCAATGGGCTCAGCCACTCAACTGCACCTGGCCTTGATGTCGTCCGGAATCGGGATGGCCTTGATGCGGTCGGGTTCGCCCGCTGGGCGTACCACGAAGGCGCGGGTTTCGCGGCCTTCGCACAACACCTCTTCGCCGCGCTTGACGATGTGTTTCTGGATGAACACCTTGTCGCGCCATTCCTCGATGCTGGTGTGGATGTGCAGCGTCTGGCCGTAGGTGGCGGGGCGCATGAACCTGGTGTGGATCTCCAGCAGGGGTGTGCCGACGATGCCCGTGGTCTTGACGAGTTCACGCCAGGGGGGCACGCCGCATTCCATGAAAAAGTGCAGCGAGGCGGCGTCCATCCACTTCGAAAAGTTGGGGAAGAACACGATGCCGGCCGGGTCGCAGTCGCCGAACTGCACCTTGATGTCGTAGACGGTGGTCTTGCTCATGACGGGCTGCCGGGTCAGCGTGGCGCCATGCGCAAGGCGCCGTCGAGACGAATCACTTCGCCGTTCAGGTGCATGTTGGTGACGATGTGGCTGGCCAGTTGGGCGAACTCTTCCGGCTTGCCCAGGCGCGAAGGAAACGGAATGCTGGCGGCCAGCGACTGCTGCACCGGCTCGGGCAGGGTCTTCATCAGCGGTGTCGCAAACAGGCCGGGGGCGATGGTGCAAACCCGAATACCGTGTTGCGCCAGATCGCGGGCCATGGGTAAGGTCATGCCGACAATGCCGCTCTTGGAGGCGCTGTAGGCTTGCTGGCCGACCTGGCCATCAAAGGCGGCCACCGAGGCGGTGAATACCATCACGCCGCGCTCGCCGTCTTCCAGCGGCGCAAGCCTGGCGCACTCGGCGGCGAACAGGCGGCTGGCGTTGTAGGTGCCAGTCAGGTTGACGTTGATGACCTTGGCAAAGTCTTCCAGCGGGGCGGGTGTGCCGTCTTTGCCGACCACGCGTTTGGCGGAGCCGACGCCGGCAATGTTCATGAGGATGCGTGCCGGGCCGTGAGCCTCGGCGGCTCTGGCGATGGCCGCTTGCAGGCTGTCCGTGCTGGTAATGTCGCATTGGCATGCTACGCCGCCGATTTCAGTCGCCACTTTTTCCGCGTTGGCCTGGTTCACGTCGAGCACGGCGACTTTGGCACCCAGACGGGCCAGTTCGCGCGCGGTGGCTTCACCCAGGCCCGAGCCACCGCCGGTGACCAGGGCTGCTTGTCCTCGAATGTTCATGGTACGGAGTCCTTGTTTGCTATGAAATTTGTAGCTTCCTGCGAGCGTAGTGCGCGCGCCAGAGCCATCTATCGAGCCATCTATCGTTCGCAGATTCAATAAAAACAGATTTCAGACGGCGTCGGGGTTTTCCAAAAGCAGCGCAATGCCTTGTCCACCGCCGACGCAGGCCGACGAGATGCCGTAACGCACGCCGGCACGCTGCATCTCCCGCGCCAGCGTGATGGTCAGGCGCACGCCGGTAGCGGCCAGCGGGTGGCCCAGTGCGATGGCACCGCCGTTGACGTTGAGCCTGGTCATGTCCAACCCCAGCTCGCGGCCTACGGCCAGCGTTTGCGCGCCCTGGGCTTCATTGATCTCGAAGCGGCCCACCTGGTCCAGCGTCATTCCGGTGCGCTCCAGCAGCAGGCGAATGGCCGGCGCCGGGCCGATGCCCATGATTTCGGGCGGCACGCCCACCACGGCGGCGGCAACCACGCGTGCGAGTGGTTTTTTGTCATGGGCCCTGGCATAGTTGCCCGAGGCCACGATGGCCGCGGCAGCCGCATCGACCAGCGCCGCGCTGTTGCCACCCGTCTGGACGCCACCTTCATACACGGGTCGGAGTTTGGCCAGCACCTCGGCGGGTGAAATGCGGGCATGGGTGTCCTGCGCCACTTCGGTGAGCTTGCCCTGCAGCTTGATGCCGCGGGGCGCATAGCCATCAAGCTCGAATTTTTCAGAAACCACCGGAACGATTTCGCCCGCATGGAAGCCGGCCTGCTGCGCTGCGACGGCTTTGGCAAACGATTGCGATGCAAATTCGTCGACCTGCTCGCGTGTGACGCCGTATTTTTTGGCCAGGTTCTCGGCCGTCTGGATCATGTTGATGCCCGCGGCCGAGTCTTTCAAGGCCTCCCACATGTAGTCCTTGAAGCCGATCGGGGCGCCAAGCTTGAAGCCGGTGCGGTGGTCAAAGGCGGCAATCGGGTTGCGCGTCATGCTCTCGGCGCCCACCACCAGGGCAGCCTCGCAGGCACCACTTTGAATTTGCTCGCCGGCCTGTCTAAACAGCTCAAAACCGGTGCCGCAAATACGCTGTGCCATGAGGGCGGGGACCTCCATGGGCACGCCGGCATACAGGCCGATGTGACGCGGCAGCATGAACTGGTCAAAGTCGCCAGGCGCCATGTTTCCGGCAATGACGGAGCCAATATGCGCGGCTGGCACGCCACTGCGCTTCAGGGCAGACCGCGCTGCCTTGATGCCCAGGTCGGTGGGCGAAATGTGGCCGAGTGCGCCACAGTAGTCGACCATGGGTGTGCGCACGCCGTCCAGCATCCAGATGTCGTCGAAGTGGGAGAAAAAACCCGGGGTGGCCATGATGGGGCTCCTTTAAAGCGCTTGTGGTTTCAGGATGGTGTGCAGCCTGTCGGCATGCAGCGCCTCTACCGTTTCGGCACGGTGCATGAGCACCGCGCGCTGGTTGATGGAGCCCTTGTCGGTGACCTCGCCCCGGTCAAGGGTCGGGGGCTCGGCAAGCAGGCACATGCGCGCGATGCGGCCGGCACTGCCGGAGGCACCTTTGGCCAGGTCGTCAATCACTTTCTGAAAGTGGGCAATCACCGGGGCACTAGACAGCACATCGGCCATGGGCGCGCCCGCATCCAGGCCGCTCAGGGCGCGCACGGCCTGGGTCGGGAACACCATGGCGCCAACCTCTTTCAGGTTGATGCCGGTCAGCACCACATCCTGTATGTAGGGCGCGCCCGCCGCCACGATTCGCGCGCGCAGGGGGCCCACGCTCACAAAGGTGCCGGTGGCCAGTTTGAAGTCTTCGGCAATGCGGCCGTCAAATTTCAGGCCCTGATGAATGTCGGTCTCGTCGATCCACTTGACCGCATCGCCCGAGCAGAAGAAGCCTTCCTCGTCAAAGTGCGCCGCCGACTCTTGAGGGTCACGCCAGTAGCCCGGCGAGATGTTGGGGCCGCGGTAGCGCACTTCGGTCTTGCCATCCATGTCGACCAGCTTGAGTTCCATGCCCGGGGTCGGCACGCCCAGGTCGCCCGCTTTGACGTTCGGGTTGGTGACAAAAATCGCAAACGGCCCGGACTCGGTCATGCCCAGCCCGGTGGTCATGACGATGCGCTCGCCTATTTCCCTTTCCTGTGATTCATACAGGCTGTCCCACACGGGCTGGGCCAGTGACGCGCCGGCATAAAAGAGCATCTTCACCCGCGACAGCAGGTTTTTGCGCAGTGCGTCATCTGCTTCCATGGCGTTGGCAATGGCCTCGAAGCCCGTGGGTACGTTGAAATACACCGTGGGTGCAATCTCCCGCAGGTTGCGCAGGGTCTCGGCCATGAGCGCGGGGGTGGGCTTGCCGTCGTCGATGTACATCGTGCCGCCGTGGAAGACCACCATGCCAAAGTTATGGTTGCCGCCAAAAGTGTGGTTCCAGGGCAGCCAGTCCACCAGGACCAGCGGTTCAATGGCCAGCACGGGCATGGATTGCACCATTTGCTGCTGGTTGGCGCACCACATGCGATGGGTGTTGATCACGGCCTTGGGCAGTTTGGTCGAGCCGCTGGTGAACAGGAACTTCACGATGGTGTCGGGCCCCGTGGCGGCAATTGCGGCGTCCACCTGCGCCGTTGCCGGCGTGGCCAGCAACCCGGCTAACGAAGTGCTGTCACGGCCTTGCAGCGCACCGGTGGTCAACACCACCTCAATGTCGGCGGCAACGGTCGCGTTGATGGCCCGGCCGTACTGCGCCGCGTCGGCTGCAAAGACCAGACCGGGCGTCACCGTCTTGAGTACGTGGCGCAGTTTGTCGAAGTCCTGGCTGATCAGTGAATAGGCGGGCGATACGGGTACAAAGGGCACACCCGCCAACATGCAACCCAATCCCAGCAGTGCATGTTCGAGATCGTTCCCCGACAGGATGACCACCGGGCGTTCCACGCTCAAGCCGCGGTCGATCAGTGCCTGGGCGATATTGCGTGCGCTGGCCCAGGCTTGTACGTAGCTCACATGCCGCCAGTTACCCGTGCTGCCATCGGCAAGCTTTTCGCGACGCGCCATGAAGATGCGGCCGGGCGCCACCTGCGCCCAGTGCTGCAGGCGGTCCGTCATGCGGCCGGGGTAGTCCAGCAGGGGCTGCTCGGCGCGCAGGTAGTGCACGCCAGGCGCACCGTCGTGCAGATTGACGCGGGTGACACCAAAAGTCAGGGGGCGAAATTTCGGGCTCGTCATGCTTGTCTCTTCCGGGGGCGTTGCGTTTTTATTTTTTCTACTGTTGGGTTGTGTGGTCGCGTTGTGCCGCGCTGCGTCAGGCTTTTTGCACCTTGTCGGCCCGGCCCTCGAGGAAGGCGCGAACACGGTCCTTGGCCTCCGGCGCGCTTTGGACAATCGCCGCCATCAGGGCTTCCGTCAGGTAGCCCTGCTCGGCCGGCTGCTCGGCAATCCGGGGCAGGGCATGCATCAGCGCGTAGTTCGTCAGGGGGGCGTTTTGCGCCACACGTGTGGCCAGTTCCATGGCCTTGTCAAAGGCCTGGCCTTCGGGCACCAGGTACTGCGCGAAGCCGGCGCGCTCGCCGTCTTGCGCGGTGTAGACCCGGCCGGTCAGCATCATGTCGGTCATGCGTGCGACGCCGATCAGTTTGGGGATCCGGACCGATCCACCGCCACCGACAAAAATGCCGCGGGAACCTTCCGGCAGCGCATAGAAGGTGGACTCGTCGGCGACGCGGATGTGGCAGGCGCTGGCCAACTCCAGCCCGCCGCCGACCACGGCGCCTTGCAGCGCGGCAATCACCGGAACCGGACCGAACTGCACCCGTTCGAGCGCGGCGTGCCACATGCGCGAATGGTGCATGCCCTGGCCCGCGTCGCGCTCCTGCAGTTCGCCCAGGTCCAGGCCGGCGCAGAAGTGCGCGCCTTCGCCGTGGATCACGGCAGCGCGGACGGTGGTGGACATATTTTCGAAGACGTCACGCAGCGCCAGAATCAGGCCGTCGTTGACAGCATTGCGTTTCGTCTCGCGGCTCAGACGGATCACTGCGATCTCCTGGTGGTCGCCGCGAATATCAAGCTGGATGTCGGTGGACATGTTGGTGGAAGAGGTTTTGAAGGTCATGGGCAGGTCTGTGAAGTGAGTGAATTATGGTTATAAATAATAACTAGTTCAATTGACTTTTTGGCTTGTTTTGTCGGTGTTAACCCGCATGCCTGTGAAAAAATCCGGGCGCGCATGGCGGTTGCATGGACTGAAAAAACCGCGTCGCCATTGGCATCCACACCCAGGCCGGGGCGAGCCGCTGCAACCCGTCTGACCACCATGGGGAGGAGTGCGACCGCGCCGCCGACAAGCACTTCAAGAACAGTCGCAGGCCGGCGATTGAGGCGCCCGTGGCTGTTGCCGCGAACGCAAAATCGTGCCGGCCATGTTCACGGTGGACAGCGAATCCAAGCTGGGCCGCCGCCGTATTCCGAACGAAGAAATTGCCGAAGCGGCGCAGAAGAACAGCGACATGATGATGGCCTTTGCCAGCATTGACCCGCACAAGGGAAAAATGGGCGCACGCGAGGCGCGCCGGCTGATCGAAGAGCACGGCATCAAAGGCTTCAAGTTTCACCCCACGGTGCAGGGCTGCCACCCCTACGACAAGATGGCCTGGCCGACTTACGAGGTGATCAACGCCTACAAGTTGCCAGCGATTTTTCACACCGGGCACAGTGGCATAGGCAGCGGCATGCGTTGCGGCGGCGGCTTGCGGCTGGAGTATTCCAACCCCATGCATCTGGACGACGTGGCCATCGACTTCCCCGACATGCAGATCGTCATGGCCCACCCCAGCTTTCCGTGGCAGGACGAAGTCCTGAGCGTGGCGACCCACAAGCCCAATGTCTGGATTGACCTGTCGGGCTGGAGCCCCAGTATTTTCCGAAGCAACTGGTGCAGTACGCCAACACGCTGCTGAAAGACCGCATCCTGTTCGGCAGCGACTACCCCTTGATCACGCCAGACCGCTGGATGAAGGATTTTGAAGAGGCCGGCTTCAAGCCCGAGGTGATGCCCGGCATCCTGAAGGGCAATGCGATGCGCCTGCTCGGGCTAGGGCAGGATTGAAACAGCTACTTCGCTGTTCGACGATTCAATCATCGCCGCGATCAGCCGCCGCACTTGCAACGCGGAGCGCGCGGTGACGGCGGACTCCGAGTTCGTGCGCAGGGCTGTCACAAAATCATGCAGCACCGCACGACGGGCATGGTGGTCAAAGGCCATCAGGTTCGCGCCCGAGCCCGAGGCCTGTTTCACGCCGATGTGCACTTTTTCACCACTGACCAGCTCGGCGTGAAGCTCACCGGCTTCAAGCGTGCCACGCCCCGGCTCGTCGTAATAACTCTACGGACGCCACCACCGGATGCTGACAGACGCGCCGACCAGGTTTCCCATGGCGCCGCTTTCCATCAGCTGCGCCAGCGCGCGGGCAGCGTCGCGCATTTTCCAACTGCCGCGTCCAGGATTATTCGAGCTTGACGTTGGCCGCCCTGATCACCTGCGCCCATTTCTCGACTTCGGCTTTCTGGAAGGCCGCCACCTGATCGGTTGTCATGGTGGAGGGCTGCATGCCCAGTGCTTTCAGGCGGTCCTGCATTTCGGGCTGCTTCAGGATTTTCTGGATTTCGCCATGCAGCTGGTCAATGATGGGTTTGGGTGTTCCGGCAGGCACAAAAATGCCCTGCCACGAGACGACTTCAAAACCGGGCACGCCCGATTCGGCCACGGTGGGCACATGGGGCAGTGATTCCAGCCGTTTGGCCGAGGTGACGGCGAGCGCGCGCACTTTGCCGCTCTGGATGTGCGGGCCTGCCACGACGGTGGTGTCGAACATCATGTCGACCTGGCCGCCAATCACATCCTGGATGGCCGGGCCGCTGCCCTTGTACGGTACGTGGATGAACTGCGTGCCGGATTTGAAGCCCAGCAGTTCCAGCGCCAGATGCTGCGAGGTACCGCTGCCGGCCGATGCGGACGAGAGGGTTTTGGGTTTTGCCTTGGCGGCGGCCAGCACGTCCTGCAAGGTCTTGTAGGGACTGTTCTGGCCGACCACCAGCACGACCGGGTTGGAGCCTATCAGCGCCACCGGTGAAAACGATTTGACCGGGTCATAAGCCAGTTTGGGGTAGAGGCTGACATTGATGGCGTGCGAGCTGATGGTGCCGCCCAGCAGGGTGTAACCATCCGCAGGGGCGCGCGATGCGATTTCGGAACCGACGCTGCCGCCGGCGCCGCCCTTGTTGTCCACCACGATGGTGGTGCCCAGCGCCGGCCCCAATTTTTGGCCAATCAGCCGCCCCAGAATGTCCGTCGTGCCGCCCGCCGGAAAGGGCACGATGTAGCTCACGGGCTTGGACGGCCATTTGTCCTGGGCCCAGGCAGGAAGCGCCAGTGCGCCGGCGGCAGTTGCGGCGGCAGAGGCGAGGGCGGTGCGGATAAGGGAACGGCGTTTCATGTTTGTCTCCGGGTTGTAGTAGTTGGGCGCGGTCATTTGGGTGTCATCGAGGCCACGCCAGGGGAAAAAGAGAAAGGGGGCAAGGGGAAAGGGCGCTCAGCGCACCAGGCAGGGCCTCTTGTTGTTGAGTTTTCAGTTGGAACTCAGCGATCACGTGGCCACCGCGTCATCGACCCGCGCCGGCGTGCCCGGCGCAGTTCGTCCGCATCAGCCGGGTGCGCGTGAAAAAAAGGGCTATGGGCGCCGCTCAGGTTGAGCGGCATGCTGTCTTGCCCGGCAACGGGAATGACTCTGAGATGTATGATGCGTGGCGTTTGATGGGGAGCTTGGGACGCGGTGGCCGGGAAGGCATTGGAAGCGGGCATATCGGATTGTTCGGGGTAATTGATAAATTAATTATCAGTTATCGTACAACTTGATGGACTCTTGCGCAACCGTCATGAGCACCGGATAGGTGCGCGAGGCTTAGCTTGTCAGGCCTTGCGGGGGCTGCATGGTGTGTGCATTGCTACCCCGGCGCAGGCGCTCCCGGCTGTTGGAAAGATGGGTCCGCATGGCTGCGCGTGCGGCCTCGGTGTCCTGGTTGCGAATGGCGTTGTAAATGCTTTCGTGCTCGGCGTTGACCCGTTGCAGGTAGTTCAGCCGGCCCTCTGGCGCGCTGTGTGCCGTGTTCACGCGGGTGCGTGGAATGATCATGGTGCCCAGGTAGGTCATCAGGTCGGCAAAGTGCCGGTTGCCGGTGGACCGGGCGATTTCCATATGAAACTGGAAGTCGGGCGGCACCGCGTCGGAGTCCTGGCTGATGGAATCGTGAAAGGCGCGCAGCGCATTTTCCATGGCCAGCAGGTTTTCCGGTGTTCTCCTCTGGGCGGCAAGGCCTGCGGCCTCGGTTTCAAGGCTGATGCGCAACTCCAGCACCGAGATGACGTCCGCCACGGTGGCAAAGTCCTCGGCGGTAATCTTGAAGTTGCCGGCCGCTTGCGGCGGCAGCACAAACGTGCCAATACCGTGCCGGGTTTCGACCAGGCCAGAAGCCTGCAGTTTGGACAGCGATTCGCGAACCACCGTGCGGCTGACATCGAAGCGCGCCATGATTTCGGACTCGGTGGGCAGCTTGTCACCGGGCTGCAACTGCCCTTCGCGGATGCTGGTGGCCAGGCTTTCGACAATTTCGCTGACCAGCCCGCGTGGGCGGCGCGCGCGCAGCGGCTCCTCACGCGAGGGGAGTGTCAGACCCGTCTCCGGGTGACTAGGGGTTTTCCTTGAGTCCATTAAAAAACCATTGACAAGCTAAACAGGTGGCGGGGAGAATCCCGAGTCATCAGACAACCTATGACTGATGTGCTAATGGGCTCACTTTAGCAAACTTCAAACAAAAGTCCAGTGTTTGCCTGAACACCGGACTCAAGATGCAAGAGATCACATTCAAATGACGATCAAAGTTCATGAAAAGCTGCTGTTGACCGGTGCCGCGGGCGGCTTGGGTAAGGCCTTGCGCGAGCGCCTGAAGGCCAACTGTTCGGTGCTGCGCCTGTCCGATGTGCAGCCCTTTGGCGAGGCCGTCGTGGGTGAAGAGGTGGTGTTGGCCGATCTGGCCGATGCGGTGGCTGTCAACGAGATGGTCAAGGGCGTCGATGCCATTGTCCACCTGGGCGGCATGTCGGTGGAAGGGCCGTTTGGCCCGATTTTGCAGGCCAATATTCTTGGCGCCTACAACCTGTATGAGGCGGCGCGCAAACATGGCGTGAAGCGCGTGGTGTTTGCCAGCTCCAACCATGTGACCGGCTTTTACCGCCAGGACCAGACCATTAACGCCGACCATCCTGCGCGGCCCGATGGCTTGTACGGGCTGAGCAAGGCCTTTGGCGAAGACTTGTCACGGTTTTACTTTGACCGCTACGGCATCGAAACCGCTTGCCTGCGCATCGGCTCTTCGTTTGCAGAGCCCAAAGACCGCCGCATGCTGGCCACCTGGCTGAGCTTTGACGACTTGCACCGCCTGATCACGGCCTGTCTGACGACGCCGGTGCTGGGCCACAGCATCATCTTCGGCATGTCCAACAACGCGGTCACCTGGTGGGACAACAGCCGCGCTCGCCATATTGGCTACGTGCCGAAAGACAGCTCGGATATTTTCCGCGACGCGGTTTATGCGCGCACGCCGGCGCCCGATTTGAACGACCCCGTGGCCCAGTACCAGGGCGGCGGTTTTGTCGTGGCAGGCCCTTTCGGCGATTGAGCGCAAGAGCAACGACCATGAGCACGGGTATGGGCACCACAGAGGTTGAGCTGGTTCTGGATGCGCGCAATGCCACGGGCGAAAGCCCGGTCTGGCATGTGGCCGAGCAGGCGCTGTACTGGGTGGACATTCCGGCACGCAAGCTGTGCCGTTGGGTTCTGGCCACGGGTGAGGTCAGCAGCTGGCTGGCCCCTGAAATGCTGGCCTGCATTGCGCCGCTGGGTGATGCCGGGGCCTGGGTCGCCGGCGCCGAAAGCGGCGTGTTCCGGCTGGCACCGCAAGTCAACGGGCAACTGGGCTTCGAGCGCCTGGCCAGCGTCAGCCACGCCCTGCCGGACATGCGCTTCAACGATGGCCGCTGTGACCGGCAGGGCCGTTTCCTGGCCGGTACCATGCTCATGAATATGGCCGCTGGTGCCCGTACCGGTTGCATATACAGCTATCAAAATAATAGCGAAAGCAGTGGCAAAAAGGGCGGCCAATTGACCCAATTGCTGGACGGCTTCATCACGCCCAACGGCATGGCCTTCAGCCCTGATGGCCGCACCATGTACCTCTCGGATTCCCACCCCTCGGTGCAGTCGGTCTGGGCCTTTGACTACGACATCGAGACCGGAACGCCTTCCAATCGCCGGCTGTTTGTCGACATGAATCCCTTGCCCGGCCGCCCCGATGGCGCGGCGGTCGATGCGGACGGCTGCTACTGGATTTGCGGCAACGATGCCGGGCTGGTTCACCGCTTCACGCCTGCAGGCAAGCTGGACCGTTCGCTGGCCGTGCCCGTGAAGAAACCGGCCATGTGCGCCTTTGGCGGCGCGGGCCTTGACACCCTGTTCGTGACATCGATACGCCCCGAAGGTGTCGATTTATCTGACCAGCCGCTGGCCGGTGGTTTGTTTGCGCTGCGCCCCGGCGTGCGCGGACTGCCCGAGGCTGCGTGCCGGCATTAAAAGCGCTCATTAGAAACGCGCATTAGCAATTTCACCACCAACCTAGAGGATGACATGAAGATTCAAAAGACACTGTTTGCCGTCACAGCCGCGCTGGCGATGGCGCCTTTGGCAGGTTTCGCCGCCGAGTTCCGCTCGGCCGATATCCACAACGCGGACGACTATCCGACCGTGGTCGCCGTCAAATACATGAGCCAGGTGCTGGAGCAAAAGAGTGGCGGCAAATACAAGATCAAGGTCTTCAACAAGGGCGCGCTCGGCACCGAGAAGGAAACGATCGACCAGGTCAAGATCGGCGCACTGGATCTCACGCGCGTGAACATCAGCCCGATGAACGCGATCTGCCAGAAGACGCAGGTGCCGACGATGCCCTTCCTGTTCCACTCGGTCGAGCACATGCGCAAGTCGCTCGACGGCCCGGCTGGCGAGGAAATTCTCAAGGACTGCGAAGTGCAGGGCTTTATCGGCCTGGCCTTCTATGACAGCGGCGCGCGCTCGATCTACGCCAAGAAACCGGTCAAGAACGTGGCCGACGTGAAAGGCATGAAGATTCGCGTCCAGCAGTCCGACCTGTGGGTTGCGCTGGTCGGCGCGATGGGTGGCAACGCAACGCCGATGCCCTACGGCGAGGTCTACACCGGCCTGAAGACCGGCCTGATCGACGCTGCCGAGAACAACATCCCCTCGTTCGACACCGCCAAACACTATGAAGCGGTGAAGTTCTATTCCAAGACCGAGCACTCGATGGCGCCCGAGCTGCTGCTGATGTCCAAGCTGGTGTGGGACAAGCTGCCCAAGGCCGACCAGGACATGATCCGAAGCGCGGCCAAGGAGTCGGTGGCCGTCCAGCGCAAGAAGTGGGACGAGCAGGAAGGCAAATCGCTGGCCGCCGTCAAGACCGGCGGCGCCCAGATCGTCGAGGTGGACAAAGCCTCGTTCCAGGCCGTGATGGGCCCGGTCTACGACAAGTTCATGACCACGCCCGACCTGAAGCGCCTGGTCAAGACCATCCAGGACACCAAATGACCCTGACCCGCTGGCCCTGACCCTCCCCCGCAAGGGAGGGGATGGGCGACGCCCTCGCCCTTGCGGGGGAGAGCGTTGCGACAAGAGGAAACGGAAAAGGAAAACATGTACACAAAATTCTGCGCGACGCTGTCCAAGCTCTGCCTGATCCTGGCCGTGACGGGGCTGCTCGCGGTCGTCCTGTGCGTGCAATGGCAGGTGATCGGGCGCTATATCTTCAACGACACGCCGACCTGGGCCGAGAATCTGGCCCTGTTGCTGGTGCTGTTCGTCACTGCATTTGGCCTGTCGGTCGGTGTGCGCGATGCCGGCCACATCGGCCTGGAGTCCCTGGTCGTGCTGCTGCCCGAAAAATGGCAGTACCGCATTGAAATGCTGATCCATGTGCTGGTCGGCATCTTCGGCGCGCTGATGGTGCATGGCGGCTCGTTATGGATGGCTGCCAAGTGGGACGAGAAGAAACCCATGATGCCCATCCCCGACGGCATTGACTACCTGCCGCTGGTGATTGCCGGCGTGCTGATCGTGCTGTTCTCCATCGAACATATCATCGCGCTGATGCGCGGCCAAGTTGTGGAGCCCGCATGGAACTGACCGTACTCGCCATGAGCTTCACGCTCTTCCTGGTCATCGGCGT
>DASXRN010000455.1:0-6682 GCA_036506595.1 Polaromonas sp. | reverse complement strand
CCAAGGCTTCTTTGGGACCTTCCTTGATCAGATGGCCGACATCTTCCCCCAGCGCGTCGGAGGCTTCCGCCAGCGTTTGCGTGATGACGGGATGGTCGCCCCAGGCATCCAGCATGCCCACAGCCTGCGAGCCCTGGCCGGGAAAAACAAAAGCGAAGGATTTCAAATAATTACTCCAGTTATCAAGCGCTGAAAAGCATCAACGCCCATTTTAAGAACACGTTAAACGGCCCTGCCGGCCCCCGAGCGCCTGGACCATGCCAGCCCGCTCGCGGCAGCCGACTTGATGCAGTGAAAAAGCGCCGCCGTTGCCAGCCACGGGTCGATCAGGTAGTCCCAAAGATTGCTGGACTCAAGCAGCCCGGCAACCCATGCCAGCAACGCCAGAGCCACCAGCAGCGGCAGAAGCCGCAGCCCGTTGACCCAGCAAATAAGCGACACGGCCAACAGCGCCGCCAACATGCCGGGCGCGCCCCAACCCAGGCGGTAGGCGTCCCAGTCGCCCCAGCCCAGCGCCAGAGGGTACAAAAACAATGCAGCGGTAGCGAGCACAGCGTTCACAACCATTCGCTCACGCTGCTCAATGGCACGAAGCCCCAGCAAACGCTGGCACAAACCCAGGCAGGCCAACACCACCAGCGTGATGCTCAGGTCCGAGCTGATGCCGCGTACGTAAGCCAGGATGGGCAAGTGAGCCGCTCCCACGGGGCACCACAGCAGCACAAAACTGGCGGTGGTGACCCATCTGGCCCACGGCATCAGGTCACGCCGCCAGCTCAACAGACGCAAGCAGCCGGCGCACAGCACCAGATCAATGCCCAACAGGGCCACAAAATCAGTTAACGGGGGCAACATGAGCCAGGGCTGCAGGAGCAGCAGCTAAAGCGGGTTGTAGAGGATCCAGGCGGACATGCTTGATGCGCGTACGGTGCCATGTGTAGACCAGATGGATGTAGCCATCACGGCTTTGCAACAAATAGGGGTATGAAAACTCCTGCGCGCAACTGTCCGCACCACACAACTGGCGTTTGGCACTGTCAACATAGGCCTTGGCCTGCGCTTCGCTGGCCCCACGGGCCTTGAGTTCCCTGCCCAGCAAGCGCTCATAGTCGCTGATTGAAAGGCGGGTTTGCGGTGTGGCAGACGACTCCACGATCCACGGGGTCACGCCATCGAAGCTTTCCCCTGTGTTTGTCTGCAACAGCGCAAGAATTTCACGGTTGCGAGGCGCCGGGTTCAAGGCCAGCCACTGCGTGCCTGTGCGGCTCACGACCCCGGCCAGCGCGGAGTCTGGGTTGGGCCAGCCACTGGCCTGGGTCGCCGACCAGGTCGTCCCCGCATCCTGGCTTGTGGACATCATCAAGGCCGTGGCGTTGCCCGAACGCATATAAACTTGCGCCTGCTCCGGCCTTGCGATCAGCACCACCGGCTGCAGACTGGTCTGGCTGCCGGGAATACGCACTTTGTCGATCACCCGCCCTTCTCGGCTGACGCGCAGGATTTCGCCGAATTTCGTCACGAACTCGTGGTACACCGGCAGGCCTACCTGGCCGTCCTGATAGGCCACTGGCGCACCCTTGACGAGTGTGCTGATATTGAGAAAGGGCGATGTCACGAGCCGGCGAGGCTCACTCCAGCTAGCGCCCTCATCCGTGGAACGCGCCCACGTGATGGAACTGCCTGCCCAGCCGCCCAAAGAGACATTCACCATCCACAGCCATAGCGAACCATCGGGTGCGCGGGCTATCACCGGGTTGCCGAGTTTTTTGACATAGCGCCACAAGCCCTGCTGGATTTGTTGCCGGTCAAACAGCGTCCTTTCCGCATCCCAGCGCAAGGTCGCCGCGTCCATCACGGCACTGCGAATGGCCACGTCCCCCGCCCCTTCACGCGAGCCGGAAAACCAGACCGCCCGCAAACCGCCACCCTGCAACTCGACGATGGAAGCCGCATGAACGGCCTGCCCCGGTGCAGCAGATACAAACTGCGCATCAAACCGGAAGCGGCCATCGGGTGACAGCTGTTGCGGCGCCAGGTTGTGCGTTGCAGTGGCTTTCAGGGCATCGTTCGCGGAGCCCGCTTGCTGCGGCACGGCTGCAAAGCTTGCCGCGGGCAAACGATGAAAGATTTTCCAGCCGGCCAGGGCAAAGGCCACCAAGAGCAACAGCGCGGCGAAAAGATCCCTTGGGCCTGTTAGACCCGACTGCCTGGAATTCAAACGGCCACCTGCCTGTCGGCATCTGGCCTATGCGTACATGCGCTCATCTCAGTAGTTGAGAAGCACCGCACCCCAGGTAAAGCCTCCGCCCACGCCTTCCAGCATGAGGGTGTCGCCTTTTTTGACCTTGCCGCTGCGCACCGACGCGTCGAGCGCGAGCGGGATAGAGGCTGCCGACGTATTGCCATGCTGGTCCACCGTGACAACCAGTTTCTCCAGCGGCATCTTCAGCTTTTTGGCGGTGCTTTGCATGATGCGGATATTTGCCTGATGCGGAATCAGCCAGTCGATATCAGCATCGGTTAGGTTCGCTTTAGCGAGCGTGGCGCGGGCCGAGCTTTCGAGCACACCCACCGCCAGCTTGAACACCGCCTGCCCGTCCATTTTGAGGAGCGGGTCACCCAGCACCTGGCCACCCGACACATGGCCGGGCACGCACAAGATGCCGGCATGTTTACCGTCGGCGTGCAGATCGCTGGCGAGAATGCCGGGCGTCTCGGAGGCTTCCAGCACCACGGCCCCCGCACCATCACCAAACAGCACACAGGTGGTACGGTCGGAAAAATCAAGGATGCGCGAGAACACTTCGGCGCCAATCACCAGCGCTTTGCTGGCCGAGCCGGTTTTGATCATGGCGTCGGCCACGGTCAGCGCATAGACAAAGCCGCTGCATACCGCCTGCACATCAAAGGCCGGGCAACCGGCAATGCCCAGTTTGTTCTGCAAAATACACGCGACCGACGGAAACACCATGTCCGGCGTGGAAGTGGCAACGATGATGAGGTCAATGTCAGAGGCTTGCAGGCCCGCAGCCTCCAGGGCATGCTTGGCGGCTTCCACACCCAAGTCACTGCTGGACACGTCAGGGGCCGCAAAGTGGCGCGCGCGGATGCCGGTCCGCTCGACAATCCATTCGTCGGAAGTTTCAACGCCCTTGGCGGCCAGCTCGGCAGCCAGTTCGGCGTTGGTCAGTCGGCGCGGTGGCAAATAGCTACCGGTGCCGGTGATGCGTGAATAACGACTCATTATTTAGTGTACCGGTGTTGAAACGGGTGACTGAGCGGGCATTGAGGGAGCAGCGACTTGCACATCATTTGACTGTGCCACTGGTGCCGCAGCCAGTAAAGGGGCGGCATGGGCAATGCGTTCGCGAACTCTCTCAAGCAAGTTGTTCCGAGCCGCATCATAAGCCCGATTGAGCGCCCTCTCAAAAGCAAAGGCATCTGCCGAACCATGGCTCTTGAAGACCAGGCCCTGCAGTCCCAGCAGTGCGGCACCGTTGTAGCGACGATGATCAACGCGATTTTTAAACGCAGTTAAGACGGGATAAGCAACGATAGCGGCAATTTTCGTCAGGATATTGCGGGAAAACTCCGCCTTGATGAAGCCACCAATCATGCTGGCCAAGCCTTCACTGGCCTTGAGTGCCACGTTGCCCACAAAGCCATCGCACACCACGATGTCGGTCGTGCCTTTGAAAATGTCATTCCCCTCGACATTTCCATAAAAATTGAGATCGCCAGAATTAGCAGCGGATCGAAGCAGTTCGCCGGCTTTTTTTATGATTTCGCTGCCTTTTATCGCCTCTTCACCAATATTGAGCAAGCCGACACTGGGCGCGGGGTTGTCGGTGATAGCGGCGACCAGAGCCGAGCCCATGACCGCAAACTGCAGCAAATGATCTTCCGTGCAGTCCACATTGGCACCCAGATCCAGCACCGTGGTGGCACCGCCCGCCGCGTTGGGCAGTTGCGTGGCAATGGCCGGACGGTCTATGCCCTCCATCGTCTTGAGTACGTAACGGGCAATAGCCATCAAGGCGCCGGTGTTGCCGGCCGATACGGCGGCCTGGGCCGCCCCCTCCTTGACCTGGTTCATCGCCACCCGCATGGAGGAATTCTTTTTTCGCCGCAACGCAATCTCTATCGGATCGTCCATGGTGACGACCTCGCTGGCGGCGACGATTTGGCAGCGCGGATGAGACAGGAGCTGGGCGTGCAGCGGATGCGCAGCAAGCGCCTCCGGCTGGCCTACCAGCACCACCGAGGCATCGGGGTGCCCAGCCAGAAAAGCCAGACTGGCCGGAACGGTGACGGCAGGGCCGATATCCCCGCCCATGGCGTCGACAGCGATCCTGATCATGGGACGACCGGTGCAGTCAAAAAGTGGAGTTTGGGCAAAAGAAAGGCCCGCAGTATGAGTGCGGGCCAGTGCTTAAAGCGTGGAATTACGCTTCGGATTTGGTTTTCAGCACTTTGCGGCCACGGTAAAAACCGGTGGGGCTGATGTGGTGACGCAGGTGGGTTTCGCCCGTGGTGGATTCCACGGCGATGCCTGGCACGTTCAGTGCATTGTGCGAGCGGTGCATACCGCGCTTGGAAGGTGACTTTTTGTTCTGCTGGACGGCCATGATCCGCTCCTGAGGGTGTAGGGTTGGTAAATTACGCGAAACCCGTGAGAGGGGCGTCTGCGCCTAGCCTTTGATTATAGCCTGATATGGACGGCCGCCCAAGTCCGCGGCCCTGAGGGCCTGCCTGCCTGCTTTCGCGGCTTATTGTTTACCCTTTTTTTGACCCTTCAATTGGGCCAACACCGCAAAAGGATTGGGTTTTCCAGCTTCGCTGCCTTCCATGCCCTCATCACCCGAACTCAGCTTGGGCGCGACCGGGCACTGCTCGTGCATGGGCACCAGCGGCAAGGCCATCAGCAATTCATCTTCCAGCACGGCGAGCAGGTCAAACTGCGGCTCCATGACCAGCAGGTCTTCTTCAGACTGGTCGTCTTCGGCCATGGCGGTGTCTTCGTCGGCGACAAAGCGGTACCACTGGTCCAGTTCCAGCGGCGTGGCCACGGCGCCCATGCAGCGCTGGCAAGTCAGCGGAATCGACGTTTTGGCCTGCAGGTGCAGCCACACCTCATCGTCGGCCCCGGCGCGCGGGCGCAATTCGCCACGCGCCTGCCATTGCACGACATCATCAGGCGTCAGGCCTTGCGCTTCTTGCGCAAGGCGCTCCATATTTTGTAGCAAGGTGGTTTCCACAAGCGGCACGCCGTCCCGGGCGAAGGCCTGCATGTTGAGCCGATGGGATTGAAGGGATTTAGAGGAGGGTAGGGATACCATCTCTCGATGATATCCCCCCCATCGAACCGTGCTTGCGACTTTCACCGCACACGGCTCACGTACGACCACTGACTACGTAGCGTCACCCGGTTGCATGACCGTCGACTACCTCGCCAGATTAAAGTCCCCCGTACCGGGGACCGGCTTGATAACCTTCAAACCTAGGGCGTGGACACGCCTGTGACAAACCGGATGTAACAGCACCCGGTTGGAGAGAGCATCACTCCCTCCAAACTGCCTATAGACGATATGGTGATCGTCCATGTTTTCATCAGCCAAGTCGATTTCTTGCTGACAGAGAGCGCATTTACCACCTTGGTTAAGCCACAAGGATACCCTTTGGGCACTCCAGATGATTTCACTCATCCTTCGTACTCGTAGTTTCTCTCCGTAGGCAACCCAATCCGGGTGGAAGGGGTTGTAATCCCCCTTCACCTTGATGTGCCGGACAATTTTCATGTCCGACAGGCGATACAGCGGCAGCGGTATCCTTTCATCACTTCCGGAAGGGTCATCCTGCAATCCCGCGAATTGTTTGCGTGAACCACACTGTTTCCAGTAATGGCCGTACACCCAACCCGCCGTCTTGCGCGGATGCGTCCGCATACCCCAGCGCATCAGTCTCCAATAAATCAGAGAATCCATTTTGCTGAAAGTCTGCTTTGCAACCGTGCCCTTGTGGTACTGAGCCCAACCCCTGAGGATTGGATTCAGGCGCTTTATCAACGTTTCTACTGGAACCCTCGATAGCGACCCAGCGATTTCTTCCTTCACCTTGGCGTAAAACGCTTTCACGTTTTTCTGACTCGGTTTGATGAGTAGTTTTCCTCCGTATTTGCGGAAGTTCCACCCTAGGAAGTCAAAGCCTTGGTCAATCTGCACAATGCGCGTCTTTTCCTCGGACAGCGTCAGTCCCCGCTCGCGCAGGAATTCAACAATCCAAGGTCGGACGGTGGTCTCAAGGAAGTCTTTTGAACTACCCGTTATCACGAAGTCATCTGCATACCTTACCAAGTTCACCTTCACCTTTTTGGCCTGTGCAGCGCCCAACTTTTCCCGGAGGAATTGCATGAGCCCCGTTTCCAGGCCGTTCAAGGTGATATTCGCTAGCGTCGGCGAGATGATGCCGCCTTGCGGCGTACCGTCATCCGTGCGCTGGAGCTGACCCGCGTCAACGACTCCAGATTTCAACCACTTGTTTAGCATCACCTTGTCCATGTGGACGTGGTTCAGCAGCCACTCGTGGTTGATGTTGTCAAAGAACCCAGAGATGTCCGCATCGAGTACCCATTCGGCCGAAGCTTTCCGGGACAGGGATAAAAACAACTGGCTCCGTGCGTCGT
>DASXRN010000454.1:0-16355 GCA_036506595.1 Polaromonas sp. | reverse complement strand
GATCCTGCTCCAGCGCTTCCAGTTTTTTGGCGGGCACCTTGAGCGACACTGCCAATGTGGCAATGTGCAGGCCCGCCGCTTCCCGTGCCTCGCGCAGCAGGGTACCTGCCGAGAGTTGCTGATGGGTTGCACTGCGGCTGTCGCTAAAACCGGAAACAGCAGTGCCGGCATGCGGGTGTCCGGCCAGCACCGAGTCGAAATTACTCATTAAACGCACCTTTTTCGTAGGATGCGGCCTGGGCAGATTGCACAAAACGTTTTTTCAATTGATTGCCCAACTGCAGCACAGCTTCCCGATTGTTCAGCTTTCGTTCGGTCTTGATGCCCAGCCAGAGGGTTTCCGCATTGGCCAGATCACTGTTATTCAAGCGGCGGATATAAAACTGCGCGCGCGTCAATTCACCGCGCTCGTAAAGGAGGCTGGCCAGGTTGTAGCCGGTCACCGGGTTGCCCGCATCGAGCTCATAGGACTGCATCAGGCTTTGTTCGGCCTCGGCACGCTGGCCGGCGCGCACTTGGCACACGCCCTGGGTCATCAGCGTTTTGGCCTTACCGCTGTAAGTGGGATTGGCTGCGGCCTGGGCAAACAACCTGAAGGAATCACTGTAACGGGCCTGCTGACAGAGAAGCCAGCCATAGTTGTGCGCCACGTCGGCGTCGCGCGGATTCAGAGCGAGTGCCCGGCGAAAGCTGTCTTCGGCCAGCGCAATGTCGTTGAGCCGCATATACACCAGCCCGCGCAGGTTGTAAGCATCCACAAAAGTTGGATCAGTGGTCAGTGATTGCTTGATCTCATCGAGCGCAACATTGGTCTGCCCTTGTTCGTAATAGCCGGTTGCCAGCTCAAGCCGCAGCCGCGCGCGCCTGCGCTGGTCGGGCTCATCCGACTCGGTGACGATGTCATTTCGACTGCTAGATGTTAATGGCGCGCCTTGTTGGTTGGCACACCCTGCAAGCAAAACAGCGCCCCAGCAGGCTGACATCCCGATCACATTGACGACAAGCCTCATATATCTGTCTCCTTGGCCACGACCACCTTGATTCCCGCCAGCATACCTTGCCGTTGCGCTGCCATGCGTTGGTCCACGCCGGTCCGGTCCTGAACGTCGCCAGCCAGTTGCCCGCAGGCCGCATCAATGTCATCGCCACGGGTTTTTCGCACGGTGGTCACGATGCCCGCATCCAGCAATATTTTCGCAAATGCCGCGACTTGCGGCATGGCCGAGCGCTTCAAACCCGAGGCCGGGAATGGATTGAATGGAATCAGGTTGAATTTGCAGGACAAACCCTGTGCAGCGTGCGTATGCATCAGGCTCACCAGCTGGCGCGCATGCTCGGGTTGGTCATTGACCCCGTCAAGCATGCAGTATTCAAACGTGATGAAATCGCGCGGCGCCGCCGCCTGGTAACGGGTGCAGGCTTCCAGCAATTCAGCAATAGGGTATTTTTTGTTAAGCGGAACCAGGTTGTCGCGCAGCGCGTCCTGGGGTGCATGCAACGACACGGCCAAGGCAACCGGGCAGTCTTTGGCCAGACGGTCAATCATGGGCACGACGCCGGAGGTCGAAACCGTCACCCTGCGGCGCGACAAACCATAGCCATGGTCATCCAGCATGACCTTCAGGGCAGGCAATAGCTGCGAGTAATTCTGCAAGGGCTCGCCCATGCCCATCATGACCACGTTGGAAATGACGCGCTCGTCCCGGCCCAGATGCTGGCGCAGGAAATGCTCGGCAAACCACAGCTGGGAAATAATTTCCCCGATGGTGAGGTTACGGCTAAAACCCTGGTGCCCGGTTGAACAAAAGCGGCAGCCCACAGCACACCCGGCCTGCGATGAAATGCACAGGGTTCCGCGATCAGTTTCAGGAATAAAGACTGTCTCGATGACATCGCCCGCACCGACATCAAACAGCCATTTGATGGTGCCGTCGGCCGACTCGTGGCGGGACACCACTTTGAGGCCCTGAATATGGGCGGCGCCTGCAAGCTTTTCGCGCAAAGACTTTGCCAGATCCGTCATCTGCCCAAAATCTGACGCGCCTTTTTGATGAATCCAGCGGAAAAGCTGGGTGGCGCGAAAGCGTTTTTGGCCGAGCCGCTCACAAAAGGCCGCCAAGCCCTCCAGATCGTAGTCAAGAAGGTTGGTGGTCATCGCAGCGAGCGACACGCCGGGCCGCCCCAAGCAAGCGACGACCCCGGTTGGGGGCAGCAAGACATGGGGACAACCATGGTTAGCGCGAGTAAACGTTCATGCCGGGAAAGAAGAAAGCGATTTCCACCTCGGCTGTTTCGGCTGCATCAGAGCCGTGAACGGCATTGGCGTCAATGCTGTCAGCAAAATCGGCACGAATGGTGCCGGGAGCTGCCTTCTTCGGATCGGTGGCGCCCATCAGATCGCGGTTCTTCAGGATAGCGCCCTCGCCTTCGAGCGCCTGAATCATCACAGGACCGGAAATCATGAACGAAACCAGATCCTTGAAGAAAGGACGCTCTTTGTGCACGGCGTAAAACGCTTCGGCCTCACCCCGTGACAAGTGAGTCATTTTGGCAGCGATCACTTTCAGGCCGGCAGCCTCAAAACGTGCGTAAATTTGGCCGATCACATTTTTTGCCACTGCGTCGGGTTTGATGATGGAGAGAGTGCGTTCGATCGCCATGAGTTTTCCTTAACCTTGTATCTTTGACTTGGGAGTTTTTAAATTATTCAAAAACTGAATAAAGCCTATGATTTTAACCTGCGGGCGGATGCATTCGGCTCAGCCCTGCAAAATGAAATCCTTCGGGTGGGTCAACGATTACCGCCACGGTTTCCACCGCCACTGCGGTTTCCACCGCCACCGAAATTGCCCCCGCCACGGCGCTGACCGCCGCCCATCCCCGAGCCACCACCGCCCGTGCGACGTTGACCTTGACCCTGGCCTTGCCCTTGGCGCTGCCGGGTGAAGGTGTCGGCTCCGATATAGCCAAAAGAGGTTTTCATGGGGTCAGGCTGGGCTCCGCCGGCATTTTTGTCGCCCCGGTCGCCGCGATCATCGCGCCGCCTCTGCCCTTGAGAGCCAGCATTGCCCGGCGGCGGCCCAGTCCGCGGGCCAGCACCAAAATTACCGCCCTGGCTGCGCCCCTTCCCCCCGCGACGCCTGTTGCCGCCGGGTGCGGAATCCGTCCGGTTCATCGGCGGCTGCAAATCGTTCGGCTCCTGCTCGCCATCGGTTTGAGGCAGGCCACCGGCTTGCCTCACATCGTTGACCGAAGGCCGTCCACGGCTTCCCCGCGAACGTTCATTTCTGCGCGGGCCCTGGCGGCGCTCGCCACTGTTATCGCCCGCAGGATTGGCCTGATCTCCTGGCGCACCACGCGGATAGTCGCGGGATTCGGAGCGGCTCACTGCATTGGTCAGCGCCCAAATATCGCGCTCGTCCAGTTCGACAAACGCGCCGCGCTTGAGCCCGCGCGGCAAAACCATGGCCCCGTAGCGAATCCGGATGAGACGGCTCACCGCATGGCCGACCGCCTCAAACATGCGCCTGACCTCGCGGTTACGCCCCTCGGAAATAGTGACCCGGTACCAGCAATTGGCACCCTCGCCGCCGCCCGCCTCGATCGAGGCAAACTGCGCCACGCCATCATCAAGGTTCACGCCTTCAAGCAGGCGTTTTTTTTCTTCATTACTCAATGCCCCCAACACCCGCACGGCGTATTCACGCTCCAGCCCAAAGCGCGGATGCATCAGCTTGTTAGCCAGCTCACCGGAACTCGTCAAAAGCAGCAAGCCTTCGGTGTTCAGGTCGAGCCGCCCCACGGACTGCCATTTGCCCTGGAACAATTTGGGCAGCCGCCGAAAAACAGTGGGCCGGTTTTGCGGGTCGTCATGCGTTACCACCTCTCCGGTGGGCTTGTGGTAAGCAATAACGCGAGGCGGCGGCGGGTCAATGCGTACCCGGATGGGCTTGCCATTGACCTTGACGGTATCGCCGAACTGGATGCGCTGCCCGATGTGGGCGGGCTCGGCATTGACCGAAATACGCCCTTCCAGAATCAGCTGCTCCATTTCCAGTCGCGAACCCAGGCCGGCTTGTGCCAGCACCTTGTGCAGCTTGGGCGTTTCGGGCTGCGGTGACAGCACTCGCTTAGATACCTCCAGCCCGGCATCGTCTTCGTCAGCGTCGAATTGTCCGGTCACCACGTCTTCAAACCGGATGGTGGTCGCCGCAGGCGTTCGCGCAGCTGGTTTGGCCGCAGGCGGGGGCGTGGAGGCCGCCTCCAGCTCATTATTTGCTATTAAATCAGTAGCTACTTGCGCCGGCTGTTCCTGGGCTACAGCCTTATTCGACTCTTCGTCAGGCGTAGTCGGGGCTTCGGAAGCCGGGTGATCTTTTGGATTCATGCTTTTACATTCAAGTGTGCGGACCCGCTGGCATTGCGCTCATGGGTATCGGGAACAGAAACTTCAGCGTCATCCGGCGCCGAGTCATCCAGGATTTCGGGATCATCGAGATTCAGTTCTCGCTCCAGGGTTTCGCTATCGGCGAGCTGCGGCGAGGCGCTCAATTCCGCCTCTGGCAGCAGCACGGGCCCGGAATTGCCCAGTTCGATTTGTTCGAGCATGGCGGCCTGGGCGGATGGGCTCTCCATAGCCGGAAGCTGATCCAGCGAGTCGACCCCCAGGTCATCGAGAAACTGCCTTGTCGTCGCGTAAAGCGCGGGGCGACCCACGGTTTCCTTGTGACCGATTACCTCGACCCAACCGCGATCCTCCAACTGCTTGAGGATCATGCTGTTGATCGTGACGCCACGGATGTCCTCCATGTCGCCACGTGTCACGGGCTGGCGGTAAGCGATGATGGCGAGCGTCTCCAGGGTGGCTCGACTGTAACGGGGTGGTTTTTCGGGATGAAGCCGGTCCAGGTACTCGCGCATCTGCGGCCGGCTTTGAAAGCGCCAGCCAGTCGCCACATGGACGAGCTCCACGCCTCGCCCCGACCAGTCGTTTTGCAAATCCTCCAGCACCAGCTTGAGGCTGTCGGCAGTCAATGCCCCGTTAAACAAAACGCCCATTTCACGCAAGGGCAGCGGTTGCTGCGCGCAAATGAGTGCTGTTTCGAGGACGCGCTTCGCATCCGTCGTATTCATGATTGGTCTTTTCGAAAAAAGGCGGGAAAAAGCAAATAAGCGGGGAAAGCGCTTGTACGCGCATTGCATCCCATGCATCCATGCGCAGTCGCCTCGTCAAGGTGCGCCATGTTGCGGGTAGCCGAAAACTACAGGCTTTTACAGGCTTTGATTGTATATCAGGCCAAAACCCCTTAGGGCTGCTTGCAAATCCGCAGGCGGCAAGGCCCTGAACTCCATCGCTGCGCCCGTGACCGGGTGCTCAAACGCCAGCCGGCATGCGTGCAAGCCCTGGCGCTGCAGGCCACCCGCAACCGCTCCGCCATACAGCTCATCAGACACCAGGGGATGACCCAGCATGGCCATGTGAACCCGGATTTGATGCGTGCGGCCCGTATGCAGCTTGCATTTCACCAGGCAGTGCCGTTCCCCGCTTTGCAACAGCGAGACGACGGTCTGGGCCGCCTTGCCGGAGTTTTTCTCAATATCCACGACGGCCATGCGCAAGCGGTTGCGGGGATCGCGACCAATCGCGGCATCCACCTCACGGGTTCTCGCCCCCCGCCAAACGCCATGGGCCAGCGCGATGTATTCCCTGCTGACGTTGCGGGCGGCGATCATGGCGACCAGCTGATCCATGGTCTGCCGCTGGCGAGCCACCACCATCAGCCCGCTGGTGTCTTTGTCAAGACGGTGCACTATGCCCGCACGCGGCAAAAAAGCAGCCTGCGCGTCATGCGCCAACAATCCGTTGAGCAGGGTACCGCTCCAGTTACCGGGTGCGGGATGCACGACCAGCCCTGCCGGTTTGTTGATCACCAACAGATAGGGGTCTTCAAACACGATATCCAGCGCCATGGCTTCAGGCTTGAACGCCTGGCTTTGCGGTGTGGGCCGCAACTCGATGATTAGCTCATCCCCGGCCTTGACCTTGGTGGACGTTTTGGTCACGGCGCGGCCATTGAGCTGCACCACCCCGGCCTCGATCAATTGCTGCAGATAGCTGCGCGAGAACTCGGGCACAATGTCCGCCAAGGCACGGTCAAGACGGCTTGCGTGGCTCTCGGCGGGCACCATCACCCGACGCAACTCCAGTTCGGCACTGCTGTCGGCCTCGTCCTGAGCGTCGTCAGAAGGGGTATTGGCGCCAACAGCGCCCGATATAATCCATTTGCTTTGTTCAGAATCAGTCATCAAGAAGGTCGCGTGCAATGTTTTCCAGCAAATTATCGGTTGTTCCCAATGCATTGCCACTTGTTGCAGCCATTTGCGCATTGTCCTTTGTAGTCGCGGGCTGCTCCGTCACTCCGCCGGTGGATAAAACCGCCGCGTGGAGCCCCAACAAGATTTACGCCGAAGCCAAAGACGAAGCGGGTTCCGGCGCCTACGACAAGGCCATTCCCCTTTATGAAAAGCTGGAAGGCCGTGCCGCCGGAACCCCTCTTGCACAGCAAGCCCAGATCGAGAAGGCTTACGCGCAGTACAAGGGCGGCGAGCAGGCCCAGGCCATCGCCACCCTGGACCGGTTCATGAAGCTGCACCCGGCCAGCCCCGCCATGGATTACGCACTCTACCTCAAGGGCTTGGTGAACTTTAATGACAACCTCGGCCTTTTCGGCTTCATCTCACGCCAGGATTTGTCTGAGCGCGACCAGAAATCCGCCAAGGAATCATTTGAATCGTTCAAGGAACTGGTAACGCGCTTTCCGGATTCACGCTACACCCCCGACGCGCGCTTGCGCATGAACTACGTCGTGAATTCGCTGGCCCAATCGGAAGTGCATGTGGCCCGTTACTACTATTCCCGCGGCGCCTACATCGCCGCCATCAATCGCGCCCAGAGTGCCATTTCCGACTACCGCGACGTTCCAGCGCTCGAAGAAGCCACCTACATTCTTTACAAATCCTACGAGGCGCTGGGCATGGTCGAATTGCGCGATGACACGCGCCGCATCATGGAAAAAACTTTTCCGCAGAGCGAGTACATGGGCAAAGGCTTCAAGTCTGCAGACAAGCCGTGGTACAAGTTCTGGTAAGGCCCGCGAGCCTGTCCATCAACTCCTGCTCCGATGCCAGGCGTTGCATCGGTGGAAGCGCCCTCAGCAAACGCCGCCCATAGCCCATGGACACCAATCGGCTGTCACACACCACCAGAACACCCTGATCGGTTTCCCGGCGTATCAGACGGCCCGCGCCCTGTTTGAGCGCCACGGCGGCCTCGGGCAGGAAATAGTCATTAAACGCGCTGCGCCCCTGCGATTCCAGCATTTTTGAGCGGGCTTCGGTCAAGGGATCGTTTGGCGGGGGAAACGGCAGCTTGTCGATGATGACCAGTTGAAGCGCATCACCGGGCACATCAATGCCCTCCCAGAATGATGCCGAAGCAACCAGCACACAGCCCCTGCCGCCATGGGTATTTCCTTCCCTGAAGCGCTCAATCAGAAGCCGCTTGGGCATGGCCCCCTGAACCAGCACCTCGATGTCACCCGAGTGCTCGAAAACCGCCCCGAGCGCTTCACCAATCACACGCAAAGCCCGCAGCGTGGTGGTCAGCACCATGGTGCGCCCGCCCAATTGCCGCGCCCATGCGGCCGCAGACTCGGCCACTTTCGCCGTGTGCGATGGATCACCGGGCTTCGGGAAATTTTGCGGAACATACACAGCCGCCTGACGTTCATAGGCAAAAGGACTGCCGACCCGCAACACCTCGGCATCCTCCAGCCCGCAAGGCTGGGTGAACCAGCTCAGCTTGTCATCGTCCCCCAGCGTCGCGGAAGTAAATACCCAGGACTTCGCGGACTTCTCGGCCTCCCCGCCAACTCCCAGCATCTTGCTCTTCACGGCCTTGGCAATATCCAGCGGTGACTCGACAAGCCGCAACTGCGTGCCCACATCGACCCAGCGCACACAGCCCGCCTCACAGGCATGGCAAAAGCTCTCAGCCCGCTGGGCCAGTTCGCTAGCCCGCTCATGCAACCGAACAAAGTCGGGCGCAATCTCACTGACCGTATCGAGTGCTGCGCAGGCCTGCAGGCAGGAGGCGTGAACCCCTTCAAGCGCCTGCGTCCAGGCGATGATGTCCAGGCCTTCAGGCGCGGCTTCGGTCCAGCGCAGCTTGGTGCCGGGGTATTGCTTGCCCGCGCACAAGCGCAGTTCACGGGCCGCCCGCTCCGTTTTCCCAACCACTTCTTGCCAGTCAACCAGGCCGCGGGCGAGTTGCAGCCCGGCAGCCAGCATGTCGCGGGAAAAGTCCAGCAACTGGCCGGTGGTCAGGTTGTTGCCCAGAAACTGCACGCCAGTTTCATTGAGCTGGTGCGCTTCATCAAAAATCGCGATGCGCACCGACGGCAGCAACTCAGCCACGCCCGACTCGCGAACGGCCAGGTCGGCAAAAAAGAGATGGTGATTGATGACCACCACATCCGCCGCCATCGCCTCCCTGCGGGCCAGGTTCACATGACAGGCGCGAAAACGCGGGCATTGCGCACCCAGACAGTTCTCACGGGTAGAGGTCACCAGGGGTATCAACGGTGACCGCTCATCCAGCCCCGGGAGCTCCGCCAGATCGCCGGTTCGCGTTGCTTTGGACCACTCTTCAATCCTTGCCAGCGCGCGCATGGAAACACCATCGGGCAGATGCGCATCCTGACGCGCCATTTCCATGCGATGCAGGCACAAATAGCTGGCACGCCCTTTGAGCAGCGCTGTGCGCACCGGCAGCCCAAGCGCTTCAACCAGCTTGGGCAAATCGCGGCCAAACAGCTGATCCTGCAAGGCCTTGGTCGCGGTAGACAGCAAAATCCGCTCGCCACTGAGCAAAGCAGGCACCAGATAAGAAAATGTTTTCCCCACGCCCGTGCTGGCTTCCACCACGAGGGGATAAGCCCCCTCAATGGCACGCGCCACGGCCAGCGCCATCTCGGTCTGACCGCTGCGCGGCACAAAATGCTCCGCCGCCCGCGACAAAACACCGCCCGGGGCAAACGCCTCTTCCACGTCAAACGCAAGATTCATCAGGCCGGCTCAGGAGGGTCCAGGAACAATACGAGCAATGAAATTTGATCGCGGAGTTGCAGCCGGCGTTTTTTAAGCCGCCTAAGCCGCAATTCATCAACGGGCAAGGCTTTGGCCGCCATGTCGATCAGGGCATTCAGGTCCGCATGCTCGATTTTGAGCTCGATCAGCTGCCGTTCCGGAGAATGTAAATTGAGGTCCAAGGTTTTTTTATCCGTACGCGCTGCTTCATCTGATAATACGTTGATTGCGACCATAAATCGAGCCCTCACGGCTTGAACGACCACAAGATGTCCAAAGGCTATCGAATCACAGCGTCCACGGGTATCCACAAAGGTGACCGGGACTATCAACAAGATCAGGTCAACCTGTTCACTCACCCCCATAGTCCTGGCTGCGTGCTGGGCATTGTGGCCGACGGCATGGGTGGACGCAGCGGCGGTCGCAAAGCCTCTGACCAGGTCATGCTGACAGCCAAGCAACTTTTTGAGCGTTACTCCCCGCAGACTGATGACGCGCCTTCAGTGCTCAAGCAAATCATTGAAGAAGCCCATATCGTCATCAAGCTGACCGCGCTCTCGGCGGAACAAGAGCCTCATAGCACGCTGGCAGCGTTTTTGATCAATCCGGGTGGAGAATGCCACTGGGCGCATACCGGTGACTCACGGATTTATCACTACCAGGGCAGCAAGCTGATTCACAGAACGATGGATCACTCGTATGTGCAAACACTGGTCGACAAAGGTGAGATCACCGAAGACGAGGCCAATGTCCACCCGCAGTCAAATATTCTGATGGGCTGCCTGGGTACCGAAGAAATGCCGCCCATCACACAGCACTTCATTCCGCAATTGCGTCCCGAGGATGTACTGCTGGCCTGTAGCGACGGCGTCTGGCACTATTTCAGCGCCAGCGAAATGGGATCCGCGTTGACCATGTTGTCACCTCGCGAAGCGACCGAATTCCTGATTCAAAAAGCCAGGTCGCGCGCGCGTGGCGGCGGTGACAACCTGTCGCTGGTGATTGTCAAGCTCGAATCTTTAGAGTAAAAAATCCTTACTCCGGCAAAGGCAAGGACTTGGCCGGCGGCTTGGTCTGCTTGAGCCGCTCACTTTCATGCTGGGCTCGCCGCGCCTGGGCTTCCTTCTGGCGTTCATTGAATTTTTTGGCTTCTTCGGCGGCAGTCGCCTGCTTGTCGCTTCGCGCCCGGGCTTTATCCTGATTGCCCTTGAGTCTGTCGGCGCTAGCCTCGCTCTTGGCCTTTTCATTCGACTGGGCTGCGGCCCGTTCTTCCTGTTTTTTCTTTTCCCTGTCCAGCCGCGACTGGTAATCCTCCAGCGCCTTGGCTTTGCGATCTATCGCTTCCTGCTGCTTTTCAGGCGATGATTTTTCTTCGGTTTTCCGGATCTGTTCAGCGCCCCTCATTTTTCGCTCCTCATCATTGAGCAAAATCTCCTGCCGCCTGAGGTCTGCCATCGCTTCACGCCGCCGGGCATTGACCTCACCCAGGCAGCTATTGACGGCAAACCTCTTGTAGCAAGCAGCATCTTCGGCCAGGAAGCCCGCCTCCAGCCGGGCCCGCTCGGCACTGATTCTGGCGCGTTCCGCGTCCATGGCGCCTGGCTGCACAGTTGGGGGCGCAGGGGCCGCTGTTTGTGCGCCCGCGAGCATGGCCAGCGTTGTCAAAAGAAAGGCTATGGCAAGTTGTTTCATGTCAGTGTCGTGTCCACGTCTCTGCGCTCCAGGGCCAGATACTCCATCGACTGCATTTCGTTAAGCCGCGAAACGGTGCGCGGAAACTCGTGCGCCAAAGGCCCCTCCGTGTACAAGGCCTCGGGCGCCACCGCCGCCGACATGATCAGCTTGACGCGCCGGTCATACAGCACATCCACCAGCCAGGTAAAGCGCCTGGCTTCCGATGCCATCCTGACCGGCATATAGGGTACATCGCTCAGCAACACCGTATGGAATTGACTGGCGATCTCCAGGTAATCGTTTTGAGAACGCGGACCGCCACAGAGACTTTTGAAGTCAAACCACACCACACCCCCGGCCTTTCGCCTGGCCTGGATCAGCCTTGACTCGATGTGCAACACCGGGCTTTCATCCTGGGACTCAGCCAGGGACTCAAAAGTTTCCGTCATGTCGGCATCGGCCTGAGGGCCCAGCGGCGTATGGTAAAGCCTGGCGTGCTCCAGGGTGCGCCGCCGGTAATCCGTTCCGTTGTCGACGCTGATGACCTCCAGCCTGGCCTTCAGCAAGGCCATCGCAGGGAAAATGCGTTCACGATGCAGGCCGTGCGGGTACAGGTCATCCGGGTGAAAGTTGGACGTTGTGACAAGGCCCACGCCATTGTCAAACAGCGCCGCCAGCAGCCGGTGCAGAATCATGGCGTCGGTGATGTCGGCGACATGAAACTCGTCAAAACAGATCAGCCGGTAGCGTTTGGCGATGCGTTTTCCCAGCTCATCAAGCGGGTTCACCGTGCCTTGCAGGTCTTGCAGTTCCCGGTGCACTTCCCGCATGAACTCATGAAAATGCAGCCGGACTTTTCGCTTGAGCGGCACGGCACCGTAAAAACAATCCATCAAAAAGCTCTTGCCGCGCCCGACCCCCCCGTGCATGTAGACGCCGCGGGGAATGTCGGGCCGGTTGATCAGCTTCTTGAAGGCGTTCGATCTTTGTCCCTTGAACGCCGTCCACTCGCTGGCACAGCGCTCGAGTGCCTGCACCGCGTGCAGTTGTGCAGGGTCGCTCTGGAAACCGCGTGCCGCGAGTTCGACTTCGTAGGCTTGCTTGACGCTCAAAGGGACGGCTTCTTTTCTAGATGCTATTAAGTTGATAGCTACCTGCACCCGATAGACGGTCGCAAGCGGCATATTTCGCTCATGAATCTCAGAAATTCAGGGTGCGCTTGTCCACGGCCAGCGCCGCCTCTTTGGTGGCCTCGCTCAGGGACGGATGGGCGTGGCAGATGCGTGCAATGTCTTCGCTGCTGGCACGGAACTCCATGGCCACCACACATTCGGCAATCAACTCGCTGGCAAACGGGCCCACAATGTGCACGCCCAGAATTTCATCGGTCGCCGCATCGGCCAGCATCTTCACCATGCCGGTGGTGTCGCCCAGCGCGCGCGCCCGGCCGTTGGCCATGAAGGGGAAAGTGCCCGCCTTGTAAGCACGGCCGGCGGCCTTGAGCTGCTCTTCGGTTTGGCCCACCCATGCAATCTCGGGGTTGGTGTAAATCACCCAGGGAATGGTGTTGAAATTGACATGGCCATGCTGACCGGCGATGCGCTCAGCCACCGCAACGCCCTCTTCCTCGGCCTTGTGCGCCAGCATGGGGCCGCGCACCACGTCACCAATGGCCCAGACATTGGGCAGGTTGGTTTTGCACTCCTCGTCCACCACGATGGCACCCCGCTCGTCGAGCTTCAGGCCCACAGCTTCAGGTGCCAGGCCGATGGTGTTGGCCACCCGGCCAATCGAGACAATCAGTTTGTCAACGTCCAGTGCTTGCGCCTGGCCCTTGGCATCGACATAAGCGATGGACACGCCCTTCTTGCCGGACTTGACCTCACCGACCGTCACGCCGAGTTCAATCTTCAAACCCTGCTTGACGAAAGCCTTGTGGGCTTCCTTGGCGATCTGCTGATCGACGCCACCGAGGAAGGTCGGCAAGCCTTCCAGCACGGTGACTTCAGCACCCAGACGACGCCAGACCGAGCCCATTTCCAGACCGATCACGCCCGAGCCAATCAGGCCCAGCTTCTGGGGCACGGCACCGATGCGCAGCGCACCGTCGTTGGACAGGATGTTCTCTTCATCAAACGGCGCGCCGGGCAGCGCGCGGGCGTTCGAGCCGGTCGCCACAATAATGTGCTTGCCGGAAATCACTTCCTCGCTTGCACCGGTAACCTTGATCTCGTAAGCACCGTCCTTGGCCGCTGCAAAAGAGCCGCGGCCGTGGAAGAAGGTGACCTTGTTCTTCTTGAACAGGTAGACGATGCCATCGTTGTTTTGTTTGACGACCGTGTCTTTGCGCCCCACCATCTTGGCCAGATCCAGGCCCAAGCCCTTGACTTCAATGCCGTGGTCGGCAAAGTGGTGGCCGGCCTGCTCGTAATGCTCCGAAGATTGCAGCAGCGCTTTGGAGGGAATGCAGCCAACGTTGGTGCAGGTGCCGCCCAGGGCCGGGCCGCCCTGGGCATTTTTCCACTCGTCGATACAGGCGACGTTAAAACCCAGTTGGGCTGCGCGAATGGCCGCAACATAGCCGCCAGGACCGCCACCGATGACGATCACGTCAAATTGTTTGGACATGTTTTTATTCCAGTGAATGACGGGCAAGACCGGCAGCCCGGCGGCTGCAGCCTGCCCTGAGAGTTTTTAGATATCGAACAGCAGGCGAGCTGGATCTTCCAGCGCTTCCTTCATGGCCACCAGGCCCAGCACGGCTTCGCGGCCGTCGATGATGCGGTGGTCATAGCTCATGGCGAAGTAGTTCATGGGGCGCACCACGACCTGGCCGTTTTCAACCACGGCACGGTCCTTGGTGGCGTGCACGCCGAGGATGGCGGACTGCGGTGGGTTGATGATGGGGGTGGATAGCATGGAGCCGAACACGCCACCGTTGCTGATGGAGAAGGTGCCGCCGGTCATTTCTTCAATGCCCAGCTTGCCGTCGCGCGCCTTGGCGCCGTATTCAGCAATCTTTTTCTCGATATCGGCAAAGCTCATCTGGTCGGCATTGCGCAAAATCGGCACGACCAGTCCACGCGGTGAACCGACGGCGATACCGATGTCGAAATAGCCGTGGTAAACGATGTCATTGCCATCGACCGAGGCATTGAGCACCGGGTATTTTTTCAGCGCATGAACCGCGGCCTTGACGAAGAAGCTCATGAAGCCGAGCTTGACGCCATACTCTTTCTCGAACTTTTCCTGGAAGCGCTTGCGCATCTCCATCACGGGCGCCATGTTGATCTCGTTGAAGGTAGTCAGGATGGCATTGGTCGACTGCGACTGCAGCAGGCGCTCGGCCACGCGGGCGCGCAGGCGGCTCATGGGAACGCGCTGCTCGGGACGCTCGCCCAGATCGGCAGATTTTGCAGGCGCCGCCACTTGAGGCAAAGAAGTGCTCGGAACCCCCGTAGGGATTGCGCTGGCGGCTACTAATTTGAGAGCGCCGGCGGCTGTCGCGCCCAACACATCGCCCTTGGTGACACGGCCATCCTTGCCGGTGCCCGGCACGGAACCTGCAACCAGGTTGCTGTCGGCCATCAGCTTGGCAGCGGCCGGCATGGGCACACCGGCCATGGAACCACCCGCAGCCGGCGCAGGCGCCGAAGCGATGGCAGCAGCGGGTGCTGAGGCAGCGGCTGCCGCAGGCGCAGCAGCGCCGGCCTTGCCTTCGGTATCAATCCGGGCAATGAGCTGGTCCGACACCACGGTGCCGCCATCGGCCACGACCAGTTCGGTCAGCACGCCGGCGGAAGGCGCGGGCACTTCGAGCACGACTTTGTCGGTTTCGATTTCAATCAGGATTTCATCGACGGCGATGGCCTCGCCGACCTTCTTTTTCCACTGCAACATGGTGGCCTCGGCCACGGACTCGGACAACTGGGGAACTTTGACTTCTACGATAGCCATTTGATTCTTTCGTGTATGTTTTTTGTGTTTTTGGGCTGGCTACGACCTTACTTGGTCAGCACAAAACCTTTGAGCTTGGCAAACGCGCCATCCACCAGCGCTTTTTGCTGTTCCTGGTGCAGGTACGAATACCCCGCGGCCGGCGAAGCCGACGCTGCACGGCCCGAGTAGCCGAGCTTCTGGCCTTCGAGCATGTTCTCGTGGATGTAATGCTGCACAAAGAACCAGGCGCCCTGGTTTTGCGGCTCGTCCTGGCACCACACGATGTCGGTGGCATTCGGGTACTTTTTCAACTCGGTCGCAAACGCCTTGTGCGGGAAGGGGTAGAGCTGCTCGACGCGCAAAATCACCACATCGTCAGCGCCTTTTTCTTCGCGCTTCTTGACCAGGTCGTAGTACACCTTGCCCGTGCAGGCAATGATGCGCTTGACCTTGTCGGCTTTTTTGGTGATCTCTTCCCTGGTCTCGGGAATGACAGTCTGGAAGCTGCCTTTGGTGAACTCGGACAGCGGCGAGGTCGCGTCCTTGTTGCGCAGCAGCGACTTGGGCGTGAGGATGACCAGCGGCTTGCGCAGGTTGCGCACCATCTGGCGACGCAAAATGTGGAAGATCTGGCTGGCCGTGGTGGGCTGAACCACCTGCATGTTGGTGTCGGCAGACAGCTGCATGAAGCGCTCCAGGCGCGCCGAGCTGTGCTCGGGACCCTGGCCCTCGTAGCCGTGCGGCAGCATCAGCGTGATGCCGTTGACACGGCCCCACTTCACCTCGCCGGAGGCGATGAACTGGTCGATCACGACCTGCGCACCGTTGACAAAGTCGCCGAACTGGGCTTCCCAGATCACCAGCGTGTTGGGATCGTTGGAGGCATAGCCGTACTCAAAAGCCAGCACGGCTTCTTCGGACAGGATGGAGTCGATCACCACAAACGGGGCCTGCTTTTCGGCCACGTTTTCCAGCGGCACGTAGGTGCCGGTGTCCCATTTCTCACGGTTCTGGTCGTGAATCACGGCATGGCGGTGGGTGAAGGTGCCGCGCCCGCTGTCCTCGCCCGACAGACGGATGGGGTAGCCACTGGCCACCAGCGAGGCAAACGCCATGTGCTCACCCATGCCCCAGTCCACGGGAATGTCACCGCGGCCCATGGCAGCGCGGTCGTCGTACACTTTTTTCACCAGGTTGTGAGGCGTCACGCTGGAAGGGATGGTGGTGATTTTTTCAGCCAGACGCTTCCACTCGGCCATCGGGATGGCCGTGTCGCCCGCATCGGTCCACTTCTTGTCGAGGTAAGGGCTCCAGTCAACCGCATAGTTGCTCTTGAAGTTGGTCAGCACCGGGTCAAAGGTGCTCTTGCCGGCATCGAGTGCGGCGCGCGTGGCCTTGACCATGTCGTCGCCCAGCGTCTCGCCCATGCCCTGGGCCGACAGCTTGTCGGCGTACAGCTTGCGGGTGCCGGGGTGCTGCGCAATCTTTTTGTACATCAGTGGCTGGGTCAGCGCAGGGGTGTCCTGCTCGTTGTGACCCAGTTTGCGGAAGCAGATGATGTCGACCACGACATCTTTCTGGAACTCCATGCGGAA
>DASXRN010000453.1:0-3801 GCA_036506595.1 Polaromonas sp. | reverse complement strand
TCATGCCGGACTCCGGGTCAACACCTGGAACCAGTGTTTGGCCGGTTTCACCATCACTGGGGAAAGCTCTTGCGCCCATTCCTGCAGCGCACGCGCCACCGGATCGCGCGGGGCCAGCCGGATCAGCGGCACGCCCTGGTTCACCGACGCGGCCACAGCCGCCTCGCTGTTGGGCAGCGTGCGCTTGACCGGAACATTCGCCGCGCGCTTCAACTCTTCCAGGCGAATCACGCCGCCCTTGTCAAACCGGTTCACCACCACGCTGAGCTTGCTGCTGGCGTAGCCCAGCCCATTGAACACCGTCGCCAGGCGCTTGACCCCTTGAATCGCCGGCAGCGACAGCTGCAGCGTCATGTAGATGCGATCCGCCAGGTCCAGCGCCTTCACGGCCACCGGGTCCAGCGTGCGGCTCATGTCCAGCATCACGAAGTCGTACTCCATACGAGCCTGCAAAATGAGGGCGTCCAGCGCGTCCGGCGTCACCGCGTCAAGCTGTCCGGGCAGATCCGGTGCGGGGAGAATGTGCACATTGCCCTGCGTGCGCAGCACGCTCGACTCCAGCAGCATGGCGTCCAGTCGGCCCGCCCGCAGCGCCATGTCCACCACGCTGGCGGTCGGTTTGCGATCCGTTACATACAGCGCCGCATCGCCAAAATAAAGGTTTAAATCGATCACCAGCACCCGCTTGTGCTGCTCGGCCAATGTCTCAGCCAGGTTCGTGGCAAGGAATGTGGCCCCCGAGCCACCCTTCACCGGTACGAAAGCCAGCACCATGCAGCCGGTGCCCGGAAAGCGCGAGGTGATGGACTTGCTCTCCTGCACATAGTCCACCGCCCGCTGCACCGTGCCCATGGTGATAGGCGTCGGCAGAATGTCGCGTACGCCGGCGCGCATGGCGCTCTTGAGAAACGCCAGCGACTGATCTGGGCTCACCAGCACCACGGGCGTGCTCGGGGCCTGCAGCGTGGCCGCCTCGATCTGTTCCAGCGCCTGCTCGTCAGCCACCGGGAAATCCAGCAGCACCACATCGGGCCGCTCTTTTTGAAGCACCGTCAGCAGCGTGCGCGCCGAGCCGATGTGGGCCTTCAGCTCCACACCCCGCATGCCCGGCGCCTGGGCAAGCAGTTCGTCGCGCACCGCTTTGTTGCTGCAGATAAAGGTAACTCGTGTGGTCATGGTGTTTTCGCTTGCTAATTACAGAGGACGGGTGGTAGGTCAGGAAGTGGGGCACACAGGGTTGCCGGCACTGTTCATCAGTTCTCGCGGCAGGCTGGTGGGAAAAGCGGGGATCGGAACCGCCGTGCCCATCAATGGAATCAGCGGAGTGAACGTGGCCCCGTTAAGCCTCACGGTCACGGTCTTGCATGTGCCGGCGTCGCAGCCCGTCGGTACGTAATCAATCACCATATTGGCCACCGGCACGCTACTCACCATGACATGCATGCGGTTCTTGATGAACCCGGCGTCCGCGATGCTGCACACCACGGCCAGCCGCGCGCCCAGACGCGTGGCCTCGTTGGCGGCGTTCAGGGTGAACAGCCAGCGGCCGAACTCCATGACGCCGATCAGCAGCGTGATGAAAATCATGGCCACCAGGGCAAACTCGACAATCGCGGCGCCCGCCTGCCTCCGCAGCCCGGTGCGTCGGCCCCGGCGCCGGGTCTGTGAGGGTTGAAGCTTGGCAGGCATGGTCTTCCCCTTCAGTTCGTGCTGGACGCCATGGTGATGCCGATCGTGCCGAACGTGATGTCCGGCACGGCCCACGGCACCAGCGAGACAAAGCTGAATTTGAGGTCGGCGGCGCCCACCATCACCGACACCAGGCTAACCGCGCCTTCGCCCGTTGCCACATTGAGATGCGTCGTCGGGCAAAGCACGGGGTCGCATACCGAAATCATCTCCAGCGTCAACCCCGTGATCAGCGGTGTTTTGCCGCCACAGGCATAGGCGCCGCAAAGCGCAAGGGAACGCGCTTTTACCCGCATGGAGTCCGCCGTCTCCCCGACCGGCGGGCTCGCCAGACTTTGCTGAGACAGATACCGCGCCGCCCCACGCGTGGCTTTGACCAAGCCGTTGTATTGGTACAGCGCGCGGCCCAGCTCGGTGATACCGAAGCACAGCAGCAACATGGGTGTGAGCACCAGCGCCATTTCCACCGCCGCGACCCCTTTTTGCTTGTGCATGCGCATGATGGGCCTCACTGAACCAGTTGTGGCACCAGAGGGCCGAAGGTGCCCGGCTCGCCATTGGTGGCGCACGCACTGCCGAACACGGTGCTCGGGCCAAGATACTCAATGCCGTATTTGGGATTGGCAGGGTCAAAAGTCGGCGCCAGCATCAACACGCACGCCCAACCTTCCAGCTTCGGGTTTCCCTTGGCGTTCCACACCGTGCAATCCACCACGGGCGCTACTACCAGGCGACGGGCATTGCCGGGGTTGTATTGATCAGTGATCCGTACCTTGGGGTTATAGGCGTCCACGGGGAACTGGTAAGGCTCGTTAGTCAGCGCAGCAGTGGCGTAGTTGAGTTGACCGGCCACGGTGCCAGCATAGGCGTTACGACCCAGCGTCCAGTTGGCGGAGGTGTATCTGTAGCCCGTCACATCGGGAGGCGCATCTTTCTCGACCGGTTTGCCGCCGAGTGGGTAAATGCCAAAGCGCGAATTCCACGCATCACCCACGCTGACCTTCTTTCCCGCTTCCCCCACCTCCTGACCGAGTTCCATGGAGCATTTGCCTTCACCTGTGAGCAAGGCGCTCACTTCCTTGGCGCCGCCGCCACTCATGTCGAAGTCGATCCAGCCGAAATTTCCCGTACCGTAGGTGGAGCCGGCCGTTTCAGGGGCGGTCAACCAGTCACCCACCGTCAATCCGAAGTTGGCGCTGTTACCCTGCTTGCACACCCCCACGGGGATGGCGCACGACGAAGCCGAGGGGGCCAGCGTTGCCACCGCCATGGCGCTCACGGTCTGTGTGTTCAGCAAAGGGTTCAGCACCCTCATGAACAAAATCGGCAAGCCAGCCAATGGATAGGTGCATTTCGCATATGCAGCGGTCTTGTAGTCAGCGCCACCGGCGATGGTCTGATAGCCCGTTCCCAGGGTGTTTGAAAACTCGATGAGGAGATCGGCAGCTTTCAGCACCCCGTTGCTCTGGAAATTCGCCCTGTTCCTGATGGCGTCTCCGCCGGTCAGGAGCACGCTGCCATAGGCCACCGCCTTGGTCAGCGCAGTCGGGTTGTTCTGCCCCGGCCGCAGCTGCGAAGACGCCGCCAGCGCACAGGCATCCATGGCGTTTTGCAATTCTGATTTGATGACAAAAAAGCGGCCCAGGTCAATCGCCAGGCCGGCGAAGCCTATCAGTACGGCCACGGTGAGGCCGAACATGATGGCAATGGCACCGCGCTGGCCTTGACCGCGCGCGGCCCATCGCGCGGGTCCTGGGGTGATGGGAGCCTTCATGATGATCATTCCTTGGCAGAATTCGGCAGCTACGGCGGCCTTACTGGCCGGAGATGCTCCCGCCGATATTCAGGATGTCAAACGTTTTCGGCGGTGTCTTGAACGACTCCTGGTAGCGCTCCTGCGCGGCGGCACCGGCCTTGCCGTCTATGCCCAGCACCGGGTCGCGGTTGGCCGAGGCGTTGGGGTTCAGCGTCTGGGCGATGCGCGCCTGCCTGACCGCGTCGCCAAATTTCGAGTCCATCACCGGGGTGGTGCTGACGCAACCCGCCAGCAGGGCCGCTCCACCCAACGTCGCCAGCGCCGCCAGCGTCAGTGCAAGCCTGGGGGAGAAATGT
>DASXRN010000452.1:0-6631 GCA_036506595.1 Polaromonas sp. | reverse complement strand
AGTGCGGTCCACGTCCCGCCCAGTTCGCCAAAGCGGGCCTGCCTGCGCTGCACCGTTTTGTCTTCTTCAAACACGGTGACCACCGGCAGCAGGCCCAGCCCCGGCGCATTGCCGTCAATGCCGTGCGGGTCAATCAGCGCCTCGCCCAGCATTTGCAGGCCGCCGCAAATGCCCAGCACCGCACCGCCCTGCTCCGCATGGGTGGCTATTGCGCGGTCAAGTCCCTGCGTGCGCAGCCAGGCCAAATCGCCGCTGGTGTGTTTGGAACCCGGCAGGATGATCCAGTCTGCATCGACCAACTCAGCAGGGCTGCGCACCCATTTGAGGTGCACACCCGGCACGTTTTTCAGCGGCTGGAATTCGTCGAGGTTGCTGATGCGCGGGTAGGCCACAACCGCCACGGTGGTGGTAACGGCACCTGCAGCCGTGCTGCGGTCGTCAAACACGCCGTCTTCTTCCGGCAGGCCGTGCTGCCACCACATCGGCAATGTGGCCACGGTCGGCACGCCGGTGAGGTCTTGCAGCATTTGCGGCGCAGGGGCCAGCAGACTGGCGTCGCCGCGAAACTTGTTGAGCACAAAGCCTTTGATCAGCTTTTTCTCGGCTTCATCGAGCATCATCCAGGTGCCGTAAAGATGGGCAAAGGCGCCGCCGCGGTCGATGTCGGTGACCAGCAGGCAGGCCGCCTGAGCGTGCAGCGCCACCCGCATGTTCACGATGTCGCTGGATTTCAGGTTGATCTCCGCCGGCGAGCCGGCGCCTTCGATCACCACCACGTCGTTTTCCTGGCGTAGCTCGTCCAGTGCCTGGGCGATCACGGGCCAGACCGAGGCGCTGCGGCCACGCCAGGCCGTGCGCGAAAGCTCGACGTTAACCTGCCCCATCAGGATCACCTGGCTTTGCGTGTCTTTTTCGGGTTTGAGCAGCAGCGGGTTCATGCGCACGTCGGGCACGGCGCGTGCGGCCAGCGCCTGGAAGTACTGGGCGCTGCCGATTTCACCCTGAGCAACGACGCGCGCGTTGTTGCTCATGTTTTGCGCCTTGAACGGCGCCACCTTCAGGCCCTGCCGCGCGTAGTAGCGGCACAGCGCGGTGGTCAGCCAGCTCTTGCCGGCCCCGCTGGTGGTGCCCAAAACCATGACACTTTTTGCCTTTTTTCCGCTCATGCGGCGCTCCTGATGATGTGTTGCCATGCATTGTGCAGCGCGTCTTGCGCGGCGGGCGACTGCACGCTGATGCGCACATGACCAGGCAAGCCGAAGGAGCGGGTGTCGCGCAGCTTGATGCCCTGGACGCGTAATTCGGCCAGCACCTGCTGCAGGCTCAGGCCCCGGGGCAAGGCGGGCCGGGCGCAGAAAAAGTTGGCATGGCTGGGCAGGCAGTTCCAGCCCAGAGACTCGCACAGCGCAATTTGCCGCGCTTTCCACTCGCGCAGGGCATGAAGGCTGTCGGCCAGCCAGGCTTGCACCTCGGGGCTAACCCAGGCCTGCAGCATGGCCACGCCGTGCGCGCCCACCGGCCACGAGGGGCACAGCTGCTCCAGCGCAAGCGCCGCCCCCCCCGCATTTACGGGCGCAATGGCATAAGCGGCGCGCACGCCCGTCAGGCCCAGCGCCTTGTTGGGCGTCCAGAGCTGCCAGAAGGTTTGCAGCTGCGCATCGGATAACGCCAGAGCAGCCTCAAGGCGCAAGGGTTCGTAAGCCCGGTCCAACACATTGATGGCGGAAGTGTTGTCCATCAAACCATCCAGACCCGCATGTGCCGCACCCAGCGGGCTGGACGGGTCACAACTCCAGCGCAGCTGTGCGTCAGCGACTTGGTTCACCACGGTCAAGCGATGCGCATGGGCCGCTTGCGCGTAGTCGCCATAGCTGTGCGGCGGCAGCCAGACCGAACGCCCGCCCTCGTTCGCCACCGACGCCACCAGCGCCGTGATGCGGAAAATAAATTCGCTGGCGCTGGCGGCCAGCAGTACACGCGGCACGTCTACACCATGAAAGGCGGCGAGCTGCTGGCGCAGGGCGGTGTAGCTGGCATCGGGGTATTGCGTGGCATCGGCCTGGCTGACGGCGGTTTGCGCCAGGGGGCATGGCCCGCAGGCGTTGCTGTTGGTGGAAAAGTCGTACAGGGGCACGCCCTGCGGGTCGGGGCCGCCGTGAACTCGCAGGCATTGCGTTTGCGGGGCACTCATAAGGAAGAATGTGCAATCGCTATAAATATGATAGCTGGTTGCGCAAACAACACGAGGGCCAGAACAACTTTTGATGCATGTTTTTGCGCAGAAACGGTATCTGGAGCCTGTGGCGGTTTGCCCTCGGGGTTGAGCGTGTAAACACCGGGCTTGCGCAGGCTGACGCCCAGCGCCAGCGCCATGGCCGCCATGGGCCAGCCGCTGTTGGGCGATGGCGTTTTACGCGCTTCAAGCCGCAAGGTTTTAAAAGGCAAGCCGCCGGCAGCGAGGGCCAGCAGCAAAGCCGTCAGGCGCGCCGGCAGCCACGACAGCACATCGTCGGCCCGCGCCGCCCACTTGCCCGCCCACTCCCAATTTTTCCCCTTGTATACCCCGCGGTAACCCCACATGGCGTCAGCCGTGTTGGCAAAGCGGTAGATGGCGGCACCGGGCAAACCCAACAGCACAAACCAGAAAATGGGTGCGACCACCGAATCGTTGAGGTTCTCGGCCAGCGACTCGATCGCGCTTTCGCGCACTTCGCTTTCATTGAGCAGCACGGTGTTGCGGCTCACCAGCCACGACAGGCGCTCACGCCCAGCTTCCAGCGATTGCTGCAAGGCCGTTTCAACCGCATCGACTTCGGTGCGCAGCATGCGCCAGGCCAGCATGGGCTTGAGCAGCACCGCCATGAGCAACGCAGCAATGACCGGGGGCAGGCTGGCAACCATCTGCCGCTGGGCAAACCAGGCCAGGCCACCGATCAAAACCGCACCGGCCAGCCACGCCAAGGCGCCCAGGCCGAATGCCGGGAAGGGTCGCAAACCGGGCAAAAGCTTGCCACAGCACGACAGGTACTTGCCCATGCCTACCACCGGATGCGCCCAGGCAGGCGGTTCGCCCCATGTGACATCCATGAGCAAAGCCAGCAGCAAGACTGCCGCCATGAGCAACGCGCCATCACTCATGGGGTGCGGCCGGCTTGGCCCAGCTGTCCTCAAACACCATGTCGGCCAGCGGTGCACGGTGCGCCCAGTTTTCGGCCTGCAGCATGGGCTGGTCGTAAAACGCCGGGACCGGGCCCAGGCACAGCACGGCAATGGGTTTGCTGCCTTCGGGCATTTGCAGCAGCTGCGCCAATTGCAGCGGGCAAAAAATCGACACCCAGCCCATGCCCAGCCCCTCGGCGCGCGCGGCCAGCCAGAGGTTTTGAATGGCGCAGGCGGCAGACGCCAGGTCCATCTCGGGCAGGGTGCGGCGGCCAAAAATATGCTGCTCGCGCCCTGGCGGCAGCGCCACCACCAGCACTTCGGCGGCATCGAGCACGCCCTGCACCTTGAGTTTCATGAACTCGTCTTCGCGCTCACCCAGCGCCCGGGCCGTCAGCACGCGCTCCTGCTCAATCAGCGCATGCAGACCGGTGCGCAGCGGCTGGCTGCGCACGCGGATAAAGCGCCAGGGCTGCATGAAACCGACGCTGGGGGCATGGTGGGCGGCAGCCAGGAGGCGCTGCAACACCTCATCGGCCACCACCCCGCCACAGAAATGGCGCATGTCGCGCCGCTCGTAAATGGCGCGGTACACCGCCTGCTGATCGGCGGCACTGAAGGCGTGGGATTCGGCGGATGCGCTCACTGCGGGTTCCTAATCTTCTATTCCGCGTTGGGCGGGAATGCCTGCATTGAAGGCATGCTTGACCTTGGTCATCTCGGTCACGGTATCAGCCAGCGCAATGATTTCGGGCGGGCAACGGCGGCCGGTAATGACCACGTGCACATCTTTCGGGCGGTCGCGCAAAGTCTGCAGCACATCGTCGAGCGGCATCCAGCCGTAAATCAGCGGATAGGTCAGCTCATCGAGCACCACCATGAAATTCTCGCCGCTCAAAATGGCGGCCTTGGCTTTTTCCCAGCCGTCGCGCGCGAGTTGGGCCGAGTGCTCCAGGTCCTGGCTTTTCCAGCTGAAGCCGTCGCCCAGCCCCTCGATCGGAATACCCAGTTGCTCGAACATGCGGTGCTCGCCAAAACGGGCGCTGGGCACTTTCATGAACTGGAAAATCTTGACAGCCTTGCCATGCACATGGTGGCGCCCCTGCGCGCGCAGGGCCAGGCCGAAGGCGGCCGTGCTTTTGCCTTTGCCGTCACCGGTGTTGACGATGATGAGGCCACGGCGTTCACCCTCGGGTTTGTCGTAGGGCTTTTCGGACGGTGGGGTTTCAATCTGCATGGGCAATCACCTAAGGGTTGAAATCGGGGCTGAGTTGCACGGTCTCACCAATGATGAGCAGGCCGGGCTGGGGGCCATACGCCGGCGCGCGTGCCACCAAGTTGCGCAGCCCGGTGGCAATAACGGTCTGCGTGGCGCGGGCGCCGTCGCGCACGATGGCGGCCGGGGTATCGGGTGCCAGGCCATGCCTCATGAGCTGGTGGGCAATCTGCGCCAGGCGCTGTACGCCCATGTAAAAAACACGGGTCTGGCCTGGGCGCGCCAAGGCCTGCCAGTCGTGCGTGGCCTCGTCGTCGGCCAGGTGGCCGGGCAGAAAAACACAGCTGCCCGCCAGGTCGCGGTGGGTCAACGGAATACCCGCTGCTGCCGAGCAGCCACTGGCCGCAGTCACCCCCGGCACCACTTCAAAGGCAATAGCCGCCGCCTGCAGGGCCTGCACCTCTTCGCCCCCGCGCCCAAACACATAGGGGTCACCGCCCTTGAGACGCACCACCCGTTTGCCCAGGCGCGCATGCTGAACCAGCAGCGCATGGATACCCTCTTGCGGCACGGCATGGTTGCCCAGGGCCTTGCCCACATACACACGCTGGGCGGCCTCAGGGATCAAAGCCAGTACCTCCGGCGCGATCAGGCGGTCGTGCACCACCACCTCGGCCCGCTGAAGCCGGTCGAGTGCCCGCAGGGTCATCAAATCGACCGGGCCCGGGCCTGCACCCACGATGGACACAAACCCGCGGCTGGTTTGCCCTTGTGCCTCAAGCGTCATGGCAGTCACCCGGTCCCTGATGAAACACCAAATCAGCCACGGGCTGGCCGCCCACCAGGTGCTGATCAATGATGCGGTCCATGTTGGCGGGCGTGACGTTGTAGTACCAGGTGCCATCAGGCTGCACGCACATGACCGGCCCGCCCTTGCAGGCGGCAAAACAGCTCACCCGGCTGCGCTTGACGCGCATCTCGCCGTCGTGCAGCCCGGCCGCCTTGAACTTGTCGCCCAGGCTGTCGAACAGCTCCTGCGACGCACCATCCTGCGTGCAGCGTGGGCCGGTACAGACCAGCAAATGGCGTTTGTAAGCGCCAATCTTGGGTTTGACCACCACCTCGCTCATGCTTCCGATTCCTCGGTGCTGGCAGCTTCATCCTTGACCACTTCTTCAATCGGCGCGGTCAGCACTGCCTCGATGTAATCCGCAGGCAGCTTATGGCGCAGCGCCAACGCAGCAACGCTCTCACCCTCAGCGTGGTCAATGCGCAGGTTTTCCATCCAGCCGAGCAGGCCGGTGGACAGCGAACGGCCGGGCCTTTCGCCCTCGCGCGTGCTGCCATCGCCGTGCAGCTCGTACTTGTTGGCGTAGCCGCGCGGCGTGACCATCAGGCCGTGCTGCACAAAGGTGTGGCTGTTGCCAATCAGCACCGTGGTCAGCATGCCGATGTCGCAGTCGCTCATCTTGTCCAGCGTGGTGAACTCGATGCGCTCACGCCTGCGGTAGGCCGACTTGACCACCGCCACCGGTGTGTCGGGCCTGCGGTGCCGCAAGAACAGCTGCTGTGCCTGCACGATCTGCTGGGTGCGGCGGCCGCTCTTGGGGTTGTACAGCGCCACCACAAAGTCCGCAGCGGCCACCGCGTCCAGACGGCGTGCAATCACCGGCCAGGGGGTGAGCAGGTCAGACAGGGAGATGGAGCAAAAATCGTGCGTCAGGGGTGCACCCACCAGCGCCGCACAGGCGTTGATGGCCGACGCGCCCGGCACGACTTCGACTTCCACGCCAGACTCGGGCGTCCAGCCGGCCTGAAACAGCACCTCGTAAGTCGGCCCGGCCATCCCATACACCCCAGCGTCGCCACTGGAGATGAGTGCCACTTTCTTGCCTTCGCGGGCGCTTTCCAGTGCATGCACGGCGCGGTCCAGCTCTTCGGTCATGCCCTTGCGGACCACTTCTTTGCCTTCCAGCAAATCGGCCACCAGCTTGATGTAGGTGACATAGCCCACCACCACATCGGCCTCGGCAATAGCGGCACGGGCGCGCTGCGTCATGTGGTCATGGCTGCCGGGGCCAATGCCCACCAGCATGATTTTGCCTTTTACATTGCTCATTGGGGGGCTTCCATGACAGTGGCGCTCACAGCGCCCGAGCGCTCCAGCATCGCCAGCAAGGCCGGACGCAGCCAGCGCTGAAACGCCAAACCGCCCACCACGCCCATGCTGGCCCAGAACGACAAGGACACCCAGGT
>DASXRN010000451.1:0-4406 GCA_036506595.1 Polaromonas sp. | reverse complement strand
TTTGACCGGATGGGGCGCAGGTTTGGGCGGAAGCCGAAGAGTGAGGTTTCGGTGTGAGGCATCTGTCTGATGATTGCTGCAGGCTAGTTTTAAGGCGGAGGCCGGGTCTCGCCCCGGCGGGCGAGGCACTTTTCTTTGCTTCGCCAAAGAAAAGTACCCAAAAGAAAGGCGACCCGCAGTCTGGGTCCCTGCGCTGCGCTCCGGGCAACTTGCGCTGCTCGACTCCGGCGGGGGTCCGCAGAACTCGCTGCGCTCAGACAACTGCGGCCCTGATCCCGCCTCCATCTGCGCTGCTCAGCCCAGCCAGGACGGGGCAGACAAAAAGCCGGATACCGAGTACCAATACAAAAACAAATACGCGCCTTGGCGCGTATTTGTGGAGTTCGGCTGTTGGGGCTGGGGCTATTGGTATTTCTTTCCCACCCCGTTCTGGCTGGGCTGAGGAGCGGAGAAGCAGGCGGATCAGGGCTCGCGATTGTCTGAGCGAAGCGAGTTCGAGCGAGACCCCGCTTGCTTCGAGCACCGCAAGTTGCCCGCAGCGAAGCGTAGGGACCCAGACTGCGGGTCGCCTTTTCTTTGGTTACTTTCTTTTGGCGAAGCAAAAGAAAGTGACTAGCCGCCGGGCTACCCCCGGCCAGCGCCTCATCGAACCACTACTGAAGCCAAGAACTACCAACAACCCAGGAAACAGCCCAGGACTTTCAGCAGGAGCCCCTGCATGAACCTCTCCGAACCCTTCGTCCGCCGCCCAGTAGCCACAGTCCTGCTCACCATAGGCCTGGCCCTGGCCGGCATAAGCGCCTTCTTCGTACTGCCGGTCTCCCCGCTGCCGCAAGTCGATTACCCGGTGATCTCGGTCAGCGCCACGCTGCCCGGTGCCAGCCCCGACACCATGGCCAGCAGCGTGGCCACGCCGCTGGAACGGCGCCTGGGCGTGATAGCGGGGGTCAACGAGATGACCTCCAACAGCAGCAACGGCTCCACCCGCGTCAGCCTGCAGTTTGAGCTGAACCGCAACATCGATGCCGCTGCGCGCGAGGTGCAGGCCGCCATCAATGCCTCGCGCGCCGACCTGCCCGCCACCTTGCGCAGCAACCCAACCTACCGCAAGGCCAATCCGGCAGCGGCGCCGGTGATCATTCTGGCGCTCACCTCCAAAACCCGTTCGCCCGGCCAGATTTATGACGCAGTGTCCAACCTGGTGCAGCAAAAAATTGCCCAGGTTCCCGGCGTCGGTGATGTGGAGCTGGGCGGCGGCTCGCTGCCCGCCGTTCGCGTCGAGCTGAATCCGTTTGCGCTGAGCCGCTACGGCGTCAGCATGGAAGACGTGCGGGCGGCGCTGCAAGCCTCCAATGCCAACCGGCCCAAGGGGGCGATTGAAGGCCATGGCCAGCGCTTTCAGATTTACTCGGGCGGCAACACGGCGACGGGCGGACTCAAGGCCGCTGACTACCAGGGCCTGGTGGTGGCCTGGCGCGGTGACGCGGCGATACGGCTTAGCGACGTGGCCGAGGTGGTGGACGGCGTTGAAAACACCAACACCCTGGGCCTTTTCAACGGCAGCCCCGCCGTCGTCGTGCTGGTGACGCGCCAGCCCGGCGCCAACGTGATTGAAACCGTCGATGGCGTGCGTGCGCTGATCCCGGAGCTGCAGGCCCAGCTGCCGCAGGACGTGCAGTTGCAGGTGGCCTCGGACAGTACCAACTCCATACGCGCCTCGCTGCGCGAGATCGAGCTCACGCTGCTGATCTCGATTGCGCTGGTGGTGCTGGTGGTCAGCGCGTTTTTGCGCAGCGCGCGCGCCACGGTGATTCCGGCGGTGGCCACCGTGGTATCGCTGCTCGGCACCTTTGGCGTGATGTACCTGATGGGCTTCAGCCTGAACAACCTGAGCCTGATGGCGCTGACGGTGGCGACCGGCTTTGTGGTGGACGACGCCATCGTGGTGCTGGAAAACACCAGCCGGCATATTGAAGCCGGCATGGACCGCTTCAAGGCGGCACTGCTGGGCGCGCGCGAAGTCGGCTTTACCGTGCTGTCGATCAGCCTGTCGCTGGTGGCGGTGTTCATTCCGCTGCTGTTCATGGGCGGGCAAACCGGGCGGCTGTTCCGCGAATTTGCCGTCACGCTGTCGGTGGCGGTGATGATCTCGCTGCTGATTTCGCTGACCACCACGCCCATGATGTGCGCCTGGCTGCTCAAGCCCGGCACGGCGGGCAAGCCACCCGGCCACCTGGCCTTCATACCGCGCTGGTTTGAGCATGCGTTCAAGCGCGCGCACCGCGGCTACGCCGTCAGCCTGGACTGGGCGCTGGGCAGCAAGCTGCTGATGATGCTGATCTTGGGGACCGTCATTGCCCTCAATGGCTATCTTTTTGTGAAAATACCCAAGGGCTTTTTCCCCCAGCAGGACACCGGACAAATCAGCGGCGGCCTGAGCGCCGACCGCAGCATTTCCTTTCAGGCCATGCAGGACAAGCTGAAGGCACTGGTCAACATCATCCGGCGCGACCCGGCGGTCGATACCGTGGTGGGCTTTACCGGCGGTGGCCGCGCGGGTGGCGGTTTCATGTTCATCAACCTGAAACCGGTGGCACAGCGCAGCGAGTCCGGCCAGGCCGTGATTGCGCGGCTACGCCCGCAACTGGCAACCGTGACCGGCATCACGCTTTTTCTGAACCCGGTGCAGGACCTGCGCGGCGGCGGCCGCCAGAGCAGTTCAACCTACCAGTACACGCTCAAAAGTGACAGCACCACCGATTTGCGCGTCTGGGCCACCCGCCTGGCCGATCAGATGAAGCGGCAAAACGCGCTGACCGACGTGGACACCGACCAGCAGGAAAACGGTGTCGAGACCATGGTCACGGTCGACAAGGACAGCGCGGCCAGGCTGGGCATCAGTTCGCGCGATGTGGACAACGCGCTTTACAACGCCTACGGCCAGCGCCAGGTCGCCACCATTTATGCCGACCTGAACCAGTACCGCGTGATCATGGAGGTCGCGCCGCGCTTTATCCGGAGCCCGGAGTCGCTCAAGAATATCTATATTCCGGCCAAGGGCGGCAGCGGCAGCACGCTGGCGACTGCAGCAGCGTCCACGGCTACCAGCGTGGTGAATCCGGCCCTGCGCGATGCCTCGACCGGCCAGGCCCTGAGCGCATCGGCCACCACCATGGTGCCGCTGTCAGCCATTGCGCGTTTCAGCGAAGGCGCCAAGGCCGCCTCGGTCAGCCATGAAGACGGCGAACTCTCGACCACGATTTCCTACAACCTGGCCGAAGGCAGCACGCTCAGCGACGCGCAGGCGGCCGTCAAGCAGGCCGAGGCCGAGATCGGCCTGCCCAACAATGTGCGCGGCAGTTTTGCCGGCACGGCGCGCAGCGCCCAGCAGTCACAAGACCAGCAGCCGCTCCTGATTCTGGCGGCGCTGGTGGTGATTTACATCGTGCTCGGCATTCTGTATGAGAGCCTGATTCACCCGATCACCGTGCTCTCCACCCTGCCCTCGGCCGGCGTCGGTGCGGTGCTGGCGCTATTGATGTTCAAGATGGACTTTTCCATCATCGCGTTGATCGGCGTTTTCCTGCTGATCGGCATCGTCAAGAAAAATGCGATTTTGATCATCGACTTTGCGCTGGAGGCCGAGCGCGCGCGCGGGCTGACGGCGGTGCAGGCGGTGCGCGAGGCCTGCCTGCTGCGCTTTCGCCCGATTCTGATGACCACGCTGGCCGCCATTTTGGGCGCACTGCCGCTGGCGATTGGTTTTGGCGAAGGCGCCGAGCTGCGCCGCCCACTGGGCGTTTCCATCATTGGCGGGCTGATCGCCAGCCAGCTGCTGACCCTGCTCACCACGCCGGTGGTCTATGTGCTGCTCGACAAGCTGCGCCGCCGCAGCCCGTCCGAGAAGCAGCTCAGCCGCCATCCGGATGATTCCGGCGTGCCGCCTTCCGCTGCCCCGCTGCAACTGCAATGAATGATTCCATGCCTGCACCTTCACGCTTGAACCTTCACCTGCTCGCCGCGGCCGGCCTGGCCCTGCTCGCCAGTGGCTGCGCCGTCGGCCCCGACTACCAGCGACCGGCCACGGTTGACGTGAGCAGCTTCAAGGAAGCCGAGGGCTGGCTGCCCGCCGCACCGGCCGATGCGCTGGAACGCGGCCCCTGGTGGTCGCTGTTCGGCGACCCGCTGCTGGACCAGCTGGCTTCGCGCGTGGAGATTTCCAACCAGAACGTGGTGCTGGCCGTGGCCGCCTATGCACAGGCACGCGCGCTGGTGCGCGAGCAGCGGGCCTCGCTGTTCCCCTCGGTCACGCTCGATGGCGGGGCCAGCCGCGCGCGCAGCACCGGCAACAGCACGACGGGCAGTAGCGGGCGTACCAGCAACAACTACCAGCTCAGCATAGGCGG
>DASXRN010000450.1:0-32390 GCA_036506595.1 Polaromonas sp. | reverse complement strand
ACCTATTGATGTGTCCGAAATAACTTGACCACTGCAAGGAAACCCGCTTTATCCTTGAGTTGAGGAAGAACGACTACAAGCCCGTTGGAGCCGCAAGTACGTTGCAGTGCAACGGCATGTCCAAATTTATTCGCGGCAATTGTGTTCCACGGATCTTTTTGCCGATAACCGCCTTTTATTGTGCAGTCATATACGCTGCCTCGAAGATGCGTTTGTAAAAGCTTTCCAATAGCGGATCGGGCATCAGCAACATGCATTTCCTCACCATGGTCGTGTGACACATGCATATCGTCAAACTCATCTAAAAAACTCCATTCCGTATATGACCAATCCTCATGAGGTTCAAAGCTTTTGTATCTATTGAGTTTGCCAATTTTTATTTCGAGGTTGGTTTTGCTGGCGGCGAAGACAACAAAAACTCCCCCCACATCAAGCACCCTGTTGAAGGCTTTTTGCACTTTCATGGCCGCGCGCGATCGAGGATCAATAAGTCCCTCAGCCGTCAACGGCAAGATTTTGCGATCGCCATTCTTGGTCTTGCTCACCGTGCAGGTGCAGCGCTCAAAGTCCAGGTCGCGCCAACGCATGCGCTGCAGCTCGCCGAGCCGGGCTCCCGTGGTGAGTCCCAGCAAGACCAACAGGTACAGCTTGGGCCAGGTTGAGCGTTTGCAGGCGGCCAGCAGCGCGATCCGCTCCGCATCCGACAGAAACCGCACGACTTCATTGTCCTCGGCGCGGTGTTCGATGCGCCGGCAGGGGTTGTCCCAGCCGCGGGGTGCGAGGCGCTTTTTGACGGCCCATGTGAGGACGGCTCCCAGGGCGGCGGCGTAGCGGTTGATGGTGGCCGGCGCCATCGCCTGGTGCTTGGCCTTGTAGATCGGCTTGCCATCGGCGTCGACGCCGGCGTAGAAGCGGCTCCGCTGGGCAGCCAGCTCCTCGAGCGCATAGAAAACATGGTCGTCGGTCAGGACGGTCAACGGCATGTCGCCGATTTTGGCGGCCCACCAGGCCAGTCGCTGGGGCCGGCTGACGTCTCGGCCGGCATAGGCCGCCATATAGGCGTCAATCAGCTGCCGGATCGTGACGGCGTCATTGCGTGCGGGGGTGGAAAAAGAAACGGGACAACCCACCGAGGTGGGGTCTTCAGGACTTGCTGTGCCGGGTAATTGAGGCGTCGTGCTGGAAATCACTGACGCTGTTTCACCGGCCGGATTGTTAACGGTTGCCATGTTCAGATCCTCTATCAAAAGATCCGCCTGTTTCACCGGCGGACTAAGTGATGAGTCTGGAAAGCCCCGTCAATACTGGATTTTGGCTCCTCAACCTGGGCTCGAACCAGGGACCTACGGATTAACAGTCCGGCGCTCTACCAACTGAGCTATTGAGGAATGCAGCCTTAGATTATAGCGTTGATTTTCTGGCTTTCCCGTGCCGCTCATTCACATAAAAGCTCTTTTTTACGAGCAGAAAGTACTGCGAAAAAATTTGGCATTGCACAAATTATAAATAAATCATCGTTGCCCCAAATTGTACGGGCGTATCTAGCTATCATATGTATAGCAACCCATCAACAGAATGTCCATCTCGCCGCTGAAAAATTCTTCGCTCGGCTACCATCTGGACATGCTTGGCATGACATATCCGTTCTTTACGCACTCATGCCGCTGAACTTCCAAACCATGGGAAAACTACCAACCCCCGTACCGTGGCTTGCTGTTGGCGAGGCATTTCCGCCAGTGGGAAGCGCCTGGAGCCATCAGGACCCCGCACCCGGCCTGCTGGCCGCAGGCGCGGCGCTGGATGTGCCCACACTGGTTCAGGCTTACTCGCAGGGGATCTTCCCCTGGTTCAGCCTGGGCCAGCCAGTGCTTTGGTGGAGCCCTGATCCTCGCATGGTGTTGCGTAGTGAAAACTTCAAACTGCACCGGTCCTTGCGCAAAAGCCTGATTCACTTTCTGGAAAATCCGGGTTGTGAAATAAAGTTTGACAGCGCTTTCGAGCATGTCATCAACGCCTGTGCCAGCAAACCCCGCGCGGGCCAGCCGGGCACCTGGATTGTTCCCGACATGGTGCAGGCCTACAGCGCCTTGCACCGGGCCGGACATGCTCATAGCATAGAAACATGGGTAGGTAACGAACTCGTTGGCGGTCTTTACTGCGTCAATCTGGGCCGCATGGTGTTTGGTGAATCCATGTTCGCTCACCAAACCGACGCATCCAAGATTGCACTGGCTGCGCTGGTGGCTTTTTGCCGTGCCAACCGTATTGCGATGATCGATTGCCAGCAAAACACACAGCACCTGACTTCGTTAGGAGCGGCGGAAATCAAGCGCTCCGATTTCGTGGATCACCTCCGTCAAAACGTAGGTAAAACCGCACCTTTCTGGCACTTCGAACCCGTATACTGGAATCTGTTGTTGACAGCCAGGACGCCGACACCACCGTGACGCACCTCAAAGACCTGCCCCTGCAAACCTTGCAGTTTTATGCAACTGCACCTTACCCCTGCAGCTACCTGCCGGGCAAGCAGGCCCGCTCGCAAGTCGCTACGCCCAGCCACCTGATTCACAACGACGCTTATTCTGAGCTGGTGACCAACGGGTTCCGGCGCAGCGGCATGTTTACCTACCGCCCTTACTGCGATGGCTGCCAGGCGTGCGTGCCGCTACGCGTACCCGTCAAAAGTTTTAAACCCGACCGCAGCCAGCGTCGCGCCCGGAGCCGGCACCACACCTTGCATGCGCGCGTGCTTAAACTGTGCTTCATGCCAGAGCATTACCAACTGTATCTGTGCTATCAGAACAGTCGCCACGCCGGAGGCGGCATGGACCATGACAGCATTGACCAGTACACGCAATTCCTGCTGCAAAGCCGTGTGAATTCGCGCTTGGTCGAGTTTCGCGAGAACCTGCCCAATGGCGAGCCCGGCGCGCTCAAGATGGTCTCCATTGTTGACGTACTGGAAGACGGCATTTCTGCGGTCTACACGTTTTATGAACCTGAAGCCCACGCCAGTTACGGCACTTACAGCGTGCTCTGGCAAATAGAACAGGCCAAACGCCTTGACCTGCCTTATGTATACCTGGGCTACTGGATCGCCCAAAGCCCGAAGATGAATTACAAGGCCGGCTTCAAACCCAACGAAATACTGCTTAACGGACACTGGGTGCTGTCCCACACCGTTAACGCGGCGAAGGAAAACGGGACCTCCTGATCTTGGGGATGGCCATCGCTGAAGCAGCACCGACAGGCGCGCTGAAATTTCATAGGGTAAAATTTAATGCAGAAAGTCTGCATATGAAAAAATCCGACACAGCGACGCCAGCCACCCCGACGGTTCAAGTCATTGAACGCATGTTCACCTTGCTCGAAATTCTGGCAGCTCGTGAAGAAGCGGTATCGCTCAAGGAAATCAGTGAGAAGTCGGGGCTCCATCCCTCCACGGCCCACCGCATCCTGAACGATCTGGCAACAGGACGTTTTGTAGATCGTCCGGTCGCCGGAAACTATCGCTTGGGCATGCGTCTTCTGGAATTGGGTAACCTCGTCAAGGCGCGCTTGAATGTACGCGATGCTGCGCTCACCCCCATGCGCGAGTTGCACAAACTCACCCAGCAACCCGTCAACCTGAGCATGCGCCAAGGCGACGAAATTGTGTATGTGGAGCGCGCCTACAGCGAGCGCTCCGGCATGCAGGTGGTGCGGGCCATCGGGGGGCGCGCGCCGCTGCATTTGACCTCCGTGGGCAAGCTATTTCTGGCATTTGACGACCCCCAACGCTTGCGAACTTACGCCACCCGTACGGGCCTCTCGGGGCAGACCCGCAACAGCATCACCCAGCTCCCGGTGCTGGAGCGCGAGCTATCCAAGGCGCGGCAATATGGCATCGCGCGCGACAATGAAGAGTTGGAAATGGGGGTGCGTTGCATGGCCGCCGGCATTTACGACGACCAAAACAAACTGGTGGCAGGCCTGTCTATTTCAGCGCCAGCAGACCGGCTAGACGAACACTGGCTACCCAAACTGCAGGCAACAGCCAACGAAATTTCAGCAGCGCTAGGCTACAAACCCAAATAAAGAGAAGCTGGCGCCTTTGCCTTGGCGGCTACAAGGCGATGACCAGACAGCGCTGGAGGTTGCCCAAGGTAGCCCAAGCTTGGGCCGCCAGGTTCAGCCGTTAACCTGTTTCGCCGAAGCGCTGATATTCACTTTGTGATCGGTCACAGGATTGGATTCCACCCAGCGACGCACTCGCTCGGCATCGCCCAAACGGCTAAACTTGCCGGCAGAGTCCAGAAACACCATGATCAGCTTGCGGCCCGCAATTTTGGTTTGCATCACGAGACATTGTCCGGCTTCAGAGATATAGCCGGTTTTTTGCAAGCCAATGTCCCACTCCGGGTTCTTCACCAAGCGGTTGGTATTGTTGTACTGCAACGTACGACTACCGACTTCAACCTGATATCCGGTAGACGTAGACAATTCGCGAAGCATGGGATCGCCGTGCGCGGCATTAACCAGCGCAGCCAAATCCCGCGCGCTGGACTGATTGCGGCTGGAAAGGCCAGTAGGCTCCACATAACTGGTGTCATTCATGCCCAACATCTTTGCTTTGGCGTTCATCAGGCTGACAAACGTTGCCAAGCCGCCAGGATAGGTACGGCCCAAGGCGTGTGCAGCACGATTTTCGCTCGACATCAAGGCGAGGTGGAGCAACTCACCGCGTGTCAGTGTCGTGCCCACTTTAAGCCGTGATCGACTGCCTTTTTCAGTGTCCACGTCATCCTGCGTCACCGTGATCATTTCATCCAGAGGCAGCTTGGCACCACTGATGATGACACCTGTCATCAATTTGGTCAGCGACGCAATCGGCAGCACGGCCTGGTCATTTTTGCTGAACAGCACTTCATGCGTGTCCTGGTCAATGACAAGCGCCACACTGGACTTCAAATCAAGCGGGTCCTGCGCACTGTGCAGGCCAGCGATCTGGCCGAATGAAGGCTTGGCAGGCACAGCGGCGCGAATAATCGTCTTGTGCTTGCCGTCCGCTGCAAACCGGACGCTTTTGCGGCTTGTAACAATTTTTTTCGAAGCTGATGTTTTTGTAATATGCTGCTTTTTCACGATCGCGCGTTTGGCCGTTGCCGCGTCGGCAGCCGGCACTGCAAGCGCCGCAGACAAAGCCAAAAATCCAACGATTTTTAATGCGCGATTGAAAATCTGATTAGACATGGTGAATATTGCCTGCGATGAATTGCAATGAAAGGGATGACTGAAGTGTATACAAATAGAAAAAGTCACGCAATATCAAAAACTTGCGTGACTTACCTAAAAACACACTCGGTTACGGCGTTTATGCTGGCTTACATACCAATTCGTACCCAGCAACGCGCTAAGTCATTGAATAGTAACGATTTATTTCAATGACTTGCTGCATCAACCCTGGGCGGCAACCCGGTCAGCTTTACTTTGCAGCTTGTTCAACGCGCTCAGGTAGGCCTTCGCCGACGCGACCACGATGTCCGGATCTGCACCCACGCCGTTCACTACTCGCCCGCTGTTCTGCAAACGCACGGTCACTTCCCCCTGGCTTTCTGTGGATCCGCTGATGGCGTTCACAGAATAAAGCACCATCTCCGCACCGCTTTTGACGTGTGATTCGATAGCTTTGAGGGAGGCATCGACCGGACCGTTGCCGTCTGATTCGCCTTTGACTTCCTGGCCGTTCACCGTGAAAACGACGCACGCCTGTGGACGTTCGCCAGTTTCGCTGTGCTGCGACAAGGACACGAAGCCGTACTGCTCGTTGTCATGGGCAGCGCTTTCATCGCTGACCAAGGCCAGGATGTCCTCGTCAAAAATTTCGCTTTTCCGGTCAGCGAGATCCTTGAACTTGATGAACGCATTGTTGATGTCCGCTTCGCTTTCCATGGCGACGCCCAGCTCCTGCAAACGCTGCTTGAAGGCATTACGACCGCTCAGTTTGCCCAGCACGATCTTGTTGGCGCTCCAGCCCACGTCTTCAGCACGCATGATTTCGTAGGTGTCGCGCGCTTTGAGCACGCCGTCCTGGTGAATACCCGAGGCATGGGCAAACGCGTTTGCGCCAACCACGGCCTTGTTGGGCTGCACCACAAAACCGGTGGTCTGGCTGACCATTCGGCTGGTGGCCAGAATGTGCTTCGTATCGATGCCCAGATCGAGGTTGAAGTAGTCCCGGCGCGTTTTCACGGCCATCACCACCTCCTCAAGCGAGCAATTGCCGGCACGCTCGCCCAGGCCGTTGATGGTGCACTCCACCTGTCGGGCGCCGCCAATCTTCACACCCGCAAGGGAGTTGGCAACGGCCATGCCGAGGTCGTTATGGCAATGCACGGACCAGATGGCTTTGTCGCTGTTGGGGATGCGTTCGCGCAAGTTCTTGATGAAATTGCCGTAAAGCTCGGGAATGGCATAACCCACGGTATCCGGCACATTGATGGTGGTCGCACCTTCGTCAATAACCGCTTCAAGCACCCGGCACAAAAAGTCAGGGTCAGAACGGTAACCGTCTTCAGGACTGAACTCGATGTCTGCCATGAGGTTGCGGGCGAAGCGCACCGATAGCTTTGCCTGCTCAAACACCTGGTCGGGGGTCATGCGCAACTTCTTTTCCATGTGCAATGGACTGGTCGCCAAAAACAGGTGCAAGCGCCCCGAATTGGCCGGCTTCAAGGCTTCAGCCGCACGGGAAATATCGCGGTCATTGGCGCGGGCCAGTGAACAAATCGTGGAGTCCTTGACAACTTCCGCAATCGCTTTGACGCATTCAAAATCTCCGTTGGAACTGGCCGCAAACCCGGCTTCAATCACATCAACCCTCAGCCGTTCGAGCTGGCGGGCAATCCGCAGCTTTTCGTCTTTGGTCATGGATGCACCCGGTGACTGCTCGCCGTCGCGCAAGGTGGTGTCGAAAATAATGAGTTTGTCAGTCATGAGCTTCTCCGGATAGTTTTGATGGTCGAATTTTGGCTGGCAGCTAGTTGGCACATCATCGGTTTCTCTGTATTTCAAAAACCAGCAACCCAAAAACAAAAACGGCCCGTTGCTGGTGCAAACGGGCCGTTGAATCAGGTGTACGCGTGCGCTACCGTCTCCGCCCGTTGGCAGATAGCAGTAGTGCTAGCGAAATTCGTTTCATGCAATCAATGTACCACAATTTATCAGTGAAGGCCGCGCTCGTCTGGCTCGTCGGTGGATGTTGAGATCACGCTGGTCTGCAACCCCTTGGCTTTGCGCCAGCCATACAACACATAACCCGACAAGCCATACAGCACAAACAGGCTAAACATCACGGTCGGCGGATCAATGTTGATGACGGCAATTCCCAACGCAATCAACACGATGACTATAAACGGCACGCTGCGTTTCAGGCCCACGTCTTTGAAGCTGTAAAACGGCACATTGGTCACCATCGTGAGGCCCGCATACAGCGTCAAGCCAAAGGTGACCCAGCGCACCTCCAGTCCACTGACCCCTGCCTCGGTCATCAACCAGATAAAACCGGCGACAAGGGCCGCCGCCGCAGGCGAAGGCAGGCCCTGGAAAAAGCGCTTATCAACCACTGCCGTATTGACGTTGAAGCGGGCCAAGCGCAGCGCGGCGCAGGCGCAGTAGATAAACGAACCAATCCAGCCCCAGCGCCCCAGACTGGTCAGAGCCCACACATAAGCAATCAATGCCGGCGCTGCGCCGAAAGAAACCATGTCCGACAGCGAGTCCATCTGCTCGCCAAAAGCACTTTGGGTGTTGGTCATACGAGCAACCCGGCCGTCCAGACTGTCAAGCACCATGGCACAAAACACGCCAATCGCGGCTTGGTCAAACCGCCCATTCATGGCCATAACGATGGCATAAAAGCCACCAAACAGCGCTGCCAGTGTGAACAGGTTGGGCAGTATGTAAATGCCCTTGCGACGCTTGCGTACGACTACATCTTCGGCTATTGAAGAAGACTCCTCGCCATCATGCATAAAAAACACTCCTGAAGCACAATTGGTGCGCGCAAGCAGCTATTAAATTCATAGCAAATAAACCCTGAAAGACCACGAGGAAACACCCCCTCATTAATAAGATGCCCCTTGGCGATTGACTGCTTAAGGATAACAAATCAGTGGTCCATATAACTGCAGCACGGCCTTAAGCACTCATCTGTGTGCCTACGCCATTAAAAAAAGCCGCGCAAGAACTTTGCGCGGCTTCTTGCAGGACAAAGCCTGATGGATCAGAAAATCAGTTACGCGTCTGGTCGACGAGCTTGTTTTTAGCGATCCAGGGCATCATCGCGCGCAACTGTCCGCCCACCTTTTCGATGGAGTGCTCAGCCGTCAGGCGGCGACGAGCCGTCATGCTGGGGTAGCCGGTGCGGCCTTCCAGGATAAACATCTTGGCGTACTCACCAGTCTGAATGCGCTTGAGCGCAGCACGCATGGCTTCGCGCGACTGCTCATTGATCACTTCAGGGCCGGTCACGTACTCGCCATACTCCGCGTTGTTGGAGATGGAGTAGTTCATATTGGCAATGCCGCCTTCGTAGATCAGGTCGACGATGAGCTTGAGCTCGTGCAGGCATTCGAAGTAGGCCATTTCAGGCGCGTAACCAGCTTCCACCAGCGTCTCGTAACCCATCTTGATGAGTTCAACCGCGCCACCGCACAGCACGGCCTGCTCGCCAAAGAGATCCGTCTCGGTCTCTTCCTTGAAGTTGGTTTCAATAATGCCGGCCTTGCCACCGCCGTTGGCCATGGCATAGCTCAGTGCCAGGTCACGGGCCTTGCCGGACTTGTCCTGGTGAATCGCCACCAGGTGGGGCACGCCGCCGCCCTGGGTGTAGGTGTTGCGCACGGTGTGGCCGGGGGCCTTAGGGGCGACCATCCACACGTCCAGGTCCGCACGGGGCACGACCTGGTTGTAATGCACGTTGAAACCGTGGGCGAAGGCCAACGAGGCGCCTTGCTTGATGTTGGGTTCCACATTGTTCTTGTAAACGCCGGCGATGTCTTCGTCAGGCAACAGAATCATGACCACGTCAGCGGCCCTCACGGCGTCGTTGACTTCCATCACGTTCAGGCCGGCCTTGCCGACCTTGTCCCACGATGCACCACCCTTACGCAGGCCGACCACGACCTTCACGCCGCTGTCGTTCAGGTTTTGCGCGTGGGCATGGCCCTGACTGCCATAGCCGATGATGGCAACGGTTTTGCCTTTGATCAGGCTCAGATCACAATCTTTGTCGTAAAAAACTTTCATCTCTTGCTCCTAGGTAATCACAAATAAATCAAAAAAATCCGGCAAAAGCGCCACAAGCGATGCCTTCACCGGCAACTTCAAACTCGCAGAATCCGCTCGCCACGGCCAATGCCGCTTGAACCCGTTCGCACCGTCTCCAGAATGGCACTGCGGTCGATGGCCTCCAGAAACGCATCGTTCTTGGATTGGTCACCCGTCAGTTCTATCGTGTAACTTTTTTCAGTCACATCGATAATTCGCCCGCGAAATATGTCAGCCATGCGCTTCATTTCCTCGCGCTCCTTGCCAACCGCGCGCACCTTGACCATCATGAGCTCGCGCTCTGTATAAGCGCCTTCGGTCAGATCCACCACCTTGACGACTTCAATCAGGCGGTTCAGGTGTTTGGTGATTTGCTCGATGACGTCATCCGAACCCGTGGTTTGAATCGTCATGCGCGACAGGCTCGCGTCTTCCGTCGGAGCGACGGTCAGGCTCTCAATGTTGTAGCCGCGGGCCGAGAACAGGCCGACGACCCGGGAAAGAGCGCCCGGCTCGTTTTCCAGCAAAACTGCAATGATGTGTTTCATAAGAAGATCCCTCTTTTCGCTGCCCTCCCCTGCGCACGGTAATGCGCAGGCTCGGCAGGCAATAGATTCGTCAGTTGGTTAATGAATGGATTGGGCCGCTTGAATGCATTAAAGGTCTTCCGACCCCAGCAGCATTTCGTTGATGCCCTTGCCGGCCTGCACCATCGGGAACACGTTTTCGGTGGGATCGGTGCGGAAGTCCATGAACACCGTGCGATCTTTCAACTTGCGTGCTTCGCGCAGCGCGGGCTCCACGTCCTGTGGTTTTTCAATCAGCATGCCCACATGGCCATAAGCCTCGGCCAGCTTCACAAAGTTGGGTAGCGCATCCATGTAGCTGTGGCTGTACCGGCCTTCGTAGTCGAATTCCTGCCACTGTCGCACCATGCCCAGGTAGCGGTTGTTGAGTGACACGATCTTGACAGGTGTGTTGTATTGCAGGCAGGTTGACAATTCCTGAATACACATTTGAATCGAACCTTCGCCCGTAATGCAGAACACTTCCGAGTCGGGTTTGGCCAGTTTGATACCCATGGCATAGGGAAGTCCAACGCCCATGGTGCCCAAGCCACCGGAGTTGATCCAGCGACGCGGTTCGTCAAACTTGTAGTACTGCGCGGCCCACATCTGGTGCTGGCCCACATCCGACGTGATGTAGGTGTCGGCGTCTTTGGTCATGTTCCAGAGCGTTTCAATCACATACTGCGGCTTGATCACGTCGCCCTTGCCGAGGCTGTATTTCATGCAATCGCGCTTGCGCCAGCCTTCAATGGTGTCCCACCAGCCGCCCAGCGCATTGGCATCCGGTTTGAGACCAGACTCCCTGATCATGCTGATCAACTCGGTCAGCACGTCTTTGACATCGCCCACGATGGGGATATCGACCTTGACGCGCTTGGAAATGCTCGATGGATCAATATCAATATGAATGATCTTGCGTTCGTTTTGGGCAAAGTGCTTCGGGTTGCCGATCACGCGGTCATCAAAACGCGCACCCACCGCCAGCAGCACGTCGCAGTTTTGCATTGCATTGTTGGCTTCCAGCGTACCGTGCATGCCCAGCATGCCCAGGAATTTTCTGTCGCTGGCCGGGTATGCACCCAGGCCCATCAGCGTGTTGGTACAGGGGTAGCCCAGCATGTCAACCAGCGTGCGCAGCTCCTGCGAGGCATTACTGAGTACCACGCCGCCGCCGGTGTAAATGTAAGGCCGCTTGGCAGCCAGCAGTAATTGCAGGGCCTTGCGGATTTGCCCGCCATGGCCTTTGCGCACCGGGTTGTAGGAGCGCATTTCAACGCTCTGCGGATATCCGGTGTAAAGCGTCTTGTTGAAGGAAACGTCTTTGGGAATATCCACGACCACCGGGCCTGGCCGGCCACTCCTGGCGATGTGGAAGGCCTTTTTCAGCGTGTCGGCCATCTGGCGCACATCCTTGACCAGGAAGTTGTGCTTGACGATGGGCCGGGTGATGCCGACGGTGTCGCATTCCTGGAATGCATCCAGGCCGATGGCGTGGGTTGGAACCTGGCCCGAGATGATGACCATCGGGATGCTGTCCATGTAGGCTGTCGCAATACCCGTCACCGCATTGGTGAGGCCGGGGCCAGAGGTGACCAGCGCAACACCGACATCGCCTGTTGCACGCGCATAACCGTCGGCGGCATGAACCGCAGCCTGCTCGTGGCGCACCAGCACGTGCTGAATCGAGTCTTGCTTGTAAAAAGCGTCGTAAATATGGAGAACTGCGCCGCCCGGGTAACCCCAGATGTACTTGACACCTTCGGCCTGAAGCGATTTGACGAGGATTTCTGCGCCCCGGAGTTCCTGAGGATTTGCATTGGCAGACGCGGCTGCTGCGGAAGTGACTTCCGCCTTGGAGATTTCCATGATGAACCTTTGTGAATTTCTCTAACGAAATACCTTGGGTGCCTCTTCGCCCGCTCTTGTGAAGCAGCGTCGAGACTTGAGGCCAAAACCATAAGCAGAAACATAATCCGCCGAGTCATGACCCGTTTGCCTTTTGAATTGCAGCCAGTATTATGACATTACGCGCTGCGCAATGACTGCGCGGACGGAAAAGACAGCCATAGCGTCAACCTGATGCGATAATTTTGCAAAGCTACCCATGGCTTGCATGTCTGAGATGCATGAATACGCAGCACCCGCAGACCACAACAATGACAGCGCTGGACAAACCGGAACCCTAAACCGTTGGCAACCGAACAAGAACTTTCCGACTTCCTGAAAAACGTAGAAAAGCGCGCTTTCAAGCGCAGTATCTATCACGTTCGAGACGAAGAAGCTGCGCTCGACATCGTTCAGGACAGCATGATGAAACTGGCTCATCACTACGGCGACAAACCCGCTGCCGAGCTGCCCATGCTGTTTCAGCGGATTTTGTCCAACACCACGCTGGACTGGTTTCGCCGCCGAAAAACCCGAAATGCTCTTTTTTCCAACATGAGCGACTTCGAATCCCCGGGAGAAGACGGGGATTTTGATCTTCTGGAAACTTTAGAGGCCCTGACCGACTCTGAAGGCACAGAGAGCGCGCAAGATGCTACGCAGCGGGCTCAAATATTGCATCAGATCGAGCTGGAGATAAAGGAGTTGCCCGGCCGTCAACGGGAAGCGTTTCTGCTGCGTTACTGGGAGGAGATGGACGTGGCTGAAACGGCTGCAGCCATGGGTTGCTCGGAAGGCAGCGTCAAAACACATTGTTCCCGTGCAGTTCACGCCCTCAGCAAAGCACTGAGCGCCAAAGGTATAAAGCTATGAATAACTCACTACAGCAAAGAGCAAATATCCTGCAAGACCGCTACGGCCTGAAAACCGCGTCCTACCTGTCCGCCGGTGCGGCTGACCTGCCTTACGACATCTCCGAACGCCTGCGCGCCGCGCGCGTTCAGGCTGTCTCCAAACGCAAAATTGCAAAAACCGAAACTGCTGGCAGCATGGTCAACGCTGGGGGCAGCGCTGCGCTCACCTGGGGCTCCGATGACGGCCTGAGCTGGTGGGCCCGGATTGGCTCGGTGCTGCCGCTGATTGCACTGGTGGTCGGCCTGCTGGCCATCAATTCGATTCAAAACGACAACCGCGCCCAGGAACTGGCCGAGGTTGACGTGGCGCTGCTGACCGACGAGCTGCCCCCGGCCGCTTTCTCTGACCCCGGTTTTGTCCAGTTTCTCAAGGCTACACGCTAGGCCTTGACGACCCAAATTGCCCAAATGATCGCGCAAGCAGCTTTTTTACATGCCCCATCGCCTCTCAACTGTCATCTAGCAGCCCGGTTGACGCAGCGGGCGGAGGGTGCCCGGACTTTGCCGCTAAAGCTGCTTTCGCTGGGGCTGGTGTTAACCAGCGTCTTGCTGGTTTTACCCTCCACCAGTTATGGTCAAACCACCAGAGCCGCAACCCCTGCCAGCGCACCTGCGGCACCGGTGGTGAGCAAGGTCGCCCCGGTGACACCCGCCAAGGCGGCCCCCTCGGGGCCTTCCTGGGCCGAACTCAGCCACGCGCAGCAGCAAGCACTCAAGCCCCTGGCCTCAAGCTGGAACACGACAATCAGTGAGCCGCAAAAGCGCAAATGGCTGGAAATCTCGAAAAATTACGCCTCTCTGCCGCCTGAAGGACAGGCCACCATGCACAGCCGCATGAACGAGTGGGTCACGCTGAGCCCGCAGCAGCGCGCCCAGGCGCGGCTTAACTTTGCAAAAACCAAAGAGCTGTCCACGCAACTGACCCCGGAAGAAAAAAAAGCCAAATGGGAAACTTACCAGGCACTCAGCGCTGAAGAAAAGCAAAAACTGGCGGCCAAGGGCAGCCCCAAGCCAACCGGGGCCGCAACCGCCGTCAAACCCGTGGCACCGCAAAAGCTGACGGCCGTGCAGCCGCATCCTAACAAGCCGGGCACCAAGCCCGCGCCTAAAATAACGCCTTCAGAACCGGCGGCAGCCCCCAACCCGGCAGCACCCCAGCGCTGAAATCCGCCTGGGCGGCAAGCAAGCCTGCCTGGCGCCCGGCTATTAATAAATCAGCGCTGTAGCCCAGCAGCTACGCCAATATACCGCTACAAAATTGATAGTATCTAGCACTCAAAAAACACCCTCGCTGCCAAGGCGCATGGCATGCTGGCTGTACGAAGGCATGCTGATGTTTGGTGTGGTCTTCATCGCCGGCTATTTGTTCAGCACCCTGAGCCAGACACGCAACGCGATGGACAATCGCCATGCCTTGCAGGCCTTTGTTTTTGTCATTTTCGGCATTTATTTTGTCTGGTTCTGGGCCAAGGGCCAGACCCTGGCCATGAAAACCTGGAACATCCGGGTGGTCGATATTGACGGCGCCCCGATCAGCCAGCAACGCGCCCTGCTGCGCTACCTGCTGAGCTGGCTGTGGTTTTTACCACCACTGGGTGTGAGCTGGCTACTCGGCCTGCCGGGCCTGGAAGGTGCCGTGCTGGTACTGGGCTGGGTCGCCGTCTGGGCCATTTTGGCGCGCTTTCACCCGCAGCAGCAGTTCTGGCATGACGCCTGGGCCGGCACGCAGCTGGTGACCTGGGTAGCACCCGAAAAACCAAAACAAGGCGAAAAGCGCAAAGCGGCTACACCTGAGCAGCCTTAAGCAAGCCCTGCACAACATCAATGTGCCACAAAGCTGCGCGACAATCGTCCCATGACCGAACAAGCCCCGCTTTCAGCTTCCGCCAAAACCAGCACCGGTCCTCAGCCGGCCACCGATGAACCGGTCAACCCCCAAAAACAGCGCAAGGGCTTAAGCCGCGTCTGGCACGCCCTGGGTTACTCCATTGCAGGCCTGCGCGCGGGCTGGCACGAGACGGCTTTTCGCCAGGAGGCCATTGCCTCCATCGTGCTGATTCCCGCAGCCTTCTGGCTGGGCCGCAGCTGGATTGAAACGGTTTTGCTGGCCGGCACAGTCATTCTTATCATGATTGTCGAGCTGCTTAACACCGGCATTGAAACCGCCATTGACCGCATTGGTCCCGAGTGGCATGACCTCTCCAAGCGCGCCAAAGACATGGGCAGCGCCGCCGTGCTGCTCAGTTTGCTGCTCTGCGCGGGCACCTGGGTCATGGCGCTGTTTCAGCGCTTCGCAGCATGAGTAGCGGCATGGCAAAGGCGAGCAAGCCCGCTTTTTCAGTCTGCGTGTACTGCGGCTCGCGTCCGGGCAGCACTCCCGAATTTGCAGCCGTGGCCCGCGCTGTCGGCAGCTGGATTGGCCGGCACGGCGGCCAGCTGGTCTATGGCGGCGGCCGCAATGGGCTGATGGGCATCCTGGCCGACGCGGCGTTGGCGGCCGGTGGCCGCGTGGTGGGCGTGATCCCCAAGGCGCTGGTTGAAAAGGAATGGGCCCACACCGGCTGCACCGAGCTGCACATCGTGGACACCATGCACGAGCGCAAACGCATCATGGCCGAGCATGCCGACGCGTTTTTGGCGCTGCCCGGCGGCATTGGCACACTGGAAGAGTTTTTTGAGGTCTGGACCTGGCGCCAGTTGGGTTACCACGACAAGCCCGTGGGCCTGCTCAATATGGGTGGCTACTACGACAGCCTGCTGGTGTTTCTGGGTTCTGCCGTCAACAGCGGCTTCATGAGTGACTGGCAGATGGAACTGATTTGCACCGACAGCGACGCGCAGTTGCTGCTGCAGCAGCTGGTGCAGGCGGCGGGCATGACGGCGCCCACCGACCGGCTGGACCAGATTTGACGCTGCCGGCAGAACGCCGCAGCCACCGAACGCAGCGAAGGGCCGCTCAAGCCAATTTCCGCCCTCCGTCAGGGGAACGTACTGGCCAAACCGAAAAACGCAGATACGCGCCGCGAAGGGCCGCCCCGAGCAAGCGACGGCCCCCTCGGGGGCAGGGAGCTACACGCAGCAAGCGACCGTGGGGGCTCTATCTACACCGCCGACTCGTCCTCTTCCCCGGTGCGGATGCGCACCACGCGCTCGACGGCGGTGATGAAAATCTTGCCGTCACCGATCTTGCCGGTACGGGCCGCGCGCACGATGGCGTCCACACAGCGCTCCACGTCGTCCGTTTTCACCACCACCTCGACCTTGACCTTGGGCAGGAAGTCCACCACATACTCGGCGCCGCGGTACAGCTCGGTATGGCCTTTTTGGCGGCCAAATCCCTTGACTTCGGTCACGGTCAGGCCGGTCACGCCGCATTCAGCCAAGGCTTCGCGGACTTCTTCGAGTTTGAATGGTTTGAGGACGGCGGTAATTTGTTTCATGGCTGGATTGTCTCTTAAGATTAATTCATCACATCAGGCTCTGAACTTGCTGGTCACAGGATAGCGCCAGTCCTTGCCGAAGCTGCGGTGGGTCACCCGGATGCCAATCGGCGCCTGGCGGCGTTTGTACTCGTTGATCTTGATGAGCTTGGTCACACGCTCGACCACGGCCTGCTCAAAGCCGGCGGCGATGATGGCCTCAATGCTCTGGTCGTTTTCCATGTAGCGCTCCAGAATCGCGTCCAGCACCTCATACGGCGGCAGGCTGTCCTGGTCGGTCTGGTCGGGCCGCAGCTCGGCGCTGGGCGGGCGCGTGATGATGCGCTCGGGAATCGGGTTGGCGCCCGTGCCATACGGGTCGTTCTGGTTGCGCCAGCGCGCCAGCCGGAACACCGTGGTTTTCAGCAAATCCTTGATGACCGCAAAGCCACCCGCCATGTCGCCATACAGCGTGCAGTAACCGGTCGCCATTTCGCTCTTGTTGCCGGTGGTCAGCACGATGGAACCGAATTTGTTACTCAGCGCCATCAAAAACACCCCGCGAATCCGCGCCTGGATGTTTTCCTCGGTCGTGTCTTCCCTCAGGCCCTTGAACTCGCCGGCCAGCGAGGCCTTGAAGGCTTCAAACTCGGGGATGATGGAAATCTCGTCGTAGCGCACTTTCAGGCGCTCGGCCATCTCGCGCGCATCTATCCATGAAATGTCGGCCGTGTAAGGCGAGGGCATCATCACCGTACGCACCTTGTCGGCGCCCAGCGCGTCCACGGCAATTGCCAGCACCAGGGCCGAGTCGATGCCGCCCGACAGGCCCAGGATCGCGCCGGGAAAGCCGTTTTTGCCCAGGTAGTCGCGCACGCCCAGCACCAGCGCGTCCCACAGGTCGGCTTCGCTGCTGCGCTCGGGCTCAATATTTGCTACCAATTTAATAGCTGCTTGCGCCCGTTTCACCTGGGCTACAAACAGATTTTCCTTGAAGCTCTCGGCCCGCCCGGCCAGCGCGCCATCGGCCTGCAGCGCAAACGAATGGCCTTCAAACACGATCTCGTCCTGCCCGCCCACCAGGTGCGCGTAGACCAGCGGCAGGCCGGTCGCCAGCACGCGAAGGCGCATCATCTGCTCGCGCTCGCCGCCCTTGCCGACATGGAACGGCGAGGCGTTGATGACCACCAGCAGCTCGGCCCCGGCCTCTTTTGCCAGGCGCGCGGGCTCCTCAAACCAGGCGTCTTCGCAGATCAGCAGGCCTATGCTGATGGACTCGCCATCAACACCTTCGGCCTGAAACACGCAAGTGCCCTGCCCCGGCGTGAAATAGCGGCGCTCATCAAACACCTGGTAGTTGGGCAGCTCGCGCTTGGCATAGCTTTCGACGATGCGGCCTTCACGCAGCACTTTGGCCGCGTTGTGGCGCTGTTGCACCGCCATGCTTTTGGTGCGCAGGCCCATGCCGCCATCGCTGATATTGCCGTGAGTCGGCGTGCCCACCACCACCGTCAGGCCTTTTAACCCGGCCAGCTCACGGGCCACCCGATTCACGGCATCATCACAGGCCTGGATGAAGGACGGGCGCAAAAACAGGTCTTCAGCCGCATAGCCGCAGATTGCCAGTTCGGGCGTCAGCAGCAGCCGGGCACCGGCTTCGTATGCCGAGCGGGCCGCGTCAATGATTTTTTGCGCATTGCCCGGCATGTCGCCCACGCAGTAGTTCAATTGGGCAACGCAGATTTTGAGTGACATGAGTGAATTTGAACCCTGAAAAACACGTGAAAAACAACTCAAACGATTATGTCATCCGCGTGCTGGATTCGCCGCTGCAGGTTAATGCCGCCGACTGGAATGCGCTCCTGGCCGCGCAAAGTCCGGGCGGCAGTCTGAACCCCTTCATGCGCCACGAATACCTGGCCGCGCTGCACGAAAGCGGCAGCGCCACGCCTAAAACCGGTTGGACACCGCGCTTTGTCACGCTCTGGCAGGGCAACAGCCTGGCAGGCGCCTGCGCGCTCTACCTCAAGGCCCATTCGTATGGCGAATATGTGTTTGACTGGGCCTGGGCCAACGCCTACCAGCAGCATGGCCTGTCCTACTACCCCAAGGCGCTGGTTGCCGTGCCCTTCACGCCGGTGCCCGGCGCGCGACTGCTGGCGCGCAACGCGGCCGAACGTGCGCTGCTGGTCAAGGCGCTGCTGGCCTGGTGCGAGGAAGAAAAGCTGTCATCGCTGCACCTGCTGTTTGCAGCAGACGAGGACGTCGTCGCTTGCGAGGAAAGCGGACTCATGCTGCGCCACACGGTCCAATTTCACTGGCAAAACCATGGTTACCGCGACTTCGACGACTTCCTGATGTCGCTCAGCCAGGAAAAGCGCAAAAAAATCCGTCAGGAACGCCGCAAGGTCGCGGAGGCGGGCATCAGCTTTCGCTGGTCGCTGGGTAAAGACATCAGCAACGCCGACTGGGACTTTTTCTACCAGTGTTATGAACGCACCTACTACGAGCACGGCAACGCACCTTACCTGAGCCGCGACTTCTTCCGGCGCATGCAGGACACCATGCCCGAGAACTGGCTGCTGTTTGTGGCGGAATATACCGCCGAGGGCAAGAGCCAGCCTATCGCTACAAGTTTGATAGCTGTCGGCACCCATTCTGAAACGGCTACAGGCCAAATTGACACTCAAAATCCGCCCCTGACCGCCTACGGCCGCTACTGGGGCGCCCTCGCCCGCGTCGACTGCCTGCACTTTGAGGCCTGCTACTACCAGCCGCTGCAATGGTGCATAGAGAACGACTTCCGGAGCTTTGAGGGCGGCGCCCAGGGCGAACACAAGATGGCCCGGGCCCTGCTGCCCGTCAAAACCACCAGCGCCCACTGGCTGGCGCACCCGGCGTTTGCCGATGCGGTGGAGCGCTTCCTGGAACGCGAAGGCGCCGGCATCAACCATTACATGAAAGAGCTGGGGCGGCACAGCCCGCTCAAGGCTGCGCCAAATGAGTGAAACCTCAGTTCGCTCCGGTACGCCATCCATGCATCAAGCGTTGTAAATGAGTGACTATTTGCCCTTTATTTGCCCTTCCGGCGCCAGGCGCGTTGCCTGATTCCCATCATTTTCGTATCCTCGATCCGGTTTCCAAATGTTTCATTTCCTATTGAAAGAGTTTCGATGAAAAAAGTTTTCCTGGCTGGCGCAATTGCCGCTGCATGTGTGGCAATGCCGGCTTCGGCCCAGTGGTATGTCGGCGGCGGCGTGGGTTCGTCCAACATCAGCGGCGCAGATGGCACGATCGCACCACTCACGGTCAGCGGCGGTGATTCGAGCAAGGCTTCCGCCAAAATCTATGGCGGCTACCAGTTCACCCCCAACTGGGGCCTTGAAGCCCAATACACCGATTTGGGCAACCGTGATCTCGCGATCCGCAACGCGGCCAGTGTCACGCTCTTCACGGGTAGCCTGAAAGCGTCGCAATTCAGCATCGCAGGTACAGGCACGCTGCCGCTGGCCAGCAATTTTTCCCTCCTGGGCAAACTGGGCATTTCCAGAAACCACGGCAAAGTCAGCGCCTTGGGCATTTCTGACAGCGGCAACAAAACATCGCCCCTGATCGGCGTGGGTGTTGCCTACAACTTCAGCCCCAAGCTGGCCGTGCGCCTTGAATACGAAGATTTCGGGAAGTTCTCCAGTGATGGTGGCGTTTCCGGTGGTGCGATTCGTGCAACGAACTTCGGCATCGGCCTGCAATACGCGTTCTGATAGGCCCAGGGTCGCAAACAAGCCGGGTTCGTCCCGGCTTTTTTCATCTGGCCGCCTCTTTATTTCACCCCTGGCATGCGGCAAGGAACTCCAATGGCCGCGGCATCCACCTGCACCGTCATTTTGCTGACGGCCCGTCTTGATTTAAGCTCTTTTCCCTGAATACCTGATGCCGGGCGGCTTGTTCAGGCGTCTGCTGGCAGCCAGCTCCCGGCGCGACCCCCTCTTTCCTCCATGACCCACATCGCCACCTCCCCTTCAGGCAGCCCGGCGCCGCTGGGCCGCGCCCATGCCAGACGCCTGCGCGAGGTCTACCGCTCGGCCGGCTGGCCCTGCCAGGACCTGCTGGAGATTGAGTTGCTCGCCGCCGGCCTGCTTGAGCGCGTGGCAGGTCCGGCAGGCCATGAAACCCTGCGCGTCACCGAAGCCGGCATCAGCTATCTGGCCGCCGCGCTGGTGCGCAACCGCTCGGCCCTGTCGGCGCACGAAGCCCTGGTCGAACGCGTCGCCAGCGAAATGGTGCGCGCCGGCCGCATCACTTGGCGCGGCCTGGGGCTGCGCGCGCAGTTGCCGCCGAACAACGAAGGCGGGCCGGTGCGCTGGTGCATGGTGCGGCCCGACGTGTTCTCGATCCGCAATACCTCGGTGCAGGAGTACGTGGACCCCATCGTCCACGAGATCAAGGTACACCGCTCCGACCTGCTCGGCGACCTGCGCCGCCCCGAGAAGCGCGCCGCCTACCTCGACCTGGGCGGCGAGTGCTGGTATGTGCTGGGTTGCGACGCCAAGGGTCGGCCCATTGGCGCTGCCGATGAAATTCCGTTGGAGTGCGGCGTGATGGTGCTGGAAAACAATCGTCTCGCCGTCGCCCGCGCCGCACCCAGGCGCGCGCGGCAGCAGTTGCCGTTTGGCGTGTGGATGGCGCTGGCCAAGGCGACTCCGGTGGCCGGCTTGAATGATGATGAGCAGGGGATGCTGGGAGATGCCGAAGCGTCCGGCGACTCACTGCCCACCGAGTAAATTTTGCGGCCTCTTTGCCGCACGAACCACTAAACTGGGGGGACGCACTGACCCTGGCCCCGTGTCAAAGGAGTTCCGCCATGGATACCAGCCACCACGATCTGAGCAGCCTGTTTCTTCAGTTGGGACTGCCGGGTGAACCTGAGGCGATCGATTCCTTTCTGACTCGCCACCGCCTTCATGCAGGCACAGCGCTGGCGGAAGCGCCTTTCTGGAGCCCGGCCCAGGCTGAATTTCTGCGCGAGGCGCTGGCGGACGACTCCGACTGGGCCGAAGCCGCGGATGAACTGGCCATGCTGCTCAGCCAGAACCGCTAGATCAAATTAGGCTGTAGCCCAAGACTTATGGGCGCATCAAGCCATCAAAGTGATAGCGTCTTGATTCAAACCCCATAGAACCCATCCAGGCCACTCCAGCAGCCGGTCTGATCGAATTAATTGGAATCCGACCCCAATTAATCCCTTCGACAGAACAATCCGGGGACGCCGTCAGGGCCAACTCGGCTCTGCAGCCGCATAGCCGCTTCCAGGGGAGAACAATGAGCGAGCGGCGTGTCGCGCCATGCGGCAGACGCCCGACCTCACCGCACGCGACAGCGGGCAAGGAGATGACGTATGAAGCTGACCTCGAGCGCTCTTGTGAAGGGCGGCGACATTGCGCGGCGTTACACCTGCGAAGGCGAAGACATTGCGCCGCCGCTCAGCTGGAGCGATGTTCCGCAGCGCACCCAAAGTCTGGCATTGATCGTCGACGATCCGGACGCGCCGGACCCGGCGGCGCCGATCATGACCTGGGTCCACTGGGTGCTGTACGACATGCCGCCCGGTGCGACCGGACTTCCCGAAGGCGGCAAGCCGCTGCCTGGCGGCGCCCGTGAAGGCCTGAACGACTGGAACCGCAGCGGCTACGGCGGGCCGTGCCCACCCGTGGGCCGGCACCGGTACTTCTTCAAGTTGTACGCCCTGGACACGCTGCTGCCCGAGCTGCACACGCCGAAGAAGGCCAATCTTGAGCGCGCGATGCAGGGCCATGTGCTCGAACAGGCGGTGCTGATCGGGACCTACCAGAAGCAGAAAAAGGGTTGAGATTCTGGCTCAGTCCCAGACCTGGAAACCGATCCAGGCCACGCCCGCGACGGTAATCATGGGCACCGACATGACACCCGGCACGTAAAAGAAGGCGGAGAGCACGGGGCTGGCGTGCTCGAGCATCCATCCGATCGCAAAAAGCAGGGCCCCACTGACCAGATAGCGCCTCATGTAAAGCGGAAGCCACCGGGCCTGGCCCTTGTTGTGGCGCCAGGCGGCCGCGCGCCCGAACAGGTCGCGCTGGTTGACGTCTCTGAAGAGCCAGGCGAAGAAGAAGTACCTGTACAGCAGCGCGCGAAACGTGATGTCCATGGAGATTCTCCTTCGGCCCAGCAGTGAGATTACTTAGTGGACCCAAGTTTAAGCGTGGTGAGAGACTTGCTGGTAAAAATTCACCGTGGCGGCGTGCGGACATTTGGCAACGGATTACAGCTTGAACCCAGCCGCCGAACCCGCAAAGGAGTGAATATGGCCGCCCCTCACGATCTGCAGCGCTTCGCCCTGGCGCAGAACCCGGTCTATCGCCAGGTCTGCGTCGAAGCAGAAGAGGGGTTGACCCTGAACGCAGTTCATCGGCCAGAAACCGGCATGAAGCGATGCGGCCAATTGACGCGCGAATCGGCCGTCACTGGCAGCTCAACACATTGCCTTGGACCGTGCAAAGGCCGTGCGGGCCCATGAGGTTGGGGCCTGCACGATGGAGCCGGGTGCCGTCGCTGTCCCAACAGCCGCCGGGATCACAAAAGGTAATGACAGACAGGCGCGGAACCGTCACAGGGGGCGGCGGCGCAACGATCAGGGGCGGCGGTGGTGCGGCAGTCACGGTGGGTGGCACGACAATCACCGGTTGCGGAGCGCGGATCCCCGTGCTGTCGGCTTGTCCAAGGCAGGCCACAGCCGTCCGCTGACGGGCTCGCTCGAGCTCCGCTGCATTCTCATGCCGGCTTTCTGTTGCGGTGCTCAGGACGACGTCCAACTGTCGGCGCGCAAGTTGGCATTCGGCCGAGGCCAGCGGGTCGGGTGCTTGCGGTGTGCCCCTCTGCGCGGCGCTTCCCGCAGGAGGCTCATGGCTGTACACAGTACCGCTGGCGATGCTCGCCAAGGCTACGGCAAGGATCAATCGGAGCATGCTTGCCCTTCCAGGTCACTGACTGCTATCGGACTCCCTTATCGGTTTTCACGTTCGCGCGGGGTGCACATGAGCGTAGATCCCCGGCTTTGGGCAGAGGCGTGTCCGTGAGTCGGGCGCGCAACTCCCCCTGCGAGCTTGCACGCTCGCCCAGCGAGCCACTGCAGGCGGCCGCCCGCCTGCGGGTCAGTGCGCCACCCGGTCGCGCCACCAGGCGCTGTAGTCTTTGTCAGTGAACAGCGTCCACAAGGCAAGCGCCACAACCACAATACCGGCGATCACCGCACCCAGCATGGCATCGCGATGCGTGCTGAACCCGAGCACCCAAGGCGACGCGATCAGCCACAGCCCGAGCGCGCCCTCGGTCCACTCTTCCCATGCGCGCGGAACAAAGATGGCCCCCAGTGCGACGGCAATCAACGCTAGCCCGGCGACAACCGCGTTTGCCATCAACACCCTTTCGTCCTGAAAGCCCAGGATCCAAGGTGAAAGAACTATCCCTACCCCAATAAGGGCGTTGAGGGGGTCTTGCCAATGCTTCAGTTCATTCATGATTACACCTCCTGTCGCTGGGATGAATACCAACTGACAAGATTTGGATTAAGCGCTCACGACTTTGTTCCCTTGCCCTCAAACCTCTGCTTCCCAGTCCTCAGGAGCTATCGTTCCGGGGTAAACCGGGGCTTGAATTCCTGTCAGGAGCAATATGACACGGCCCCGGCAAACCCTAGTGCCCGCAGCCCCCGCACTGGGTTAATGTCTGCCCCTACGGAGACATAACAATGAAATCGCTCACCGGCCTCGACGCCACTTTCCTTTATCTCGAAACCCCCGAGATGCCCATGCATGTGGGCTCGCTCAACTTGTGTGAACTGCCTGCGGGCTTCAAGGGCAGTTTTCACAAAGCGGTGTCCCAACACATCGCCAAGCGCATGCATCTGGCCCCGGTGTTCAGCCGCAAGCTGGTGTTCATGCCGCTGGACCTGGGCCATCCGCTGTGGGTAGAGGCCGACTCGGTGGACATCGGTTTTCATATCCGCCGCGCCGACCCGGCCAGAAAAGGGGCTGCGCCCATGACGCTGGCCGAGGTGCACAAGCTGTGCGCGCAACTGCACAGCGAGCTGCTTGACCGCAATTTTCCGCTGTGGGAGTTTTATATTTTTGACCGCATCAAGCTGCCTGAATCCCAAGGAGGCAAGCTGGTGGCGGGCTTTTTCTCAAAAATCCACCACGCGGCGCTGGACGGCAAAGGCGGCGTGATGCTGGCCAACGCCTTACTCGACTTGAGCCCGGTGCCACGCGAAGTGGCGCCGCCCGACCCGGGCCGCAGCCGCAAACTGGCGTCGGACCTCAAGCTGGGCAAGATGATTGGCTCGGTGTTTTCGAGTTCGCTGGGCCAGCTGGTCAAGGTGGCCCGGGCACTGCCGGCTGCGGCCAGTACTTTCGGCAGTACTCTGGCCAGACAGTCCATCACCAGTTCGCCCAAGGGTGCGCGGCCCAAGCTGCCCATGCAACTGGCACCGCTGACACCATTCAATGCCGGTATCAGCACGGGCCGGGTGTTTGTTACAGCCACCCTTCCACTGGCCGAATGCAAGGCCATGGGCAAGGCCGTGGGCGGCTCGTTCAATGACGTGGTGCTGTGGGTCTGCGCCACCGCCCTGCGCAACTACCTCACCCAGCACCACAGCCTGCCCAAAAAATCGCTGGTGGCGGCCATGCCGGTATCGCTGCGCGAGGATGGGGCAACGGATGCCAGCAACCTGGGCAACCAGGTCAGCATGAGCCTGGTCGAGCTGGGCACGCACCTGGCGCACCCGCTCAAGCGCATGAACGCCATCATGGCCTCGACGGCCAAGGTCAAAACCTCGGTGCAAAGCCTGAAGGGCCTGCTGCCGACCGACTACCCTTCCCTGCTGGCGCCCTGGCTGGTGGGCGGTGCCGCCAAAATGGCGTTGAATGCCTATGGCAAAAGCGGCATGGCCAGCCGCCTGCCCAGAGTCGCCAACCTGGCGATTTCCAACGTGCCCGGCCCGCCGGTGCCCTTGTACCTGGCCGGTGCGCGATTCTTGACCTTTCACCCGCTGTCCATCATCCTGCACGGGCTGGCGCTCAACATCACCATCCAGACCTATGCCGGGCAGGTTGATTTCGGCATCATTGCCGACAAAAAAGCGCTGCCGCACGCCCAGAACCTGGCCAAAGCGATCGAGGACGCTTTCACAGAGGCGCAGACGCTGATGGGCACTGCAGCGCCTGCTACCCCAGCCTCAGCTCTTAAAACCTCTGTAAGAACCCGGAAAACCGCTGTCACGCAGGTGACGACAGCGCCACAGTTAGAGAAGCCTCCCTCTGTAAAACGCAGCAAGCGCCCCGATACTGCTTCTAGCGGCAACACCACAAAAACGCCCAATGCTTCAAGCCATGACCAGTCCGCCGTCCCAGCAGCCCCAAGGAAACGCGTCCCGCGCAAAACAGCGCCAAGGCAAGGCCAGCCTGCACGACGTTCCGCCGCCCAGCGCCTGGCTGCTGGCGCTTGAGCTGCGCGCGTTGTGGGAGTTTGGAGCGCTGCTGCCTTCCTGGCCCCTGCTGGCCCGCGCGCCCCAAGGCGATGGCCATGCTGTGCTGGTATTTCCGGGCCTGTCGGCCAACGACGCTACCACCGTGCCGCTGCGCCACTACCTGCAGAAACTTGGCTACAAGCCCTGGGGTTGGGAGCAGGGTTTTAACTTTGGCCCGCGCGCCGGCGTGGTGGACGAAGCCAAAGACAAGCTCACCCGCACATTTGAAGCCACCGGCCGCAAAGTCAGCCTGATCGGCTGGAGCCTGGGCGGTGTGTATGCACGTGAGCTGGCCAAAGAGCTGCCGCACCTGGTGCGCTGCGTGATCACGCTGGGCACGCCCTTTGCCGGCTCCCACAAATCCACCAACGCCTGGCGCATATACCAGCTGGCCAGCGGCCGCAACATTGAGCGCGAGGCCGAAGGCTACGACCTGCCCACCGCGCCGCCCGTGCCCACCACCAGCATCTACACCCGCAGCGACGGCGTGGTGGCCTGGCAAGGTAGCGTTCAGGCGCCCAGCCCGGCCAACCCGCACACCGAGAACATTGAGGTGCTGGCCAGCCACATTGGGTTGGGCGTGAACCCCAGCGTCTGGTGGGCCGTGGCCGACCGGCTGGCGCAAGCCGAAGGTGCGTGGAAACCTTTTGCGAGTGGCGTCGGTGAGGCCGGCGAGCTCAAAAGCCGCATTCACGGCCTGATTTACCCCGACCCGGCACGCGCGGCCTGAAACAGGATTGCGGTAAGGCAGCCGCATGACAACATCAAGCAGCACCGCAGTCCAGCCATGCAAACCCCGCGCCCGCGACCTGGGCATTCCTTTTGACGGCACGCCCGGCCCTTTCAACGCGATTACCGACGTGTCCGGCGTGGCCGTGGGCCATACCACGCTGATTGAAGGCAGCAGCGTGCGTACCGGCGTGACGGCCATCTTGCCGGCCGGCCAGCAAGGCGCACATGCCCGCCTGCCAGGGGCATTCTTCTCGCTCAACGGCAACGGTGAAATGACGGGCTCGCACTGGCTGGAAGAATCCGGCTTGCTGCAAGGCCCGGTGATGCTGACCAACACGCACAGCGTGGGCGTGGTGCGCGATGCCACGGTGGCCTGGCTGCACCAGCGGGCCCTGCGCTCCAGGCCGGACAGCCTTTCACATTTTTACCTGCCGGTGGTGGCTGAAACCTATGACGGCGAGCTGAGTGACATCAACGGCCACCATGTGCAGGCGCAGCATGCCCATGCAGCGCTGGAGCAGGCACGCATCGGCCCGGTGGCCGAGGGCTGCGTGGGCGGCGGCACCGGCATGATCACGCACAAGTGGAAGGCCGGCATAGGCAGCTCCAGCCGCGTGGTCAGCATTCTGGGCCAGGCCTATACCGTGGGCGTGCTGGTGCAAAGCAACTATGGCGAGCGGCAGCAGCTCACCATCGCCGGCGTGCCGGTGGGCCGCGAAATCACGCATTCGCTGCCCGGCGTGCAGGCCAGCAAGGACAGCTCCATCATTGCCTGCATCGCCACCGATGCGCCCTTGCTGCCGCACCAGTGCAAACGGCTGGCGCGCCGCGCATCCATGGGCCTGGCGCGCGTGGGCAGTGTGGCGTTGCATTCCAGCGGCGACATTTTTCTGACTTTTTCGACGCAGCAACCCGGCCAAACGGCCCAAGGCATGGCGCTGTGGCAGGCCCTGCCGCACGGCGCGGCCATCGACCCGCTGTTGCAGGCCACGGTGGAAGCCATGGAGGAAGCCATCGTCAACGCCATGATTGCCGCAGACACCATGAGCGGCCTCAATGGCACGGTGGTTCACGCCCTGCCCCATGATGAGTTGTGCGCCGTGCTGGCGCGTTACGGCCGGCTCACGCGCTAGCCCCGCACCAAAGGCAAAACGCCTGCGGTCTTGCAACGGCAGGCGTTTGTTTCAAACGTTTTTTGCTATGTTTTTAATAGCAGCTTGCACCCATCGTATCCGGGTTGGAGGGCTAAAACGCTTAAGAAATTCACGAAATGAGGCAATCCGGGCTCAGGTCTTGTTGGCCTTGGCGTAGTTGGCCATGCCGTCGGTGATTTCTTTCTTGGCGGCCTCCGGGCCTTCCCAGCCCAGCACCTTGACCCATTTACCTTCTTCCAGGTCTTTGTAGTGCTCAAAGAAGTGGGCGATGGTTTTCAGGCGCAGCGGGTTCAGGTCTTCGGGTTTTTGCCACTGGGTGTAAATCGACAGAATCTTGTCGGTGGGCACGGCCAGCACCTTGCCGTCTTCGCCGGCTTCGTCGGTCATTTTCAGGATGCCGATGGCGCGGCAGGTCACGACCACACCAGGAATCAAGGGCACGGGCGTGATCACCAGCACGTCAACCGGGTCGCCGTCACCGCTGATGGTTTTGGGCACATAACCGTAATTGGTCGGGTAGTGCATGGACGTGCTCATGAAGCGGTCCACAAAAATCGCGCCCGACTCCTTGTCGACTTCGTACTTCACCGGGTCGGCATTCATCGGGATTTCGATGATCACGTTGAAAGACTCGGGCACGTTTTTACCGGGGGAAACTTTATCTAAGGACATGGTCGGTTTTTGTGGATAAAAAAGAGGAAAGAGATGAAAAGGCAGCAAGAGGAAGCGCCAAAGCAAGCTGTGATGACCTGCCGCTGTTGATTGCCCCTGCCTACTGCTCGGGATTTACCCTCATTTTACTGATTCAGACCTTACGGGTCGCCAAGTTGTCATGTTTTCACGTTAAATTTCGCGAGTTGGCCAATCGTCTCCACACCATGTTGGAAGCAACGAGGAAGCAACGCAGCGGGGGCACCGCTAGCGTGGCGCCCCCTCCAAGCGAAAAACAACGTAGGAGATTTCTATGACTGGCAACTCGGCGCTGATACTGGCGCTGGTCTGTGGGCTTATTGCCGTGGGATACGGCATCTGGGCACGCAGCTGGATTCTTTCCCAGGACGCAGGCAACGCGCGCATGCAGGACATTGCAGCCGCCATCCAAACCGGTGCCGCCGCCTACCTGGCACGGCAGTACAAGACCATTGCCATGGCGGGCGTGGTGCTGGCTGTGCTGATTAGCCTCTTCCTTGACGGCAAAACCGCCATCGGCTTCTGTGTCGGTGCGGTGCTGTCGGGCGCCTGCGGTTTCATCGGCATGAACGTCTCGGTGCGCGCCAACGTGCGCACCGCGCAGGCTGCCACGCGGGGCATTGGCCCGGCGCTGGACGTGGCCTTCCGCGGCGGCGCCATCACCGGCATGCTGGTAGTGGGCCTGGGCCTGTTGGGCGTGACGGGCTTTTTCTGGTTCCTGGTAGGCAACGGCAACTACACGCCCGACAAGAACCTCACCACCCTGCTCAACCCGCTGATCGGCTTTGCCTTCGGTGCCTCGCTGATTTCCATCTTCGCCCGTCTGGGTGGTGGCATTTTCACCAAGGGCGCCGACGTGGGCGCTGATCTGGTGGGCAAGGTTGAAGCCGGCATTCCGGAAGACGACCCGCGCAACCCGGCCGTGATTGCCGACAACGTGGGTGACTGCGCCGGCATGGCGGCCGACCTGTTCGAGACCTACGCCGTGACACTGATTGCCACCATGGTGCTGGGCGCGCTGCTGGTGGCCGCAGCCCCGCTCAACGCCGTGCTCTACCCGCTGGCCCTGGGCGCGGTGTCCATCGTGGCCTCCATCATCGGCTGCTTCTTCGTCAAGGCTTCGCCCGGCATGAAGAACGTGATGCCGGCACTCTACAAGGGCCTGGCGATTGCCGGCGTGCTGTCGCTGATCGCCTTCTACTTCGTCACCCTATCGCTGATGCCTGACAACGCGATTGCCGCCAGTGGCAGCCAGTTCAGGCTGTTCGGCGCCTGCGCCGTGGGCCTGCTGCTGACCGGCGCGCTGGTCTGGATCACCGAGTTCTATACCGGCACGCAGTACTCGCCGGTGCAGCACATCGCACAAGCGTCCACCACCGGCCATGGCACCAACATCATTGCTGGCTTGGGCGTATCCATGCGTTCCACCGCCTGGCCGGTGCTCTGCGTCTGTATCGCCATCATGACGGCCTATTCGCTGGCCGGCCTGTACGGCATTGCCACCGCCGCCACCGCCATGCTGAGCATGGCCGGCATCGTGGTGGCGCTCGACGCCTACGGCCCGATCACCGACAACGCCGGCGGTATTGCCGAAATGGCCGACATGCCGCCCGAGGTGCGCGCAGTGACCGACCCGCTCGACGCGGTAGGCAACACCACCAAGGCCGTGACCAAGGGCTATGCGATCGGCTCCGCCGGCCTGGCCGCGCTGGTGCTGTTTGCTGACTACACCCACAAGCTGGAAGGCTATGGCAACGCCATCAGCTTTGATTTGAGCGACCCGATGGTGATCATCGGCCTCTTTATCGGCGGCCTGGTTCCCTACCTGTTTGGTGCCATGGCGATGGAGGCCGTGGGCCGCGCCGCCGGCTCGGTGGTGGTGGAGGTGCGCCGCCAGTTCCGCGAGATCAAGGGCATCATGGAAGGCACGGCCAAGCCCGAGTACGGCCGCGCTGTCGACATGCTGACCACCGCCGCCATCAAGGAAATGATGATCCCGTCGCTGCTGCCCGTGGTGGTGCCGATTCTGGTCGGCTTGCTGCTGGGCCCCAAGGCCCTGGGCGGTTTGCTGATGGGCACCATCGTGACCGGCCTGTTCGTGGCAATCTCCATGTGTACCGGTGGCGGCGCCTGGGACAACGCCAAAAAGTACATTGAAGACGGCAACCATGGCGGCAAGGGCTCGGAGGCGCACAAGGCCGCCGTGACCGGCGACACGGTGGGCGACCCCTACAAGGACACCGCCGGCCCGGCCGTCAACCCGCTGATCAAGATCATCAACATCGTGGCACTGCTGATCGTGCCGCTGATGATGAAGTTCCATGGTGGAACGGCCCACGCCGCACCGGTAACACCGATGGCAGCGCCCGCTGCCGTAACGGCACCTGCCCCCGTCGATGCGCCTGCGGTGGCGGCACCGGTGGCACCCGCGTCCAAATAGGGCTCTACAGCCCTTCAACAGAAAGCTCGCTTCGGCGGGCTTTTTTCATGGGGCTGCCTGCATGACGCCGGTCCAGGCCTCCAGACAGCGACCGCCCGGGTGGCAACTGGCGGCGGAGCAGGATGCGGCGCTAAAAAGTGAATGACATACTGCCTGTTGCCACAAGAATCCATTCCCAATCGAAATCATGGTGCCATGAATTCACCTTACTTCCTGTCGGCAGCTGCGCTGGCTGGCGGACTGCTGCCGTGGTTTGAGCACCCATCAAGGCCTTGAATTGCTATTGAATTGAGCCAATTGCAGAATTCTGCGCGGCATGGATGTTGAGGTGAAGTTCAGGGCTCAAGCGGTCATGAACGGCTGTTTTCGCGTAGCGCGATGACTTTGTGCGCAGTAGCGGGCAAGCTCAATCAATGCACTACGCAATTTGTAGCGCATTGACCACGGATCAGTGATGAATCTGCTGGGTGCTCAGGCCCGCAGGGCAGGCTCAAACAACATCAAGCGCATCAAGGCATCCACACTCAGCGCCAACACCGCGAACATCGTGTGGCACAGCACCTTGGTGTGACCCTTGACCCAGACGCTATTGCAGGCGAAGCTGTCTTTCAGGCGGCTGTTGGCGCGCTCGACCACGGTGCGCACACCAAACCGCTTTTTCTCGGCCGCATCCAGCGTAGGCGGCTCAGCCCGACCTCGGGAGTTGATCGCAACGATGGGCACATGACCCAACTCTCGCTCAAACTGGCACAGCGCCTGGCTGTCATAGGCCGCATCCATGAGCGCGTACAGGCTGGTGACGCGCTGGGCGGACAGGCGCGCCAGTGGCACGCTCAGTTGGTTGTCATGCACGCTGGCCGAGGTCAGCGCCGCCGCAATAGGCACTCCGCAGCAGGCCACATCCAGGTGCAGCTTGTAGCCAATCCAGGCGTTGATATTGCCCTGGGCATCGCGCTTTTTGCCCTTGTTGCACGCCCTGGGTAGCTCGGCGAGGGACTGTTCGGGCGTTTGCAGCAGCTGCGCGGGGATGCGGCTGCGCGGTTCGGCAGGCGCAGCACCTGCCGGCCTGCGACCCCGGCGCTTGGCCACTTTGGGGACTCGTATGCAGGCAGCTGCGCGCTCACGCGCGGCAATGGCCGTGGAGTCACGGGCAATGTGACCAATCAGGCTGTTACCCAGATGCGCCCGGATCAATGCTTCGTGCATTCGAGCAGGCAGGCCCATGCGTGCGAATTGAGCGAAGGCGCGGCTGAAGGTGGCTTCGCTGGGCAGCTTGTGGCGCGTCTCAAAGCCTAGCAGGCGACGCAGCGGCGCATCGGCCAGCAATCGCTCTCGCAACTGCTTGGTCTGGCCCAGCCCGAGCACGGCTTTGGCAACAAAGGCCTGGGCCAAGGCCAGCCTGCTGCGCTCGGGTGCGCCCGGTCTCTTGCCGCTGTAGCCCAGCAGCACTTGCGGCTCCAGCCAGTCCAGGGTGTGAACAATGCGCTGGTGCATCGGCGTCAGGCTCATCTCGCCACCAGCGGCCCACTGCCCTAGCTCGCGCTGGAGTAACTCCTGGTGTTGGCGATAGCCGCGGCGTGTCGTACAGTCCATGGGTAGGCGCTTTCATCGTGTCTTGGTAAACCGATGGTGCCACTTAACAGTGGCTGCGCCTACACCCCTTCGCCCCATATTTCAGCTCTCAATTGCTCCTGTTTGGGCGGTTTTGCAATTGGCTCGA
>DASXRN010000449.1:0-3967 GCA_036506595.1 Polaromonas sp. | reverse complement strand
TCATCGGGCTCGCCCAACAGCTCGGGCAGCAGACTTCCCGAGAGAATCCCATAGGACGTAACCGTTGAGAACTAAAGAAGTGGCGTCTAACCCGGCAGTCGAGCGGACCTGCGCGAAAAGCCGCGCAGGCCGCTCACTTCTACGTTAAGTCATCTTTCCAATGAAACGCTCGCCGCCGTCGATCAGCGCAGCTCAGGCCAAGAGCATCGCCACCTATTCCAAACAACAAGCAACGTTTGAGGCGCAAGCAGCGAAGGCCGAAGCATTGGACCTTGATTTGGAACGAAGCTTGGCACAATGGGAGGCCGATCTGAAAAAAGGTTCCGCCTCCATTCAGAAGCTCAAAAAATGGGAGAAGTGGTTCCCTCGGATCGCCGTTTTTCCAATTTCATTTCTTGCAATGGGGTTGGTGTTCGTCGTTATCTATGGTCTATGGACCGGAGACCTTCCTGAAATATCCAAGTATTCGAAGGCTCACGTATTTCGCGGCAGCAATCCGGTCGCGTTTTGGTTTGCCCTCACCTACCATTCAGCCATCTCCGGCGTATTTGTATACCTCGCGGTCAAGCTGCTAAATGCAACAGGGTGGTTCCGTGCATCGAAGACTTAACCCGGCAATCGAGAGGGACCCATCGCGGCGTCGCCGCGCGCGCCCCTCACTTCCACGTTGAGCTGCGCCACCCCGCTTTGAAAGTCAAAAATCTCTTTTTACCCTCAAATCGACCTCCAACCCTTTAAATACGGGCGTCAGCCGCTACAAGATCAGAAGCAATCAAGCCCGATCTTCAGGCCCTTTGCCTCACCCCGCCCCGTGGCACTTCTTGTATTTCTTGCCGCTGCCGCAGTAGCAAAGGTCATTGCGGCCGGGCGTGGCCTCCTTGCGCACCGTCTCCACGCGCGGCCCTATCGTTTTCCACAGCTCACGCAGGTCATACACCGCCCAGATCGCCTCGCCAAAGGCATTGAGCCGGGCAATGCTGGTGCTGGGCGCGCCGTCTTCGCTCAGGGGTGAAACTTCCGGCGCGGCCTCGTCGTCTTCAGTCATGGCCACCACGGCCTGCAGCGCGCCGTCCAGCCATTTGGCGGCGTCCTTGTCGCGCGGTGCGGCCCATTCCTCGGGCCAGCTTTCCACGGCAAACATAAAGCCCAGCGCCCAGACCTGGGCAAAGGCCGGCAGGTCTTCGCCCTTGAAGGCGGCCTGCTCTTCGGGCGGCATGTCGGCCACGGCGCCGCGAATGTCCATCACCTCGGGGTGGTAGCAGTTGTCGTCTTCCAGCGAGTCCACTTCGGAATCCAGCGCCGTCTCGACCTCTTTCCAGCGCTGGTTCCAGAGCGTGAGGAAACGCTCGCGTTGCGCCTCGCTGGCAAACGAGCCGCCTTCAGCATCAGGTGCTTCGCCTTCGGCCGGGGTGGCCAGCAGCACCGACAGGTATTCAGAGGCGGGGATGGGGCGGCGCGAGCACAGCACGGCGGCCATGAAGCCTTCACAAAACTCCCACTGCGGCGTTTCGTCATGGCGGGTGCGCAAGTCGTCAAGAATGGCATCGAGCTCGTCAAAAGCTGCGGTGTCCAGCCAGGTGGCATCAGACGCTTCGGAAGCGCTTACTGGAGAGGATGGCGTCATATCAATACAGTCCTGAGCCTCACATGAGGCTCTTATGGTGCAAAGTGTATCTGCCGCTTAAGTCCAGGCCGTTTACCAGCCCTCAGGTATATTCGCGCCAAGTGCGGCGTCGCAGCCGGCAACAAGATCAATTGAGGGAGGAAAGTCTTCATGCCCCGTTTTGACCATTTGCTTTTAAAGCGCGCGCTGCCTGCAATCATCGTCTTTTGCACGGTGGCAAATGCCTTGGCCCAGACGCTCCCTGCCGCAGCGGCGCACATGAAGGTTCACCGAATTGACCAGACCTGGCGCTTCAACCAGGATGCGACCACCCTTCTTGAGGCCACGATGGAGCGTGAGGCCTTGAGCGATCAGGGCGCCATCATGATCGGCAAAGCCAGCAAGGCTTACAACAGTGAACTGGAAAAATTTGAAATGCTGGAGGCCTACACGCTCAAGGCTGATGGACGCAAGATTGCGGTGGGCCAGGACGGTTTGCAGATACAACAGGGCATTGCGGCCTCGGGAAGCAATGCAAGCTGGCCGGGGGTGGAGATCAGCATGATCACCTTTCCTGACGTGCAAAAGGGCGACCGCACCGTGAGCAAGTATCGCGTCACCAGCTCCAGGCCCCAGCTTCCGGGCTGGGCAATGTTCATGGACTGGCTGCCGCCCGCGGTGACCATGGAAAACGTCAATGTCCGCATCGAGGCCCCGCGTAGCCTGCAACTCGGTGTGTTCGCCAGCGGCATGGGGCTCGTCAAGTCGCAAGCAGCCGACCAGGAGATATGGACTGCATCGGCCCGCGTGGAGCCAAGCGCGCTGGACAACAACGCCATCAACCTCGCCAGGACCTACCCCCGTATTTTCGCGACCACCATCAAGGATCATGGTCAATTGGCCAGCTTGTATGCGCGGCAGGCGCAGTCCAAAGCAGCCCAGACAGACGAAGTCTTGCAGCTTGCAAGCCAGATCACCCAAGATGTCAGCACGCCCGCAGACAAGGCCAAAGCGGTGTTTGACTGGGTCCGTAAAAATATCCGCTACGTGGCGGTGTATCTGGGCGCGGGCGGTTACCAGCCGCACGATACGGCGTGGATTCTTAAAAACCGCTACGGCGACTGCAAAGACCATGTGCTGCTGATGCAGGCGCTGCTCAAGGCGGTCGATGTCGAATCGGTTCCCGCCCTGATCAACACCGCGGCAGAGTACGAATCGCCAGAGATGCCGGTGGGCTACAACCACGTCATTGCCTATCTGCCGGCGCTGGACATGTTTGCCGACCCCACCGACAGTCGCACGCCCTTCGGCGCCCTGCCGTGGAGCGATTCCGACAAACCGGTGGCCGTGGCCTTGGCGCAAGGTGGCATGCTCATGCGCACGCCCGCTTTCAGCGCACAGGGCAACCGCATCCTCGTGAAATCAGTATTCAGGATTGATGCTAAGGGCATGGCCCAGGGAACCTTGAGCGTGGACGCGCAGGGCTATGCGGCGACCAATGTGCAAAACCGTCTGGACCAAATTCCCAAAGGCATGGGGGCCGATGCCGTGAAAAACATGCTGGAATCCAGCCGCCTGCGCGGCAGGGGCACGTTGCAGTATCCGCCCGTGCAACGCGATGTGCTGTCGCAATCATTCAAGGCCGAGCTTCACATTGACAATCTTCTCAATGATCCCCGCTCCGGCTCCATCAATCCGCACCCCGCGCTGAACCTGCCGATTTACACCCTCAGCAACATGGGCAACTACGCAGCCGACAAACGCAGCTACGCCTACGCGTGCACACCGAACGCAGTGCGTGAGGAGTTTGAGTTGCAGTTTGACAAGGCCTACAAAATTCTGCGCGTTCCCGACAACCTGAACATCAGCCACCCCGATGGCGTGCAGTTTGAAGCGCAGTACATCCGGGTGGACGAACCCGAAGGAACCACCATCAAAGGGTTTCGCCAACTGACGCTTTCGCACCCGCGTCATGCCTGCAGTCCGCAAGACTACGACACGCGCAGACCCGTGCTGACCCGCATCGTGCGAAACCTGCGCAGTGGCGTGCTGTTTGAGCAGCCCTAGCCTGGTGCTGCGCGCTAGTGATTGGCGAGGCGGGCAAGGCTGGCGCGTTAGACATGATGCATCCGGGCAGGCGTGGGGCGCAGCCGTTCCGGAGCGATGCACCAGCGCCCTGCCGATAGCTCAAACTCAGACATCGATACGTTAAATCTGATGAACTGATTTTCAGCTTTTCAGAGGAGGCTCACATGGGCGTTGTAGCATTGACGGTGACCGAGTTTTCACGTGGCCTGTCAGACTTTTTGAGTCAGGTTCAGTACCAGGGCCAGTCGTTGGACATTCAGCGCGGCAAACGGGTGG
>DASXRN010000448.1:0-1760 GCA_036506595.1 Polaromonas sp. | reverse complement strand
ACGGCCGTCCGCCGCCAGGTCGCGCGCCAGGCCGCGCTCGGGCAGCGCGGCCACCGGCACGCGGCGGTGCACGATGGGATCGAACACCTGAATCACCTCGCCGTCCACATACACGGCGTGCGGTATCCAGATGTGCCCTTCCAGCGCTTTCACCATGTGCTCGGCCAGCATGGTCTTGCCCACGCCGCTGTCGCCGTACAGGTAAATAGCCTTGCCCGAGTTCAGCGCGGCGCCCAGCGTGGGCAGCCGGGCCGGCTCCATCACCATGCCGGTCATGGCCTGCTGCAGGCGCTCGGCCCGCACGGGCGCCAGGCCCTGGCCTTGCTCGTGCACCTGCGTCATGTACTCAGGCAGCGTCACCGGGGCGGGGCCCACATAGTGGCATTTCTCGAACGCCAACCGGGCCAGGCGCTGGCCGGCGTCGGTCAGCGCATAGCTCACGTCGCCCTCGAACGCGCCGCGGTGCGGCACCTCCAGCAGCTGCAGGCCGCGCATGTGGTGCAGCAGATCGCTCACCGTCGGAACACCCAGGCCCAGGTGGTGCGCCACCTCGTACAGCTTGAGCTCTCCCAGCCGGGCAAAGTGGCGCAAGCTCAGGTCAACCAGGAACGGCTGCGGCAGTTCCGCGGCTTTATTGCCCGGCCTCGTTTCCGCCATGGCACCGGCGGATGAACTGGCTGGTGTTGCCACCGTGTGCAGGGGCGATGCAGATGTGAGCAGGTCTTGCATGATGCGGCCTTTCATACTTGTTCATAAGCCGATCAGCGGCAGGTGGTCGGTATAAATCCAGGCGCCATAGGCCAGCAGGCCGGCAGCGATGGCAAGGACGTAAGGCATGCGGTCGGCTGACTGGGTGGCCGGGTCAAATCGCGGGACCGAGGTGCTGAAGGGTGGCAGCAACACCGTGCCCACGTTGCCCAGCACCTTGCGCGAGTTGCCTTTCCACAGCATGCGCCCCGCGGCCAGCACGCCGCCCATGAGCAGCACACACAGCGCCAGGTTGACCAGGGTGGCCGGACCGACAAAGCTGCCGATGCCAGCCATGAGCTTGACATCGCCCGCGCCCATGGCACGCAGCACATAGAGGGGCAAAAACAGCGCCAGGCCGGCCAAGGCCCCGAGCAGCGCCCCCTTCAGTCCCAAGGCGCCGGGGGCGTGGGTAAACAGGCCGGCGCTGCGAATACCGGCTTGCGGGCCTATCAGGTTGACCAGCACGCCAGCCGCCAGCGCGAAGAGGATCAGGATGTTGGAAATGCGCTGCTGGCGCACATCCGTGAGCAGTGCGATGAGAACGATCAGCGCCAGGGCCGCCAGGCTCCAGAACTGCCACGCTTCGTAAGACATGTCGAGTCGCATCTTCTCCCCCTCTCCGGCGCGTTGGCCGAAAGCTTGTGAAACCGTTGCTCTGCAATGCTCTTCAATACTTTTCGTATGGGTCAGCAACCGTGTTGCCGACTCTTGGAACCTTCTCAAGCATGAGCGTGTCTCATGCTTCAAAAAGCTCGGTGGCGCGATCCTCTAAAGGCCTAATGCCGCCGCCACCTTGCCAGTCCACGAGGTCCAGATTGACCCATTGGCATCGCCAGTGGCAGCGATTGCGCCGACGATGGCGACGGCGATCAAGGAGGCGATCAGCGCGTACTCGATCGATGTGACGCCGCGATGCTGATACCTGGGACGAGCGACGCGCCCGTGCATGACTCGGAGGTGTAGTTCGACCATGAGGTATCTCCCAACGGCAACGTTAGCCAATGCACTGG
>DASXRN010000447.1:0-1986 GCA_036506595.1 Polaromonas sp. | reverse complement strand
CGGCGCGATCTGCGCGGGCACCACGCCCAGCGTCACTTCCGGCGTTGCAAACACCGCCGAGGTCGTGGCCAGCACAAAATCGCCGCAGCACACCAGCCCCAGGCCGCCGCCCTGCGCAGGCCCATCGACGGCCACGAGCAGGATTTGCGGCAGCGCGCACAAAGCGTTGAGTAATTGGCCAAAGCCGGCATTGAGCGCAATCAGCGGATCGGTCTCGCCCACCGGCAATGGCTGGCCAATGGCCTGGGCAAAACCACCCAGGCTGCCGCCCGCGCAAAATGCGCCGCCTGCGCCGCTCAGCACCACAAAACGCAATGCGCTGTCTTGCGCAGCGCGCCGGCAGGCGCCGTGCAAGGCCTGCACCATTTCATCGCTCAGGGCGTTACGGGTGGCGGGGTCGTTCAGCGTCCAGGTTTCCTGCGCGCCTTCGCGCGTCACCACAAGCTTGCTGCTCATGATGTTCAACCCGCTTTGTTGCCCGACTTGGCCACGCCCATGATCTTGGCAATGATGCCCATCATCACCTCGTCGGCGCCGCCGCCAATCGAGGCGAGCCGGCCGTCGCGGTACATGCGCGCGACCTTGTTTTCCCAGGTGTAGCCCATGCCGCCCCAAAACTGCAGGCAGGTATCGGGCACGAGGCGGTTCAGCCGCCCGGCCTTCAGCTTGGCCATGGAGGCGAGTTCGGTCACGTCCTGGCCCTGCAAGTAAAGCTCGCAAGCGCGGTAAGTCATGGCGCGCAGGCTTTCCACCTCGGTTTTCATTTCGGCCAGCTTGAACTGCACCCACTGCTGGTCGGCCAGTGCGCTGCCAAAGAGCTTGCGCTCTTGCGCCCATTCCACCGTCCACGCGATGCAGTTGCTGAGCGACTGGAGGCAGCTGGCCGCGCACCACAAGCGCTCTTCCTGAAACTGCATCATCTGGTAGGTAAAGCCCGCGCCTTCGGTGCCGATTAAATAGCGCTGCGGCACGCGTACTTCGTCAAAGTAAATCAGGCCCGTGTCAGACGAGTTCATGCCGATCTTCTTGATCTTGCGGGCTTTCTCGATGCCTTTGCAATCCATGGGCACCATGACCAGGCTTTTGTTTTTATGCGGATTGTTGCCCGCTCCGCTCGGCCCCTCGCCGGTATTGACCAGCATACACATCCAGTCGGCTTGCAGGCTGTTGGTGATCCACATCTTCTGGCCGCTGATCACATAGTCGCCGCAGTCCTTGCGCGCGTGGCTCTTGATGGAGGCCACGTCGCTGCCCGCCCCCGGCTCGCTCACGCCAATGCAGCCGACGGTATCGCCGGCAATCGCCGGGGCCAGAAATTCGCGTTTCAACTCGTCGCTGCCAAAGCGGGCCAGCGCGGGCGTGCACATGTCGGTCTGCACGCCAATGGCCATGGGCACGCCGCCGCAGTCGATGTGGCCCAGCGTTTCGGCCATGGCCACGCCGTAGGAGTAATCCAGCCCCGCGCCGCCATATTCCTTGGGCTTGGTCAGGCCCAGCAGGCCGAGGTTTCCGAGTTTTTTGAAGACCTCGTGCGCGGGGAAAATCTCCGCCGCCTCCCATTCGTCGACATGCGGGTTGATCTCGGCGTCGATAAAACGCTTCAGGGTTTTCTGGATTTCAAGGTGTTCGTGGCTGTACTGCATTTTTGTCTCCTGGGTGGTTGTCATCCTGAGCACAGCGAAGGATCTCTGCGTGACCAAGAGAGATTCTTCGCGTTGCTCAGAATGACAGCGGGCTTGAACATCACATCCGTGCCACGCCAAACTGCATGGGCCTGAGCTGCCGCGCATCCGCCTCGGCGCACATCGCCAGGCATTGCGCCAGCACGGCCCGCGTGTCGCGCGGGTCGATCACGCCGTCGTCCAGCACCAGGCCGCTGGTGTAGAACACATCGGCCTGCGCTTCAAACAGGGCCACGGTCTTGTCGAACTGCGCCTTGGACTGCGCCGCGTCGGGCGTGAGGCCCTTGCGTGCCAACGCGGCCTC
>DASXRN010000446.1:0-4066 GCA_036506595.1 Polaromonas sp. | reverse complement strand
CTGCGCTCGCAATGACGGAATGAACGCCGCGCCATGACCGGCCACCTCTTCGTCATCGCGAGGCCGCAGGCCGTGGCGATCCATCGTGGAGGAACCAACGCCGTGGATTGCCGCGCTGCGCTCGCAATGACGGGATGGGCGCCGCGCCATGACCGGCCACCTTCGTCATCGCGAGGCCGCAGGCCGTGGCGATCCATGGGCGATTAGGGCCGTAAATGCGTGCACGCCCTTTGCGGGCGTATGACAAGAAAGACAGCCGCACTGGTTTTTGTGACAAGATTTAATAATCACCAGGCTAATCAACAGCTTAGAAAAAATCGCCCTTGTCGCAATGACCCCTGGGCAGCCTGCAGACGCTGGGTTTTGATGTGAATGCGACCGAGTTCATCAACACGGGGCGCCGCCCAACCGACCGGCGGGCACAGATTTTTTTGGCCACGAGTGAATACTGAGTGCGGCTTGTCGGGGTCTGACCCGAACTGGCCGCCTAAACCCAGGGCTGGGCCAGCCCTTCGGCAACAAACGCCTTGACCACCGCAGGACGCGCTAGCACGCGCTGCAGGTAGGGCCCGAGCTGCGGGCGGGTGCGGGCGGGCTTGCCGAATTTGCGCGTCCAGCGGCACAGCATCATGGCATAGGCGTCGAGCGCGGTGTAGGCGTCCCCCAGCAGCCACGGGCCGCCGTGGCGCGCCAGTTCCATGTCAAGCTGGTCCAGCAGCACGCGCACCCTCGCTTCGGCATGGCTCCGGAGTTCAGCGGCGCCGTCCGGGTTGCTGGCGTTCATCCAGCGCTCCGGGTAGAAGTAAATGATCAAAGTGGCCTGGAGGGTGTTGGTGAGCCACATCAGCCACTTGTAGAAATGCGCGCGCTCAGGGGTGCCCAGCGCCGGCGCCAGACCGGCTTCGGGGTGGCTGTCGCACAGATACAGGCAGATCGCAGCCGACTCGTAGAGCACCAGATCGCCGTCGATGAGCACCGGGATCAGCCCGTTCGGATTGAGCTTGAGGTATTCCTGCGTCTTGTGCACGTCCTGCCCGGGGTCCACCAGCACGAGCTCGAACGGCACGCCGATCTCTTCGAGCAGGACATGGGGGGCCATGGCGGCCGTGCTGGGGTAGTAATGGAGCTGGATCATCGGATTATTGTGCCCCCACGTTCCCTCACTGTGTGTAGATTTCTGCCCCCGAGGGGGCCGAACTTGCTCGGGGCGGCCCTTCGCGGCGTTTGATTTTCCTCTTGGAGAGATTGTCCCCCGGCACAAACGCATCGGCATCGGCGAGTATTGCCGTTGCCAGGTGAATCGCGTCGGGCGTTTTGAGTCCCGGCTTCTTGATTACGGGCCCCATGTGGCGCGGTCGTTCGCAATTTCGGTGTCGATGTCTTCTCGGGTGCGCGTGGTGCTGCGCGTTTCGTTCAAGAACGCCAAAATGCCGGGCTTGCTCTTTGGCGCATCGACCACACGCTTGGGGCGAAAAAGAATCCCATCCTCAAAAGCAGTGGCTTCGAGGTAATCGCCCGTATGGACCTCGATGGACTTGCGCAGGGACACCGGGATGGTGATTTGGAATTTTTCTTTGACGCGAACAAGGACGGCCAGTTTGTTCTTTGCCGCAAACTGCATGATGTCAAGCCAGTTGGGTCGCAAAGAACGCCAGCGAACGCTCACGCGCCAGCGTGGCCGCGGCCTCGTTGTAGGAGCCGCGCTGGTCGCAGTTAAAGCCGTGATTGGCCGGGTACACATGCACCTTCACCTCTGGATGCGCCTTGGTAAACGCGGCGATGCCCTCCATGGGAATCCAGTGGTCCTGGTCGCCAAAGTGCGCCATCACCGGGCATTGCGGCTGGCGCGCAATTTCTTCCTCGGCCGTGATGCCGCCGCCGTAGTAGGCAATAGCGGCGGACAGGCCCTTGAGCAGGCAGGCGGCCTGCCAGGTCAACAGGCCGCCCCAGCAAAAACCGACGATGCCGACCTTGCCGCCGCTGGCCTGGGCCGCGTGGTCAATCGCGGCCTGGATGTCTTGCAGCACGCCGGCGCCCGGCAGCGCGGCCACGGCGGTTTTCAGCTCAAAGCCGGCGTTCATGTCGGCCTCCAGGTAGCCAAGGTCCACACCGGGCTTGACGCGCGCAAACGTGGCGGGCGCCACGGCCAGGTAGCCCTGCTCGGCAAAACGGTCGGTGACGGCGCGGATGTGCGAGTTGACACCGAAGATTTCCTGCACCACCACCACGGCAGCGCGGGGTTTGCCTTCGGGTTGTGCCACATAGGCCGGCAGGGTAAAACCGTCGGCGGACTTGAGATTGATGAATTGACCCATGTTGTTGCTCCTGTTAGATGGTTGCGTTGAAAAATGGACTGAAACAATGAAGTGATGGGTTTAACCCGCCCTGAGCTTGCGCTCCACAAAATCAAGCCGATCCTGGCCCCAGAACAGCTCACCGTCAATCACATAGGTGGGCGCGCCGAACACGCCTGCGCTTATGGCCTGCTCGGTATTGGCGTCGTAACGTTCCTGAACCGCCTGGCTGTAAGACTGCTCCAGCCGCTGGGCCGGCAGGCCGCATTCGGCAAGCAATTCGGCCAGCACCTTTTCATTGGCAATATGGCGCTCCTGCACCCATAGGGCGCTGAAAATGGCGCCGCTGATTTTCATGGCCGCGTCAACACCGTCGTGCAGATCGACCGCGATGATGAGGCGCGAGGCATCGTCGCCAGCCACCGGGAAGTATTTGGGTTTGGGATTCAGCGGTGCGCCGAGGTAGTCTGAGTAGCGCTGCAGCTCCAGCAGCCGGTAGGCCTGGCGCTGCGGTGCACGCTTGCCCAAAGGCAGGCCGCCCGAGATCGGAAACACCTTGCCGCCCAGGTCAATCGGCAGCACGCGCACCGCAGCGCCTGCCGCGCGGGCAATCTGCGCAAAGCGTTCATGCCCCAGATAGGTCCAGGGGCTTTGCGGGGTGAAGTAGTAGTCCACAGAGGTTACGGTTGTGCTCAAGATAGTCTCCACTGATTACAGTACATTGATTCGCATTGATTTATCTTCGTCCCGCTTTTTAACCGGGATTGCCATTTTTTGCAGGAGGTCCGGCTTTGTCCCATGTTGTTTTGATCACGGGCGGCTCGCGCGGCATTGGTGCTGCCACGGCCTTGCTGGCGGCCCGCCAGGGTTACGCGGTGGCCGTCAACTACGCAGCCAACTCGCTGGCCGCCGATGAAGTGGTGCGTCAGATTCGCGCGGCAGGTGGCCAGGCCATCACGGTGCAGGCCGACGTGGCCAAAGAAGCAGAAGTGCTGGCCATGTTTAAAAAAATCGATGCGAAGTTCGGCCGCTTGAGCGCGCTGGTCAACAACGCGGGCGTGGTGGACCAGACCACACGCGTCGATGCCTTGACGCTGGCCCGCCTGCAGCGCATGTTTGAAATCAATGTGTTCGGCTCTTTTTTGTGCGCGCGCGAAGCCATCAAGCGCATGAGCACGCGCTATGGCGGCGCGGGCGGCGCCATCGTCAATGTGTCCAGCGCCGCAGCCCGGCTGGGCGCACCCGGCCAGTATGTGGACTATGCAGCGGCCAAGGGCGCCATTGACACCTTCACGATCGGCTTGGCCAAGGAGGTCGCCAGCGAGGGCATTCGCGTCAACGCGGTGCGCCCCGGCATCATAGAAACCGACATCCACGCCTCGGGCGGCCTGCCCAACCGCGCGCAGGACCTGGCGCCGCAGGTGCCCATGCAGCGCCCCGGCAGCGCCCAAGAGGTGGCCGAATCGATTGTCTGGCTGCTCAGCGACAATGCGAGCTACACCACAGGCGCATTGCTCGACGTCGCGGGAGGACGCTGAACATGGACTTCAAACCGCTTGTAACCTTGCTGGCCATCGTCAACCCGCTGGCCATCGTGCCCTTTTTCATTCACTATACCCAGGGCTTTTCAAGCGCGCAGCGGCGGCGCACCATCATCACCGCGTCGTTCAGCGCGTTTGTGGTCATCGCCACCAGCGCCTTGGCTGGCCTGCAGATTCTGGAATTTTTCAGCATCTCGCTGGCGAGCTTCCAGGTGGGCGGAGGCATGTTGC
>DASXRN010000445.1:0-3787 GCA_036506595.1 Polaromonas sp. | reverse complement strand
TTTGATTTGTTGCCTGACCTGGTTTTTGTGCGTGCTCTGGCCTCCAGCGTTTGCCGTACCTTGAAGCTTGATCCTGCCCTGGTACTTGAGCGTCTGCCTCAAACCGCTGCGCCCAAGCTGACAGCCAAAAGCTCGGGCATCAATACGCCTTTTCGCTCACCCGGCGATGGTCCGGGGCCGTCGATGTTGGCACAGGTTTCGCGGCCTGCCGTACTTGCTGTGCTGGCTTTGCTGATGGGCGCGCTGGTTTTGATCTTCTTGCCAGTCATCAAGCCACCATCCGAGTCAGTGGCCGTGGTGGGCGCGAGCACGGCAGAGAGTGCCAAGTCTGCGGTATTGCCGGGCCCATCGGGCGAAGCGGTAACGGTCGCCAGTGTAGCCCCTGCGGAAGGCTTGACGTCCTCCGCCGAATCTTTGACGTCCATCGCGCTTTCACCTTTACCTTTGCCTGCCCAGGCCGCAGTCCCCGTTTCTGCACCTACAACTGCCCCCGCAGCAACTGTGGCCAATTCAACTGTGGCATTGAGTGCTACGGCTACGGCGGCAAATCCGGTCGTGCAAGCGGTACCTGCCAGCATTGTGACCTTTAGTACCAAGGGTGAGTCCTGGGTTGAGGTTACCGATGCAAAAGGGGCCGTTGTGCTGCGCCGTACGCTTGCTGCCGGCGAGGTCGCTGGCGCGTCCGGCGTGTTGCCGCTGCGCGCCGTGGTTGGCAGGGCCGATGCAACGCAGGTTCAGGTACGTGGGAAGGCATTGGACCTGACCGCACAAACCAGAGACAACGTAGCCCGATTCGAGGTGAAATAGTGCAGCCCTGTCTCCCCATAGAGTCGGCTTTTCCCAAAGCACGACGCTCCATCCAGGCGCAAGTTGCCTGGGGCTCTCGCGTTGTAACCGTGGGCGGCGATGCGCCAGTGCGTGTTCAGTCCATGACCAACACGGACACGGTGGATGCCATCGGCACCGCCATTCAAGTCAAGGAGCTGGCGCTGGCGGGCTCCGAAATGGTTCGCATCACGGTCAATACCCCCGAGGCGGCCGCGGCCGTGCCGCATGTCCGGGAGCAACTGGACCGCATGGGCATCGACGTGCCGTTGATTGGCGACTTTCACTACAACGGTCATCGCCTGTTGACCGATTACCCGGCCTGTGCCGAAGCGCTGTCCAAGTACCGGATCAACCCTGGCAACGTCGGCAAGGGCGACAAGCGCGACCGGCAGTTCGGGCAAATGATTGAAGTCGCCATGCGCTGGAACAAAACCGTGCGCATTGGTGTGAACTGGGGCAGCCTTGACCAGGAATTGCTGGCCAGCCTGATGGACGACAACAGCGCGCGTGTCACGCCCTGGGATGCCAAACAGGTCGTGTACGAGGCGCTGATTACCTCGGCCCTGGATTCTGCCCGGCGTGCCGAGGAAATGGGCATGCGGCGCAACCAGATCATCCTGTCTTGCAAGGTCAGCGGTGTTCAGGACCTGATCTCGGTGTACCGTGAGTTGGCCAGACGCAGCGATTACGCGCTCCACCTCGGCCTCACGGAAGCCGGCATGGGAACCAAGGGCACGGTGGCCTCGGCAACCGCGCTGTCCATTTTGCTGCAGGAAGGCATTGGCGACACGATTCGCGTCTCGCTGACGCCCCAGCCGGGCGAGGCCCGCACCCAGGAAGTGGTGATTGCTTCTGAAATCCTGCAGGCCCTGGGCCTGCGCAGCTTTGTGCCGAGTGTGACGGCCTGTCCCGGCTGCGGACGCACCACCAGCACGACCTTCCAGGAACTGGCCAAGCAGATCGATGACTTTCTGCGTGCCCAGATGCCGGTCTGGCGTGAGCAGTATCCGGGCGTTGAAGGCCTCAAGGTCGCCGTGATGGGTTGCATCGTCAATGGCCCGGGTGAAAGCAAGCATGCCGATATCGGCATCAGCCTGCCTGGCTCGGGCGAAGCGCCGGCCGCACCGGTATTTATTGATGGCGAGAAAAGACTGACCCTGCGCGGCGACAACATTGCGCAGGAGTTCCAGGTCATCGTTGAAAACTACATTGAAAAACGCTTTGGCACGCAAACCGTCGCTGAAGCCGCCTGATACCCATGCTTGAAAAAATGAATGCCGGCAAGACGGAGAAATCGCCTTTGGCCAAAATAGAAAAACTCACTGCCGTCAAAGGCATGAACGACATCCTGCCACCGGATTCGGCACGCTGGGAATGGCTGGAGGAGAAGGTTCGCTCCCTGATGTTGCGCTATGCCTACCGCAACATCCGCACGCCGATTCTTGAGCACACGCAGCTGTTTGTGCGGGGTATCGGCGAGGTCACCGACATCGTCGAAAAGGAAATGTATTCCTTCGAAGACCGTTCGGACAAATACGGCGACTACGATCACCTGACGATGCGGCCGGAAAACACCGCCAGTGTGGTTCGCGCGGTCACCGAGCACAACCTGCTCTACGAGGGCGGCAAGCGCCTTTATTACATGGGCCCCATGTTCCGCCGTGAACGGCCGCAGCGTGGCCGCTACCGTCAGTTTCACCAGATCGGCGCCGAAGCCCTGGGCTTTGCCGGCCCCGAGGTGGACGCCGAGCTGATTCTGCTGGCCGCCGCGCTCTGGAAGGAGCTTGGCCTGAGCGACTGGCGCCTCGAAATCAACAGCCTGGGCCAGCCCGAAGAGCGTGCCCAGCATCGCGCCCAGCTCATTGCCCATTTCGAGCAACATGCCGATGCGCTGGACGAAGAGGCGCGCCGGCGTTTGCACAGCAACCCGCTGCGCATTCTGGACACCAAAAACCCGGCGATGCAAGCTGTGGTCGAAAGCGCCCCCCGGCTGATCGATTTTCTGGGGCCGCAGTCATTGGCGCATTTTGAGGGCCTCAAGGCCATCCTCGATGCCAACAACATTGCGTGGACGCTCAACCCACGCTTGGTGCGCGGGCTGGACTATTACAACCTCACGGTGTTCGAGTTCGTCACCGACCGTCTCGGCGCACAAGGCACGATTTGCGCCGGTGGCCGCTATGACTACCTGATTGAGCAGATGGGCGGAAAAGCAGCGCCGGCCGTGGGCTGGGCTCTGGGGGTCGAGCGCGTGCTGGAGCTCATCAAGGACAATGAGGAGAAGAAGGGTGAGGCTAGTGCGCTTCCCGTGCCCGATGCCTACGCGGTGATTCCCGAGGCGTCTGCCTTGCCGGTCGTGCTGCAAACGCTGCAAGCCTTGCGCGCAGCAGGGGTGAGCGTGCAGATGCATGCCAGCGCCAGCGTAGAGGGCATGGGCAGCATGAAGTCGCAGTTCAAAAAGGCCGATGGCAGCGGTGCCCGCTTCGCACTGATTTTCGGTGCGACCGAGCTTGAGGGCGGGCACGTCGCGGTCAAACCCTTGCGGGGGGAGAAAGCCAATCCCGAAGTTGCAGGCGCGCAAGTCCAAAGCCTTCAGCGCCTGGACGACGTGGCCGCATGGGCGCACACCCTGCTTGGCTAAGCGCCCAGTTTGGGTTTCCTGGCCCTCTACAATCACCCCCAATTCAATCGCACCGTTATCGGGCAGAACAAACAGACTTTTATGGCAAAACACCTCGATCTGGAAGAACAGGAACAGCTTGATGAACTCAAGCACTTCTGGAAGCAGTACGGCGACCTGATTACCTGGGCGCTGATTGCCGTTTTCGGTGCGGTTGCGGCCTGGAACGGCTATCAGTACTGGCAGCGCAACCAGGCTGCGCAGGCCTCCGTGATGTATGACGAAGTCGAACGCGCCGTGCAGTCGGGAGACCCCGCCAAGATTGATCGCTCGCTGGCT